>JADLED010000274.1 GCA_020846335.1 Bacteroidia bacterium
ACACTTATACCTGGTCGTCTGCTGCCAATTTATTAATTGGTTCAAGCGTTGTGGTTAGTCCTAATGCCAGCACTACTTACACCATTATGGGAACTGACAACAATGGTTGTACTGGCAATACCACATTTGCACTAGCAGTAAACGCTTGTGTTGGCTTAAACGAAATCAGCACTGCCAACGGTGTTAAGGTTTCTCCAAATCCAAGCAACGGAATGTTTGCCATTGAATTTAGCAATGATGCCGACAAAACTGTTGAAGTTTGCGACGTTACCGGTAGAATAGTTGCCAGCAGCAATTCAACTGATAAAAAAGTAAACATCAACATCAGCAATTTGGCTAATGGAATTTACTATGTAAAAATCCAGTCAAACAAAAATGTTGAAGTGGTTAAAATCATTAAAGACTAATATTCTTAATTGAATAAACAGAACCCCGCAGGTTATCCTGCGGGGTTTTTTGTTTTGTGAAATTACCATAGCTTAGAGTACCTGGACAAAAGGCAGGGGTGATAGATAAAGTGTTACTTGCGTGATTGCAGTGTTCTAAAGGCTTTAGGTTTAAGCTCAAAAGTTGCGGCATTTGTATAAGTAAGAAAATCTATTAGCTCAGTACTGTATAATTTGTTATCTGAGCCTTATAAATCCACCTGGTATGAATTAACCTCATTGACTTTCGTCAAAGTCCGAAATAATCCGAATTATTTTTAACTCCGTAATCGGAGATGCGGTTTTTAGTGTAAATTCTCCTCCATCTGTAACTTTTAAGCCACTTAAACGTTCTACATTTGAAAACAACAAACAACTACTACACATGAGGCATTTTATACCTGCGATTCTGCAAAAAATTATTGCAATGCGCTTTGTCCTGCTTGCTTTTACCCTTATTTTAAACCTTCAAACCTTTGCTCAGGCCCGCAAAATGCCGGTTACCGTGCACTTTAGCCTGAGGGTGGATACCACCAAAGAACGGGTGTATCACCTGCATCCAAAAGACGAAAACGAAGCCATAAAAACCGTGGCACTGAAAATGAAATATGGCGATTCCGAAATTATGAACCCCGAAGCCGCCAGCGTACTGCGCGAAGTGGGTTGCAACATCATTAGTGTGGAAGTGGTTTATACCGATTACCAGAAGCAGGACGTGCAGGATTTATTAAACCGCAAGCGCCTCACCGAATTGTTTTTTTTGTGCCCCGAGGTGTTCACACAATCGCTCACCCAATGGAAATACGTGGAGCAGCTCGGTTATGCCACCGAAGACGATGCCAAAAAACTCTTTCACGGCATTGTGATTAAATATTTAAAAGTACCTGCCTACACGCCTGCCACAGCAGCAACGCTTCTTGGGGATATTAAAAATCCCCGTTCAAGAGACACCAGTTTTCACCACGTATTCAGAAAACACATTAAGTTCAGGGACGAGCTGGTAGCCGTTGATTTTACCGGAAGCATGTCGCCCTACTACATGCAATTGTTGCAATGGCTTTATATGAACAACAACACCCGCAAACTTGGGTTTTCGTTTTTTAACGATGGCGATTCAACCGCCGACCATCTCAAGCGCATGGGTAATGTGGGCGGTGTGTATTTGTTTAAAACCAATGCGGTGGACACCATTGCCAAACACGCTTACCGCTGCATGGCGGGTGGTTTTGGCGGCGATACCCCGGAGAACAACATTGAGGCCTTGCTTAAGGGCGTGAAACAATACCCTGAATGCAAAGAGGTGGTAATGCTGGTGGATAACTGGGCCGATATGCGCGATTATTCGATGATGGCAGAGGTGAAGTTGCCGGTTAAAGTAATTGTATGCGGCACAAATTGTTACGGCATTAAATCGCCGGTTAATCCGCAATATTTGGAATTGGCAAGAAAAACCGGCGGATCCATTAGCACCATGGAAGAAGAGTTGGAAGATTTGGGCAAACGCCGCGAGGGTGATGAAGTGAGTCTGGAAGGTGTGACTTATGTAATAAGGAGCGGAAAGTTTATGAGAAAGTATTAGAGTGCGTGTGCGAACGCCTATTTCGATGTTTTTATAGAAAATGGAAACGACTGCTTATCCTGAGCGGTAGCCGAAGGATTGACTAAGAAAAAGTAACATAAAAAAATACTGAATTGCATTTTCGAAAAGACAATAAGAATCCACTTCATGTCAGCTCTCAACACATTTCTCTGCTATCGCTGCAAAAAACTCGAAAGACCATCCTCTGTCACGTCGAGTAGCGCAGCGTATCGAGACGTGTTTCAATGCATCCACCCAATATCAGTTCTCAATACATTTCTCCGCTATCGCAGCAAAACACCCAAACTCACCTGCCTCTGTCACGTCGAGTAGCGTAGCGTATCGAGAGGTGTTTCGATGCATCCACCCAATATCAGTTCTCGATACATTTCTCTGCTATCGCTGCGAAAAACTCGATAGACCATCCTCTGTCACGTCGAGTAGCGTAGCGTTAGCGTAGCGTATCGAGACGTGTTTCGATGCATCCACCCAGTGTCAGTTCTCAATACATTTCTCTGCTATCGCAGCAAAACACCCAAACACATCTGCCTCTGTCACGTCGAGTAGCGTAGCGTTAGCGCGGCGTATCGAGACGTGTTTCGATGCATCCACCCAGTGTCAGTTCTCAATACATTTCTCTGCTATCGCAACAAAACACCCAAACACATCTGCCTCTGTCACATCGAGTATCACGCTTGTGCGGGAGTAGCGAAACGTAGTTGGTGAATTCACGTGTTCCAATAGTTTAAAAATCAAACGGAACGAGTTTGGGGTTGAATAGATTTCTGAAAGATTGCAGTACTTTCTAAAAAATCCAATTGAATACTTATATTTATTCTAAAATTAGTTCCATGCATTTTCAGGCTGGCAAACCATCTAAAATATTAAATGTCCTCATGTGGCTTTCAATCGTGCCAACACTTTTAGGCCAGGTGTTTAAGGTGATGCACTACCCGGCAGCCGCACTGCTACTAATGATAGGTACCTTTGTGTTTGGCTTTTTTTACCTGCCGTTGTTTGTGGTTGAGAGTTGGAAAACCAAAGAAAACAAAAGGCAAAAGGTGGTGTTGTTTGTGCAGGGATTAATTTTGTTTTTTTTCTCGGTTGGCTTCTTATTTAAAATCATGCACTGGCCGGGTTCCGGCGTGTTTTATTTATTCAACAATGGCATACTGGTCATAATCGTTATTCCATATGCCTTGTACCATTTACTGGTGAATTCAAAATCAAGTCTTGTAAAATCGCACAACCTGTTATTGGTCATGTATTTTTTCTGCCATTCACTGGGCTCGCTTATGAATTCAGGGAGTGGAAGAATTAAAATTGATACCGTTTTGCAGCATGGACTAAATACTGAGCAGGCACTTAGGGCAGCAAATTCGCGCAACAAGCAATTATATGCCAGTATTAATGGCGCCTCAGCCGATAATGGTGCTGGCCTCCTCCTAAAAATAAGCCAACTAAAGGCAATTAGCGATTCGGCCAATCAACACATTCAGAGCCTCAAAACACATTTGGTGGCTGTGGGCGATAATATTCCGGAAGCACAGGCCGATACCATCAGTGCGATAAATATTCTAAACGCTGTTCAGGTGGATGTGCCAACCGGAGTATTAATCGGCAATCAATTTAATCCCAACAAAGACAAGTATTCGGCCTCTCAGTTAAAGACAGTGCTTAATTCCTGTCGCGACTCATTGTTGAATTTGGTGGCAGAACAAAACAGATCCATAATAAAAGAAGGCTTAAACCTGAATACCGATAATTACACCGACGAAAACGGTGAACCGGTAAGTTGGGAGATGACGCATTTTAACAACATGCCTTTGTTGTATGTGTTTAATACCCTAACCAACCTGCAATACGAAATAAAAAATGCCGAGTACCAGGTACTTACAGATATTATTAATTCGGGCGACAAACATTTAAACACGGCACTCTTTAGTCGTATTTCGGAATTAAACACCAAATATGCCGCTATTAAAGAGCGTGAAGAGATTTCGAAACTACAGAAGGAAAACGCAAAGGGCATGGAATTGCTGAATGCCAAAGACTCTGAACTCAGCGATACCCGACAATCCATTATTTATTTTGTGTTGGTAATTCTGGCGTTTTTTGTGCTGGTGTTTTTTGTAATCCGAAGCAACTATTTACGCAAACAAGCCAACAAAGTGTTGAAGCATCAAAAGGAAATTATTGAAGAGCAGAAGCTGGAAGTGGAAGAACAAAAATATTTAGTGGAAGAAAAACAAAAAGAAATAATTGAAAGCATCACTTACGCCAAACGCCTTCAGGAAGCCATATTGCCGCCTCAGGAATTTGTAAACCAACACCTGCCCGATAATTTTATCTTGTATAAACCCAAAGATTTGGTGGCCGGCGATTTTTACTGGGCCGAAAAAGTAAAGCATTTGTTTTTTATAGCCGCTGCCGACAGCACGGGCCACGGTGTACCGGGAGCCATGGTTTCGGTGGTGTGCAGCAATGCCTTAAACCGCACCATTAAAGAATTTCAGTTAACTCAAACAGGAAAAATACTGGATAAAACACGAGAACTGGTTTTAGAAACCTTTGAAAAAAGTACCAGCGAGGTAAAAGATGGCATGGATATTTCGTTGTTGTGTGTTGACACAATGAATAAAAAAGTGTACTGGAGCGGCGCCAATAATCCACTTTGGTATGTGAGCAATAATGTGCTGCATGAAATCAAGGCCGACAAGCAGCCCATTGGCAAAACCGAAAACCCAAAAGCCTTTACCACACACGAAATAGAATACAGTGCCAACACCATTTTTTATTTATTTACCGATGGCTTTGCCGATCAGTTTGGTGGAGCAAAAGGTAAAAAATACAAATACAAACAGTTTTCCGATTTTTTAGTAAGCCATAGCAGTTTAAGCATGCAACAACAGTCAGGTTTGATTGACCGTGAATTTGAGCTTTGGAAAGGCGCCCTGGAGCAGGTGGACGATGTGTGTGTGATTGGGGTGAAGCTTTAGTTGCTCTAAAACAAACAACCATGTGATTATCACACGCACCATGCAATTAAAAACAGGTGCTAAAGTTTTTCGTAAAGGAATTCAGCAAAACAAAACCGGAGGTAATTCTCTTAATCTGCCTTGTATTCTAAAATATCAGCAGGTTGGCAATCCAGAGTTTTGCAAATGGCTTCCAGCGTTGAAAAACGAATGGCTTTGGCTTTCCCGGTTTTAAGAATCGACAAATTGGAAAGTGTTAAACCAACTTTTTCAGATAATTCGTTTAACGACATTTTTCTTTTTGCCATCATCACATCTAAATTAACAATAATGGCCATGGCTTAAATGGTTAAATCATTTTCGGTTTGAATTTCCACCCCTCTTTTAAAAATCTGCGCAATCACAAAAAGCGTAATGCCCATAAACAGCCATACATCGGCACCTCCCAAACCAAGTGTATCCACATCCTGCATAATCACTCCCTTTGCCACCATTCGTTTGGTGTTTTCGGCTCCCCAGTGAGAAAATATGCCAATGCCAATTGCCAGATTTGAAACATTGGAAACAAAGCGTTTCATTTCAAAATTAAAGGGTTGCGTAAAATTGAGTTTTTTGTTGTGCAGAATTTTTACAATTAAATAAAAAAGAATGGCCTGCATAATGGCAACAATGCTCATGAGCAGGGTTTCGGTTATAAAATAACCTTTGTCATATTCGTATAGGCTCAATAGGTTCACGTCTTTCCAAAACATTTGTGAACCCATTGGATTTACAAGAAGGGTATAAAAGAAATTAAACAAAATTCCTCCCGCTTCAATGCAGAGGCCAATAAAAATAATCCAGGAAAGAACATAAAGCACTTTCAGAATCTGTGAGGTGGTGATTTTAATTTCCATATCGATGCGATTTATGAGGCAAAAATAATAAATAATTATTGATAAACAATAAAAAATAGCATTTAATTGATAAATATTTTAAGAACGATGCAAGGCAACACAAAAGATTTTGATGCCAATTTATGTTCTCGGCTCGGCATCAATTCAAATTCTGTTGAACAGATAAAAAGTTTTGGTTCAAAAAAAAAACAATTACATACATGTAGTTAAGGCATTCCCCATTTATAAATAAAAAAAGCCGGATTAGATTTTTCTAACCCGGCTTTCTATATAAACTTTACAATTAATTAAAAGCATTAAAGCCTGTCACATCCATGCCTGTAATTAACAGGTGTATGTCGTGTGTGCCTTCGTAGGTAATCACACTTTCCAGATTCATCATGTGGCGCATAATCGGGTATTCGCCGGTAATGCCCATGCCACCGTGTATCTGGCGGGCTTCGCGGGCAATGGTTAAGGCCATGTGCACATTGTTACGTTTGGCCATGCTTATTTGAGCAGGCGTGGCGCGGTGTTCGTTTTTTAATACACCCAGGCGCCAGGTGAGCAATTGTGCCTTGGTAATTTCTGTAATCATTTCGGCCAGTTTCTTTTGTGTCAACTGAAAAGCACCAATTGGTTTGCCAAACTGAATGCGCTCTTTGCTATAACGCAGTGCACTGTCGTAACAATCCATAGCAGCACCAATTACACCCCAGGCAATACCAAAGCGGGCGCTGTTAAGGCATCCCAAAGGACCTTTTAAACCTTTAATGTTTGGGAAAATATTTTCTTTCGGCACTTTTACATTGTCAAACACCAATTCGCCGGTGGCACTGGCGCGTAGGCTCCATTTACCGTGTGTTTCGGGTGTTGTAAAACCTTCCATGCCTCTTTCTACCACCAAACCTCTGATGTCACCTGCCTCGTCTTTGGCCCACACCACGGCAATGTCGGCAAAAGGTGAATTACTTATCCACATTTTGGCACCATTTAAAATAACGTGTTTGCCATCGCCGGCATCTTTAAAGTTGGTAATCATTCCGGCAGGGTTGCTACCATGGTCGGGCTCGGTTAAACCAAAACATCCCATTAAATCGCCGGTAGCCAGTTTAGGCAGATATTTGCGTTTTTGTTCTTCACTACCATAAGTAAAAATTGGAAACATTACCAAAGAACTTTGTACGGACGCAGTAGAGCGTAAACCGCTATCACCACGTTCCAATTCCTGCATTATTAGGCCATAGGAAATCTGATCCAATCCCGGTCCGCCATATTCGGTAGGGATATATGGGCCAAAAGCACCAATTTCGGCAAGGCCTTTAATCCACTGTTTTTGAAAAGTGTTGGTTTGGCAGGCTTCTTCCACCACAGGAGAAACCTCTTTTTTCACCCATGCACGGGCAGTGTCGCGTATTAATTTGTGTTCGTCGCTTAAAAGCTCATCCATTAAGTAGTAATCGTGAGCCTGAAAATTATCGGTTGCCATATAAATTTTTTTTGTGCTGCAAATTTAAGCATTCTGCCGAAACTGGTTGTTTATAAGATAGTGGGTTTTAAACAGCGAAATACATTCTCAAAGTACTATCAAATAGAGACTAAATTTGTCCGATGGCTTTAATAGCTTTATTAAACCAGCGTATTTTTACTATATTTGTTATTATACCTTACTGTGTTTAAGCCTTGTAAACCAATACTGTTCTTTTGCCTGGTGCTGTTTGCCGCAGCCGGTTTCGCACAGGATATTCACTTTTCGCAGTTCAATGGCTCTTTGCTTAACCTAAGTCCGGGCTACACAGGTTTGTTTAACGGCGATTACCGTGTGGGAGCCATTTACCGCAGTCAATGGTCGAGTGTTCCTGTGTCGTATTCCACCTTTAGCATGCATGGCGAAATGCGTTTAAAACCCCCATCAATGAAAAAAGACATGCTGGGATTGGGCATTTTGTTTAATAACGATAAGGCAGGAGCCGCCAGTTATGGCACCACACAATTTTATGTGAACCCAAGTTACATTTATCTGGCCCGACCCGACAGTTCGTTGATTATGACCCTTGGCGCCAACGTTGGATTTTGCTCGGTGGGTTTCGATTATTCTAAAATGACTTTTGATAGTCAGTTCAACGGCATTACCTTCGATAAAACACTTTCAACCGGCGAAGGCTTTGGATTTACCCGCAAAAATTTTGTTGATTTTAATACCGGTGCTGTTATTCAATACGTGCACAAACACAAGCATCGCTATACCTACGCCATTGGTGTTAATCACATCAGCAGGCCCGTTATTACCTATCAGGGCAACGATCTTAGTCGTCTTGATTTAAAAATAATTAATTGCCTGGCTTATACCACACCGCTTAATTACAAAACCGATTTTGTGGCAGAAGGACTTTTTACCAAACAAGGCAAAAACTCCGAGTTAATTCCTTACCTGGCATTGAAGTACTATATCAATAAGGACGAAAATCAATCCATATTGGGTGGTGTTTGTTTAAGGGCCCGCGATGCAGCCATTATCCGCTTTGGTTATAACCGTGGCACTTTGCAGAGTGGCATTGCCTACGATGTTAACATCAGTAATTTTACACCCGCCACCAACCGCCGCGGCGCTTTTGAATTGTTTATTAATTATGTGTTTAAAAGCAAACCGGCTTTGGTACCTAAAAGAAGAGCCTGTCCGGTGTTTATGTAAATAAAATTGAAAGCGCTTAAAAGTACATACCTCGTTGCGTTGATTCTCTTATTGCCAATGGCTTATAAGGCTCAAAAACGTTGGGCATTAATTGCCGGTGCCAAAGAGGCGGTAATTAAAAAAGACTGGTATGTGGCCCAACAATATTACCATCAACTTTATAAAAAGGACAGCAGCAATAAAATAAAATTTGGCTATGCCGAAGCCTGCCGTCTCAACTACGATACCGACGTGGCCATAAAAATTTATGGTAAACTGGCGGCTTCCGACAAAGGAAACAAATACCCACTGGCATATTATTGGATGGGGCAACTACTTAAAAACAAACAAAAGTACAAAGAGGCAAAAGTGTGGTTTGCTAAATTTTTAAAACTCGAATTAAAGGACGAAAACCACGCCTATTATAACACCAAAGCCAAACTCGAACTCGAAGCCTGCGATTTGGCCGAACGCCTCATTGCCAGCCCGCTCAATTTGGTAAGCGATCATCCCGCCGGCCCTGTAAATACCAAAGCCAGCGAATATGCCGCTTTCGAAAAAGACAGCAGTTTGTATTTCTCCTCACTTCGGGGCTTTGACCCAAAGGGAGAAGACACCACAAGGGTTTACAATAAAATTTATAAAGTAGAAATTCGCAACGGCAAATGGCAAAAAGCAAAACTCCTCGATACCAGCTTTAACAATCCCCGTACAAACAACGCCAACACCTGTTTTAGTGCCGATTACAAACAAATTATCACTTCCCGTTGCAAGGCTTTAAATGCAAGCGAATTTAGTTGCGAACTTTATATCAGCAATTTTAAAGATGGTAAATGGCAACCCTCTGTTAAAATGGAAGCTCCCATTAATCAGGACGGCGCGAGCACCACACAAGCCAATTTTGGTCGGGTGGACGGAAAACCGGCACTGTTTTTTTCGAGCAACCGTGCAGGAGGAGAAGGAGGAATGGACATTTGGTACGCCATGCAAAAAAGCGATGGCAGTTTTGAAACACCGGTTAATGCCGGAAAAAAAATAAACACCCCCGATGATGAACTAAGCCCCTGGTACATCAACGAAAGTAACCAGCTCTACTTTAGCAGCACCTACCACAAAGGTTTGGGCGGCTTTGATATTTTTAAAAGCAGCTTAAGCAACAATCAGTTTTCTGAACCTGAAAATGCCGGCTATCCCATCAATAGCAGTTACAACGATATTTATTATTCGGTAAGTAAAACGGGTAACAAAATTTATTTATCCAGCAACCGTGTAGGTTCTATGTTTGAGGGAAAGCTTAATTGTTGTAACGATATTTACAGCTTCACTCCAAAATCCATATCAACACCAACCAAAGTATGTGACGGGCCTCCAATTGTGAAAAAGGACACCGTGGTGGCATTAAAAGAACAAATGAAATTGCTGGTACCATTAACCCTCTATTTTCATAACGACGAACCTAATCCGCGCACCAAACTTACCAGTACCACCAAAAACTACCAAGAAACTTACGAAGACTATAAGGAGTTATTGGGTCAATACGCAGATAAATTTGCCAAGGGTTTGAATGGAGAAGAGCGCAAGACAGCCATTAACGACATTAATACTTTTTTTGCAGATAGCCTTACCGCTGGATTTAACCATTTGAACCGTTTTATCGACATGCTGCAAAAAGTGCTTCAGAACGGCGAAACCGTGCGCATTACCTTTAAGGGTTATTGCAGCCCATTGGCCAGTTCAGACTACAACATCAATTTGGCCAAACGCCGGGTGAGCAGTTTGCGAAATTATTTTAACGAGGTACACGACGGTTGGTTTGTAAGATACATTGATAACAATACACCGGGCGAGGGAAAAATTATTTTCGACGAAATGGACGTTGGCGAATTGAGCGAAAGCAAGGCCAGCGATGATTTAAAGGATAAACGGAATTCGGTTTACAGCCCTTCTGCCGCATCGGAAAGAAAAATTCAGGTGATAGCGGTGAGTTTTGGAAATTAGGTGAGCAAATAAAGTGATACCACAATTCGGAACAAATGGCATCCCCAATTGCTTTCGGATAAAGTAAAATTGGAAGGTGTCAGGCCTTCCTTTTAACTAATTTTTCCAGTCCCCATTTTTCCATTTCATTCAACACAGGGGCCAGACTTTTTCCGAGCTCGGTTAACGAATAATCAACCCTTGGAGGAATCTCATTGTACTGGACCCTATGCACCAAACCATCCTCTTCTAAATCCTTTAGTTGTTCGGTTAAAACTTTTCTCGAGATGCTTGGAATACGTGCGGCAATCTCACCAAATCGTCTGGTTTCCGAGCGCAGGCAATAAAGAATAATGGGTTTCCATTTTCCACCAATTAATTCGAGCATCGCCGTTACAGGGCATTTAATTTCTTTGCTTTTTCTCACTTTGGTTACCATATTGTTACCACTATTTAATAAGTTACCAAAAGGTAACATGTTACTTTTAAAAACTATAATTAGTTACTTTGCGTAACAAATGTATATAATTTAACTTAAAACAGAAAAAAAATGATTTTAGTAACAGGAGCAACCGGGCATTTTGGAAGTGCCACCATTCAATTTCTATTAAAAAGCGGCCTTGAGGCCAATCAAATCACTGCCTTGGTGCGACATGAGCAAGCGGCCAACGAATTTGAAAAAATTGGCGTGGCAACCGCCATTGGCGATTACGATAATTACGCCTCGCTTTTAAACGCTTTTAAGAACGTGGATAAATTACTTTTTGTGTCTGCCAGCGATATTGGCAAACGACTTTTGCAACACCAAAATGTGGTTAAGGCTGCTGTGGAAGCAGGAGTTAAACACATTGTTTACACAAGCTTTCAGCGCAAAAATGAAACCGAGGCATCGCCTTTATGGATGGTGGCGCAGGCGCATTTGCAAACCGAAAAATGGATAAAAGAAAGTGGCATGTCTTACACCATTTTAAAAAATAATCTTTACATGGATTTTGTGCCTGCCTTTTTGGGTGAAAAAGTTTTGGAAACCGGTGTAATTTATGTGCCCGCTCAAAAGGGTTCACTGAGTGCAGTGTTGCGTTCAGAAATGGCAGAGGCCGCCGCCGCAGTATTAATTGGTAAAGGCCACGAAGGAAAAGTATATGACTTTGTGAATACCAAAGCCATTACTTATGATGACATTGCAAACACCATTTCAGAAATCGCACATAAACAAATTAACTATATTTCGCCAACAGTTGCCGAATACACAGATACTTTAACTAAATATCAGGTACCACAAGAGGTTATTGGAATTTTTACAGCTTTTGCGGTGGCACAATCTCAGGGAGAATTGGATGTAACAGGATCGGATTTGAAAAATTTGATAGGACGAAACCCTTTATCGGTAAAGGATTTCATTAAACAATTGTATTCTGAAAAACACTAAATTATTTTGGCTACCGGCTGCTGTCAATTACCAACTTAAAGGTATTTTGTAATTAATGATTCACGCAAAATTCGTTTGATAATTCAATAATTATTGTAATTTTGGTAGAACATCATGATATCCAAAATTATTCTACCAATACTGTGCTTTGCCGCATTTTGCAGTTGTAAAAAGAACGCGTGTGTTATTGCAGCTTATCGAATGGTACCCGTGAGGATTTGGCGGTGAATGATACCTGGAACAAAGGTCAGAAAAAATGCTACGACTGGGCAAATAACATAAAGGATACCGACCCGGATGCCGCGTGTTATTTTAAATAATGGTATTTTTATCAGGATTAATTTCAATGAAGAGGGCTGTTATTGAACCGTAACATAAAATCAATCAGAATAAAATTTTATCTTTCGCATTAAAACAAGATTCAAAGTTTAGGATTCAAAATTGAAAGTTCAAAATTGAAAGTTCAAAATTGAAAGTTCAAAAAAGTTTAACGATAAAAAACATGTCAAAACAAATCTTCATTAACCTGGCGGTAAACGACCCTCAAAAATCAATGGACTTTTATTCCGCCCTCGGCTTTACCAACAATCCACAGTTTTCTGACGACAAGGGAAAATGCATGGTTTGGAGCGAACATATTTTTTTGATGATTTTATCGCACGAAAAATTTAAAACCTTTGCCACCAAACCCTTGGCAGATACAAAGTCGGCATTGGCAGGGCTTTTCTCGCTATCATTGAGCAGTGTTGAGGAAATGAATACCATGATGGAGAACGGACTTAAAGCCGGAGGCATAGAACCTCACGAAATAAGAGATTACGGTTTTATGCAACAACGCACCATTGAAGATTTTGACGGACACACCTGGGAGATTTTTTATATGGACATGAGTAAATTTCCAACGCAAGAACCAAAATAATTGGGTTTGATTTACCGTGAGTATACTAAAATAATTAAAGAGGTATCTTTAGAAAATCCATCTTTTTATTTAAAAGTTAGTTTAACTTTTCATTCAAACGGTTTGTCGCCTCTCCAGCTTTAACTAAGCGTAGTAGCCTCCATTCCATACAACTCACAAATTGTTAAAAAAAGAAGCCGCAATTAGAAGGTATTTGTAAAGCAACTGATACCTTTGAGGCCTAAATTATTCTATTATGTCAACCACACCAGAACATATTCATTGCCTGATTATAGGATCAGGTCCCGCAGGCTACACTGCCGCTATTTACGCCTCACGTGCCGACCTTAAACCAGTATTATACACCGGCATGACACCCGGCGGACAACTTACCGAAACCACCGAAGTGGACAATTTTCCAGGCTATCCAAAGGGCATTACAGGCCCCGAACTAATGGAAGATTTAAAAGCTCAGGCCGAACGATTTGGCACTCAGGTGCGATTTGGACTAGTTACCAAAGCAGATTTAAACGCAAGTCCTAAACGTTTGTGGGTGGATGAGAGTACTGAAATTACTGCCGACACGGTTATCATTTCAACAGGTGCCAGCGCAAAATGGATTGGTCTTGAAAATGAAACCCGCCTGCGCATGAATGCCGGTGGAGTAAGTGCCTGCGCCGTATGCGACGGTTTCTTTTTCCGTGGTCAGGAAGTAGCCATTGTGGGGGCAGGCGATACGGCTGCCGAAGAAGCCACCTACCTTTCAAAACTTTGTAAAAAAGTGTACATGATTGTGCGCCGAGGCGAAATGCGCGCCAGCAAGGCCATGCAGCACCGCGTGTTAAATACACCAAACATAGAAGTGCTTTGGAATTCAGTAACCGAAGATATTTTAGGCAAAGATGGTGTGGAAGGCGTGGTGGTTAAAAACACCGAAACCAACCAAAGCCAGACAATTAACGTTACCGGATTTTTTGTAGCCATTGGCCATAAACCAAACACCGATATTTTTAAAGGCCAGTTGACTATGGACGAACTTGGGTACATTGAAGTAGTGCCGGGCAGCACCAAAACCAACATTGAGGGTGTGTTTGCCGTTGGCGATTGTGCCGATAAACATTACCGTCAGGCGGTTACCGCTGCAGGCAGTGGTTGCATGGGTGCATTGGATGCCGAAAGGTACCTGGCAGCCAAAGGCGATCACTAATTCAACCTATTGATTTTTAAGGGGATAAATTTAAGTAACGCTGCCGTGTTAATATTATTTGATTTTGTTTGCTTGAAGTAATTAACTAAATTAGCAAATTAGAGTGCTGAATTAAACACACACACACGAAACACTCTTACCTGAAAATGGACACACACACAAAAGAAGAACACAACGATGTTTATCTTGATTTAATGTACTTTAAAGAAACCAAGGAATCCATTAATGAGCTCCTTCACTTTAGACGTAACAACGCATTTAACAGCAAGATAAACGAAGAAAAAATTAAGGAAATTAAAAGCAGAGCTCTGGTGGCCTTAGACAATCTGTTTGCCGAAGATTGTGAGTTAGGTTCCAGATAAATTTGCTTACATACACCCACAAAAATTTAAACCGGTATTTATTGCCGGTTTTTTTTATGATTAAATTGGGTTTACTATGTCAGGTATAGTTTAAGAATTAAGTACCAAAGTCTTTCCTTAAAAAATGTTCAAAGCCTGTCAGTAAGGATAAAGTAGAACAAAAAGCGAATAAGATATCAATGGGACATTTAAAATATTTTATTAAAACACAGAGAAATTCGAGGTCTTAAAGGCAACGGGAGTAAACCAGGTATCTGTGTCAGGTATCGGCGATAGGCGCCCGAATCGATTTTTTAAGGAAAGACAACATTGTAAACGTCCCACCATAACCACATTCTAAAAAAAGATTAAATTATCCCGGGCAGCCCTTGTAACCAAAATTAAATCATTAAGTTTATAATGAATTTAATTGTATGAAGAAACTCCTCTATCTGATACTGATACTTCCTTTGATTGGCATTTCACAAACATCAAAAAAATACCCCACATTACTTTGGAAAATCAGCGGCAAAAATCTTAAAAAACCCTCTTACCTCTACGGCACCATGCACGTGAGCAACCGTGTGGCCTATTACCTGTCTGAACAATTTTTTGATGCCTTAAAAAGTGTGGACGTGGTGGGTTTGGAAACAAATCCCGGCGAGTGGCTCGAAAACATGGAGAAAACCGGCGAACTATCGGAACTCAACCAAACCCGAAACATGGCACTTGGTCAGGATTTTTACAGAACAGCTTTTAATGCCCGTTTTCCCGACAAAAAAATGTTGCAGGGCATTTTAAGTTACGACCCCGATATTATCGACGGCTTGCTTTACCGCCAAAACCGTTCGCGCGAAAATTTTGAAGAAAGCACCTACATCGATTTGTTTATTTTTCAATCGGCCTCAAAACTTAACAAACAACTCATTAGCCTCGAAGATTTTTCGCAATCCGAAATTAAAGCACGTTTATCAGCACTGCCCGATGATAAGGAAGAATCTAACCAAAACAATTATAGTAATTTTTATTCCTTCCCACAAAAAATTGAAGATGCCTACCGCGAAGGCAACCTCGATTTGCTCGACAGCCTGAGCAAACTTAGCAGTAGTAAAAACACACAGCGTTACTTAATTAACGACCGCAATGTGTTTTTTGTAAACACCATTGATTCGGTACTCAAAACAAAAACTTTGTTTAGCGGTGTTGGTGCGGCGCACTTGCCCGGTGATGAAGGGGTAATTGAATTGCTGCGTAAAAAAGGTTACACGGTAGAACCCGTTTATCCCAAAGTAACTAAAAAAAGCCACGCCACCCGTGAGGAGCTGGATGTCATGGTTAAACCCGTAAGCTTTCAAAAACAAAGCGTGAGCGATTCGGCCTTTAACCTGAGTTTACCCGGAAAACTTTACCCCATCATTAACATCGAAAATTTAAAATATTACATCTATGCCGACATGGTAAACGGTAGTTTTTATACGGTGGTGCGTCTTAAACACATGGGGCCGCAGTTTAATGTGAGTACCGAACAATTAATGGCCAGAGTGGATAGCCTCTTGTTTGAAAACATTCCCGGAAAAATTATTGAGAAAAAAGAAATTAACGGTGGCAACGGTATTAAAGGCATTGAAGTGGTAAACCGCACCCGCCGTGGCGACGACCAACACTATCAGATTTATTTTACCGATTTGGAAATGATAATGTTTAAACTCGGCGGAAAGCGCCAGTATGCCAGCGGAAACGAAGCCAAACAATTTTTTAACTCCATTGCCATAGCTCCGAAGTCGGACAACAACATTGACTTTAGCCCTAAAACAAAAGGCTTCAGTGTTAAAATACCGGCCAACCATTCTTACATTAAAAACGATGCCAGTGGCTCAATAGGTTTGGTGGAAGATTTATATGCCTACAACCGTGGAACCAAAAGCAGCTACGGCCTTAAGCAGGCGGTGTACAACGATTTTAATTATCTGGAAGAAGATACCTTTGAATTAAACCAACTTGCTAAAAATACCCTGGTGAATTACAATTTTACGGTAACACCTAAATACGAACTAAGCAAGGAACAAAATTTGCCGGCCATTCGTTTCAGTGCCAAAAACAGTCAGAATCAGTATCTCAATGGAAAAATAATTATTAAAGGCGTGCATTATTATTTTGTTTACTGCATCGCACCTAAAGAAAACGGGTTTAATAATGAATTTTTTAATTCATTTAAACTCACCGATTTTGAATTTGTGAACGTGCTCAAAGAAATTACCGACCGCGATTATTGTTTTAAGGCCATTGATGAGGTGACTGAAAATGCGCTGAGTCGCTTTAACGAGGCCTACACAAAAGCATACGAGGCCACACAAACAAAAAAGGACAGCGTTAAAAACGATTACGAATACAAATCAGGTAACAAGTTTTATTATTCGCCGTCCAGCAACGAATATGTGAACATTTCGTTTGAGAAGTTTAACGATTACGATTTCAGGGAAAAGAAGGACATTGAAAAAAAACTTACCGAAAATATTAAGAGCGGCAACACCCTGCAACTCACCAACAAAAGCACCGGGTATAAAAACGGACTTTACACTTACCGCTGCATTTTAAAAGACACCGCCACTGCAAGAGCCATTGATTTGAGGGTGTTTATCAAACATGGCATCCTTCAGCAAATTTGTGCCCCCTACGATACCACAATTGGATTAAGAGGTTGGACCAAAGGATTTATGGAATCCTTTACCACCATGGATACCTTATTGGGCAAAGATATTTTTGTGAACAAATACAACACCCTGCTCGACGATTTGTGCAGCAATGATACCGTAAAAAGACAGGCCGCCAATCTCTCGTTACGCAATTCGCTTGGCATGCAAAAAGAATACGCCGATGAGTTTGTAAAATTTATTGGCAGCAAGCGTTTGGATTTGGTGCACGAAGAAGCCCGGGCACAAATGTTTGTAAACGGTGGTACCATCGAAAACGAAAAAATACTGCCACCCTACAAAGCCCTCTACAAACATTACACCGATAGTTTTTACCTTCAACTGTGTCTGCTCAAAGGCCTCGCATTTTTAAAAACCAAAGATTCTTACACCACGTTTTGTAATTTGCTGCTCACCGAAACACCGCTTGTGGGCGATGCCCTGACAGTTGGCGATGTATTTTCAGTACTCCACGATTCGTTGCAACTGTGTAAAAACTTTTTCCCTTCGATGTTGGCTTTAACCAAATACGATGAGTACCGCGATGCTGTGTATTCGCTCATGGCTGATTTAGTAAACCAAAAAATACTGCCACCGGCCAGTTACGCGGCATTAAAAGAAGGCATTGTGGTGGATGCCAATCTGGCTCTTAAACGTTACAATCCTCAGGCAGCCAAACCATCGTCGGGCGATGAGTACAACAATTTTGATTACCTCGATAAAAATGTGAAAGAACTCGCAGAAAATATCAAAGCCGGCATAGATGGATTGTCCAACACGGCCTTATTTAAAAACGGCAAGGATGCCCGTGGTGCTGATTTCTACAGCCGTCCGGCACTGGTAAATTACGGGTACATACTTGCACCATTTTATAACAGCGATGAAAAAGTAAAACAGATTTTTTCTAAACTCAATAAAATAAAAACGCAGGATGTGGCCATGCCACTTACCATTAATTTGATTAAACACGGCGTGGTAATAAACGATACCCTTTCGGGCTACTACACAAAAAATAAATTCACGCGTATTTTTTATTACCATCAACTCGAAAAAGAAAAACTAAGCGATAAGTTTGATAAAAATTACCTGACCCAACAAATCATGGCCGAATCACTCATTAGCAGCCACAAACAGTTAAACAACCTTTACAACGACAAAGACCGTAACCGTAAAGACAGTTTGCAACTGATTAAAACGATTAACGCTACCAACAGGTACCAAAAGGGAAAAATATATGTTTACAAATCCGGCAGGGGCAAAAACGAGGAAGAGCAGTGGAGTGCGGTGTTTGTGCCAGAATCAAAAACACTGGTAACAAACGAAATGGAAATTGTGAGTTCAGGATACACCATAGATAAAACAAAAAGCGAAGAAGAGAACACGAACGAATTGCTGAATTATTTTTATCTGAATCATCACAAAAGAGCCGGAAACAACGTGAGCTCAACTGTAAATTATTAATCCGTTTATAACTATCTTTACACACTATGAATTTTAAAAATGATGCCGAAGCACTCGAAGCCTTTGTAGTTAAATACAAACAACTGAACACAGAAATAGGGCGCGTTATTGTGGGGCAGGAAGACACCATTAAAAACGTTCTCATTTCAATTTTCAGCAAAGGCCATTGTTTGCTGGTAGGCGTGCCGGGTCTGGCAAAAACTTTGTTGGTGAATACCATTGCCGATGCCCTTGGATTGAGCTTTAACCGCATTCAGTTTACACCCGACTTAATGCCAAGCGACATTATTGGAAGCGAAATTTTAGACGAGCATCGCAATTTTAAATTCATTAAAGGCGCTCTGTTTTCAAACATTATTTTGGCCGACGAAATTAACCGTACACCACCAAAAACACAGGCCGACCTGCTCGAAGCCATGCAGGAAAGACAGGTAACAGCGATGGGAAAAAAATACACCCTCGACGATCCGTTTTTTGTGTTGGCCACGCAAAATCCCATTGAGCAGGAAGGCACTTATCCTTTACCGGAAGCGCAACTCGACCGTTTTATGTTTAACGTATGGCTCGATTATCCAAAATTTGCCGAAGAATTGCAGGTGGTAAAATTAACTACAACCAACACCAGTGTTACACTCAACAAAATACTCAATGCCGAAGAAATTGTTTTCTTTCAAAATCTGATTCGTAAAATTCCGGTGGCCGACAATGTGATTGAATACGCCGTTAAACTGGTTAACAAAACCCGTATGAACAGCGAGTATTCATCCGAAATAAGCAAAAAATACCTGCAATGGGGAGCAGGGCCACGTGCATCGCAATACCTGGTAATTGGGGCCAAATGCCACGCCGCTATTAACGGAAAATTCAGTCCTGATATAGAAGATGTAAAAGCCATTGCCGAACCCATATTACGTCATCGCGTAGTATTAAATTATAAAGCCGAAGCCGATGGCATTTCGGTGGAAGAAATTATTAAACAACTATTATAAAATAAATGGCCATAGAAGAATTACTCGACGAAGAGGCTTTTGATCCTAAAAAACTCTTTAACGAAGAAGAATACAGCACGCTGGTAATAAAGCGTGATGGTTTTAGTAACAAACAAAATACTGCCGCCGATTTAATTGAGGACCTGATGGAACCCAATAATACCCGTCAGGAGAACGAGGCCATTTTTTTAAAAATTAAAGAAAGCAACGCCGGCGAAATGTTGGTGAATGCCTTAAAGTCGGTAAAAAAACCATCGGAACGTGCCATCCTTACAGCAGCCTGCTGGGAATGTGGTTTGGATTTTACCCAACACTTTTTATTTTTTGTGGATTTGGCTTGCAGCAATGATTTTAATGTGGCACTTGAAGCAATTACCGTGGTAGAAAATTGTGAAGGCGCCATTGACGAAGATAGTTTGCACAAGGCACTTAAAATGGCCGAAAGCAGCAAAAGCCCCAACGCACACCTTCTCGAAATGCTGGTACAAAACATTAAACAACGCCTCGGCTAAAACCATGAAAAAATTGCTAATCATAGGGGCTGGATTCGCCGGATTAAGATTGGCGAGGAAACTGAGTAAAAGCAATTTCGAAATATGGTTAATTGACAAAAACAATTACCATCAGTTTCAACCCCTGTTTTATCAGGTGGCCACATCAGGTCTTGAACCAAGTGCCATCTCCTTTCCACTGCGAAAGGTTTTTCAGAATCAAAAAAATGTACACATCCGTTGTGCCGAAGTACAATCCATTAATACAACCGAACAAAAAGTAACTACTTCTATAGGTTCATTGCCTTACGATTACCTGGTTATAGCCACAGGCGCCACCACCAATTTTTTTGGCAACCAATTGGTGGAACAAAATGCCCTGCCCATGAAATCGGTTGGTGAGGCACTTTACCTGCGCAACCGCATTCTGCAGAATTTTGAAGACGCACTCATTGCCGACAACGACACCCGCAAAGCCTTGCTAAATGTGGTGATTGTGGGTGGCGGCCCAACCGGTGTGGAGGTGAGTGGCGCTTTGGCAGAAATGAAAAAAAACATCCTGCCAAAAGATTATCCCGAAATTGATTTTTCGCAAATGAACATTTATTTGGTGGAAGCGGGACCAAAAACACTGGGCAACATGTCGGAAGCCTCTTCTTTAAAATCAAGGGAATATCTGTTGAAATTAGGTGTTGACGTAATGACCTCGGTAAACGTGACGAGTTACGACGGAACCACCGTGTCTCTATCAAATGGACAAAACATTGTTGCCAAAACATTGATTTGGGCAGCGGGTGTAAAAGGCAATGTGGTGGAAGGTTTACCGGCTTCCAACATCGTGAGGGGCAACCGTATAAGTGTTAACCGACACAACCAGGTTATGGGCTTAAACAATGTGTTTGCCATTGGCGACATTGCCAGCATGAGCACTGCTAAATACCCCAACGGGCACCCTCAGGTGGCCACGGTAGCCAACGAGCAGGCCGATTTGCTGGCAGCTAATTTGCTTTTAATGGCCAATGGAAAATTACCCAAAGAATACGAATACAGCGATAAAGGCAGCATGGCCACTGTGGGCCGTCATTTGGCCGTTGTGGACTTGCCTAATTTTAAGTTTCAGGGATTTTTAGCCTGGATTTTCTGGATGTTTTTGCACCTGATGCTCATCCTTGGAATTAAAAACAAATTACTCATTTTTGTAAACTGGATGTGGAAGTATTTTACCTTTGACCAATCCTTAAGACTAATTATTAAACCAACAAAAAAATAATTGCATGCTCAACAAACAACTTAAATCGTGGGTGGAAGTTAAAACGGACTCCGATTTCAGCATACACAACATTCCTTTTGGAATTTATTCAGATGCCAAAACCAAACACCACGCCTGCACGGCCATTGGCGACAAAGTAGTGGATTTATACGAACTGGCAATTGCCGGATTAATTGAGGTGAACGCCCAGGTTTTGGAAAACGACTATTTAAACGATTTTATTTCACTTGGTAAAACCAAAACAACTGCCATTCGCGAACGACTCATTCAATTGTTAACCGAAGGAAATACAGAATTGAAAAACAACGCGGCTTTGTGCGCAAAGGTTTTTAAAAAACAAAGTGAAGTAAGCATGTTATTGCCCGTTAAAGTTGGTGATTACACCGATTTTTATAGCAGCATAGATCACGCCACTAATATAGGCACCATGATTCGCGACCCAAAAAATGCCCTGATGCCAAACTGGAAACATTTGCCGGTCGGCTATCATGGTCGCGCCAGCAGCATTTGTGTGAGTGGTCACAGTTTTCACCGTCCAAAAGGGCAGCAAAAACCACCCGATTCGGAAATGCCCGTGTTTGGCCCTAGCAAAGCCTTAGACATTGAACTGGAAACTGCATTCATCATTGGCAAATCCACACAATTAGGCGAAAGCATAAGTACAGATAAAGCCGACGATTATATTTTTGGCAAAGTGTTGTTTAACGATTGGAGTGCCCGCGACATTCAAACCTGGGAGTACGTGCCACTGGGGCCATTTCTCGCAAAGAATTTTGCCAGCACCATTTCGCCCTGGATAGTTACCTTGGAGGCGCTGGAACCTTTCCGCACCAAGGGATACGAGCAGGAACCAAAAGTATTGCCTTACCTTCAGTACAGTGGCGAAAAAAACCTCGACATTAAACTCGATGTGTTTTTAAAACCCGAAGGTGGTGAAGAAAACAAAATATGTTCATCCAACTACAAATACATGTATTGGACTATGGAACAACAATTGGCACATCACAGTGTTAACGGCTGCAACATGAATGTGGGCGATATGATGGGCAGTGGCACCATCAGTGGTCCCGACCCGAGTGAATACGGCAGCATGATGGAACTTACCTGGAGAGGCACCAAACCAATTACATTAAAGGACGGCACGGAACGCAAATTCGTTAACGATAACGACACACTGATCATTCGCGGTTATTGCGAAAAAGATGGCCTGCGTGTGGGATTTGGTGAGTGCGTAGCGAAGGTGTTGCCTGCGAATTGATAAATAAAATGCCAGAATTATCAACCATAGAAAAACGCCTCAGCTATTTCGGTTCCGAATTGGCTAAAAAAATTCTGGAAGTTTCGGCCATTAAGGACATACCTAAAAATACCGAAATAATCCGCGAAGGAGAATATATAAAGGTGATACCCATTCTGGCATCGGGCCTGGTAAAGGTGTTTACACGTTCCGAAGAAAAGGAATTATTGTTGTATTACATTCAACCATTTGAAAGTTGTATCATGTCGTTTTCAGCCGGATTGAATAACGAGAAAAGCCGCATTTTTGCAGTAACGGAAGAAGACAGCAGTCTTATTCTGATACCCACCGAAAAGGTGAACCAATGGATAGGCGAGTATCCTCAGCTAAACCGCCTGTTTTATCAGCAATACGATTTACGCTACACCGAACTGCTCGACACCATTAATCATTTGGTATTTGATAAACTCGAAAAACGCATTTACGATCATTTGAATGAACGGGTGAAATTAACAGGAAAAAATCCTGTAAAAATCTCGCATAAGGAATTGGCCGGTGAGCTGGGAACCGCACGGGAAGTGGTGAGCCGCCTGGTTAAAAAACTGGAGCGTGAGGGAAGAGTAAAACAAAATTCCGACAGCATCAGTATTTTTTGAAGGTTGTGACTTAAGTCACCGCAAAGCGTAAACAGTTAAGTATACATTTGTTGTGTTAAAAAAAAACATTAAACAATAAAAAACAAAACAATGAAAAAAAACATGGGTTCAGCCGATCGCATCATTCGTATTTTGGTGGCGGTAGTATTTGCAGTATTGTATTACACTAACGTAGTGTCAGGTACTTTAGGAATTGTACTTTTAGTTTTAGGTGGTGTAGTTCTGTTAACCAGTTTGGTTAGTTTTTGTCCACTGTACACACTTGTTGGAGCATCTACCTGCCCGGTGGAGAAAAAATAGATTTTATGAGGATTATGTTGTTGGTTATTCCGGCAGCATAATCCTTTCATTCATTTTCTGAACTAGAATCCAGTTTTAATAAACGAAACAATTCTTCCTTTTCAATTTCCTTCACTTCGCCGGGTTTCATGTTGCCCAAATGCAAATCTTCTATCGAAGTGCGGATAAGTCGTTTGCAATTATGCCTTACCGTTTTGCACATTTTTCTTATCTGACGGTTTTTGCCTTCCGTTAATTCAAATTTTAGCCAGCAGTGCGGCAGGTATTCGGTAAATTTTGATTCTTCAGTAAATTCGACTTCCGGTTTTTCTATGCGCTCAATTTTACAGGGAAGGGTGGTGTAAATTCCTCTTTTTTTAATGAGAATTTCCATGCCCGAACTCATTTTTTTTATGGTTTCGTCGCTAATCAGTTTTTCAACATAAACACTGTAAATCCGTTTGTGATTTCTTTTTGGATGCATCAGCAAACCGGTAAGTGTTTTATCGGTACTCAACAATAACAAACCCTCGCTATCCTCGTCCAGTCTGCCAATGGCGTGTGTGCCTTCAGGAAAATTAAAGGACAAATCGCCCAGCAAACGTTGCTCGTAGGGACTCACAAACTGCGAAATCATGTTGGATGGTTTGTAAACTACAAAATACCTGTTCATAGCGAAATGTAAAAGTAACATTATTGAAGCGATAATTTTAAAATAATCGGACAAGGAAAATTCTTATTACTTTTAAAACATGAATCGTATTGACCGCCTTTTTGGAATTCTTACCTTAATGCAATCACGCAAATATGTGAGTGCTGAAAAAATTTCTGAAAAATTCGGAATCAGTATCCGCACTGTATACCGCGATGTGAAAGCCATTGCAGAGCAGGGCATACCGGTAAGTTTTGAACCCGCCAAAGGTTATTTTATTGTGCAGGGATATTTTTTACCACCTGTGTCGTTTACACAAGACGAGGCCGCAGCCATTTTGCTGATGGAAAATGTGGTGAAAGCTTTTACCGATAAATCCATCCAAAAAAATTATTCAAGCGCACTCAATAAAGTAAAAACGGTGATGTCGGGCAGCCAAAAAGATAAACTTGAAATGTTGGCAAATGCCACCAAAACGCAGTACCCCATTCGGCTCAAAAATGATTTCGAATACATGTCGCCACTACAAAATGCCATTACCACCAAAACAAAAGTGGCGATTGAATATAAAAACAATAAGGAGGAACTAAGTAAACGCATAGTTGAACCCATAGGGCTGGTGTTTTACGCCTTTGCCTGGCATTTAATTGCCTGGTGCGAATTACGGAAAGATTACCGGGATTTTAAGATTGAGCGAATTAAAGCCATTAAAGATACCGATCATTCATTTTCGAAACAAAACCACATCAGTGTGAACGAATACATGAAACAGTTGCCGGTGGATTATTAGGGATGCGTGGTTAGTGCTTAGGAATAAGTGGTTAGTGGTTAGTGCTTGGTGATAAGTGTTTAGTGGTTAGTGCTTAGTGATTAGGGCTAAGTGATTCGTTTTTTAGGATAAATAAAAATAAAAAAAGCAGGCTGCCATAGGGTTGACAGTAAAGGCATCTACTTTTGATAAAAATAAATAACCAAATTATGAAACAAACAGAAATTTTATTGAAAGAGATGAACATGGAAGCCGCTACCACACGTAAAATGCTGGCCATAGTTCCTGCCGACAAATTTGATTGGAAACCGCATCCTAAAAGCATGAACATTTTGCAATTGGCCACACACATTGCCGAATTACCGGGTTGGGTAAAAATGGCCCTAACCACCGATGGTTTGGATTTTGCAGAAAATGCTTACACACCTACACCCATTAGTTCGGTAGCTGAGCTTCTGGCATGCTTTGAACAAAATTATAAAGAAGGAGTTGAAGAACTGAGTAAAGCCGGCGACAAGGATTTGGAACCCATCTGGACCCTGCGCATGGGCGATAAGGTGTTTAGCACCGACACCAAAGGTGAAACCATTCGTCACGCATTCAGTCAAATGGTTCATCACCGCGCTCAGTTGGGTGTGTTTTTGCGCTTACTCAACATTTCTATTCCCGGTAGTTATGGCCCAAGTGCTGATGAAATGAATGGGTTTATGTAGTATCACAATTTTTTATTCATCTCCTGCTAAATAATTTTTAGTGGGAGATGTTTTTTAAAATGCATTCTTCTTTTTAAAAGGGGTATTCAAAAAAAACTTTCGAAATTTTTATCCTTTATGAAAGTAATGGCTTTAGAACAGCTAATCGTAACTCAAATGACTGTTTCCTGTAATTGGTATTTTTTTACCCAAAAATTTAGGCTTTTTATTAATCAGTACTTCGTAAAAAGCTTTTAGGTTGGCAAAAATTTCCCTTGTTTTAAGAGAGTTTATAGAAGGGTAGTAGGTATCTTCTGCCATCACACCATACGCATTCAGTCCTTTGCTTCTTGCAATGTAAACCGCACGTGGCAGATGAAATTCCTGACTCACAATAATTACATCGTTTACTTCAAACACTTCTTTGGCACGCACCATGGAGTTATAAGTATCGAAACCCGCATGGTCTAAAAATATGTCTGCGGTATCAATGCCTTTTTCAAGCAAGTATTTTTTCATGCTGTTTACCTCGTCGTATTTTTTCCGACCATGATCGCCACTCAATAAAAAGCGTTTAACTTTTTTGTTTTTGTAAAGCTCTACGGCCTTTTCTACACGATCCTGCAAAATGCCCGAAAGGTGGCCCGATTTATATACAAAGGCGCCTAATACCAAAGCAGTGTAACTTTCTGGCACATCCTTGGTGGTTTTAAAAATGTAATTTTTACTAAGGGAATTAACGCGGTAATTAATGCCAAAAACAAGCAAAACGGTTAAAAGAATCAACACCAGCGTGTACCGCACAAATTTCATTACTGAACTGCCGGTTTTGTGTTTTCACTCAATACCTCCCACTTGCCAGAGGCAAAAGAATAGGTTTTTTCTTTGCCACAACCGCTTACTTTTACCTGGCGCGCCACCACTTTGTCATGCGCTTTCTGACTTTGATTAAAGCCAGTACCGCCATAGGATTTTTCGCCATACAAATCGTATTGCGTTTTTACTGTTTGGCAATTTACTTTGGCAAGTTCACATTTAGTGTCTGAACAAAATTTTTGTTTTAAGGTTGCAAAGGCAGTTTGGTTCCACTTATTGGCTTTGGCAATTTCTTTAGTATAATCGGTAGTTTGGCCGCTTAGCTGAAAGCAAAAGCAGATTAGCGCGGAAAGTATATTTATTTTAAAGAATGTCCGCATGTTTTGCTCTTAAATCCAAACTATTTCAAATCGTTAATTACGTTGCTGGCTTCGTTCACGTATATATCTTTAGCCAGATTTTTTACCCAACGGTTTTCGCGGCCCAATCTTGCAGTGTCGTTGGCCAGCTTTTGTTTGTCCTCGTCCAGCAACATGGCATTAAATCCTTTTATTTCTTTGCGAAGGTCTTCGTATTTTTTGTTTTGTTCGCGGTATTGTTTTTGTTCAGCTCTGAATTTAGCAAAGTTCAGATTGTATTTGGTATCGTCTTTTTTCTTTTTTACCTCAGTGGCCTGTTGCTGAATTAATTCAAATTGTGGCGAACTTTTTATGCGTTTGGCACTGTTCTTTAACACACTTGAATAATTAATGGTATTAAACTCCTGATAGTTTGCACGACCAATCTCATCCCATGGCATTGGGTGATCGAGCTGGCGTTCACCAATATCAATAAATTCATAAGGGTCGGGCAATTTAACATCGGGGGTCACACCTTTTAATTGCGTGGCGCCGCCGTTTATGCGGTAAAATTTTTGTTGGGTAATTTTTACCGAACCAATTGGTTTAATAGAGTCGAATTGTGGCAACAAATAATTATCCAGTTCTACAAACGATTGCACAGTGCCTTTTCCAAAACTAGGCGTTCCCACAATCACACCGCGTTTATAATCCTGAATGGCCGCTGCCAGAATTTCGCTGGCGCTGGCACTGTTGTGATTAATTAAAATGGTTAATGGACCATCCCAGGCCACATCGGGGTTGCGGTCTTCCATTACATTTAATGGCACATTGCTTTTTCCTTTCACCTGCACCACGGGGCCTTTGGTAAAAAACAAACCGGCCATTTCAACAACTTCCTGCAAAGAACCTCCACCGTTATCACGCAGGTCAATCACCAGGCCTTTGATGTTTTGTTTTTTCAGTTTCTCAATTTCCTTGCGCATATCCTGCGAACAGTGGTGTGCGCCGTTGCGTGTAAAATCGGTGTAAAACGAAGGGAGGTAGATGTAACCAATTTTATTTTTGTTTTCGAGAATGGCGCTTTTGGCGTAGGTTTCTTCAATCTCAATCACATCGCGCACTATAGGAATTACTTTGGTGCTGTTATCCGATTTTTTTACGGTTAAACGCACTTCGGTTCCTTTTTTGCCTTTAATCAGTTCAATGGCATCTTCCATGTCCATGTTGGTAATGTCCACGGGTTCGCCGGGGCCCTGTGCAACTTTTAAAATATCATCACCGGCTTTTAATTCGCCTTGCTTGTAGCTTGGACTACCAACAATAATATCGCTCACTTTTAAAACACCGTCTTTTTGTTGCAGTCGGGCACCAATGCCTTCAAACTGAGCGCTCATACTTTGATCAAATTTTTTGCGGGCAATGGGTGCAAAATATTGTGTGTGCGGGTCGTTAACTTCGGCCACAGCGTTGGCGTATTCCGAAAAGCGGTCGCGGGGTGAAATTTTATTAAGACGTTTAAACCAATCATCCTGCTCTTTAAGTGTTTTGCGTCGGGCATCCACTTCCAAAGAATCAAAAGATAAAATTTTCACGCTGGTGTCTTTCTTTTCCACAGCCGTTTCCTGTTTGGCCAAAGCATCATCCAATCTGGCCAATACGCGGTATTTCAGCATTTTCGACCATTCGCGTTTCAACTCTTCTTCCGACTTGGCGTAATTGGTTTTTTTGCCGTCTATTTCGTATTCCTCATCAATGGTGTAATCAAACGGTTTGAATAAAATTTCCTTGCTCCAGTTTTGTTTTTCCTTGATGCGTTTGTTTACAATTGTTTGGGTGATTTTAAATAAATCCTGACGCTGGTTGGCAATTTCATCGTCAATATCGCGCTTGTATTTGCTCAGTTCGTCAATGTCGGCCTGTAACAAAAAACGTTTATTAAAATCGGTATTAATGTATTGATCAAACACCTTTTCGCTAAAGGCATCGTCGAGTTTTTGAGGGGCAAAATGCACCTGACGAATGCTGTCGAACAGCAGTCCAAAAATAACATCGTTTTTATCAAAAACGTATTTATAAAGGGTAAAGGATGACAAAGCTATGGCACCAAAAACAACGAGTCCTTTTTTAGTGATTTTATTGAATGATAATTGCATAATTAGCGGAATTAGTTAGCGTTATTACAAATTTAAAGTTTAAATCATAAAATGCTAATTCCGCTTATCACATAATCCGTGCCCGATTCTTAAAACTTGTTTAAATATTGTTAAAAGCCCTGAGCGGCATAAAGGTATATTTGGCTCCTAAGCATTACTAAAATTATGATAGATTTTTCGAGAGCACAACTCACCCATTTTGCGGTACATTTTGTTGGCAATAAATCGTTAGGCGAAGAACTCACCTGCAGCACTAAAGCGATTGAGTTTAAAGACGATTTTGTGAAGGAAACACTGCTGCGTTATTTTTTAAATCCATTTAAAACCGATATTTATTACCGCTTTAAAGGCAAGGTGGATGTTTCCTTATCCAGCGTGGCCAACGCCTGCGAAGATTTATTTGGCAC
>JADLED010000275.1 GCA_020846335.1 Bacteroidia bacterium
AATTTAGCACATTTGTTTTTGCAAGAGGTAGGCAAAAAGCAAATAAGCTAAATTGCTTGCGGCACGAAAATCATCACATTTATGGATATCAGCGATACGCCTGAATACGCGGCACTAAATGCTGCATGGTACTTTACTAAAACTGTTAGTTACTAAAATCATCTTTTATTTGACTAAATAAATTCAGTAGCTTTGCGAATGTTTAATTCGTAGTAACTTTTTCCTTATTCTTTATGAAAAAAATACTTTTAATTGAAGATGAAGCAGGTGTTGTTGAATTTATAAAAAAGGGTTTAACCGAAGAGAATTTTGAAGTCTCAGTGGCATTTGACGGGAATTCAGCTATCAGCATGGCTATTGATTCTACATTTGATCTTTTTATTTTAGATATTCTATTGCCAGACAAAAATGGCATAGATGTTTGCAAAGAATTAAGACAAATGAATATTAAAGCTCCGATACTCTTTCTTTCAGCGTTAGGAACTTCGGAAAACATAGCAAACGGACTGAATATAGGAGCAGATGACTATCTGGTAAAACCCTTTAAATTTATTGAGTTAAAGGCAAGAGTTAACGCCCTCTTGAGGCGTGCATCACAAAAAGAAAACGGATCTAATGATCAAAACTCAGAAAGCATTACTTATTTTATCTCAGACTTAGCAATTAATGACACCGCTAAGGAAGTAAGACGTAATGACCTTTTAATTTCATTAACAGCCACAGAATACCGATTGCTTCTGATCTTAATTAAAAATAAAAACAAAGTGTTATCGCGTATGCAATTACTTGAATTTGTTTGGGACATAAATTTTAATGTGGGTACAAACGTAGTTGATGTTTATATTAACTATTTGAGAAAAAAAATTGACTCTAATTCTGAGAACAAACTAATTCATACAGTTGCTGGAATGGGCTACATATTAAAAGAGTAATGAAAACCCAAACTAAGGCAGCTATATTAATTGGATTGTTTTGTATAACCATAGTTGTACTTTTTGGATTTGCCATTTACTTTTTTCTTAACAAATACTCTTTCGGGGATTTTTATAAAAGACTTGAAACCCGATTGAGCATCGCTGAAAAATTCTATTTGGAGAGGGATTCTCTTAACACCGAAAAGGTAAGACAACTGTTTGATCAGCATCTGGAAAAACTAGACAAAGAACAAGAGTACGTTATTGAATTAAAATCTGGCGTGTCAATACAGGGAGTATCTAACACTCATGATTTTCCTAAATTGTTTCTTGAAACATTGATGCAAACAGGGAAGGGTCAGGCACGAAAAGGCAATACGTTTTATGCCGGACTTTCAGAAAATATTAAAGGCAAAAGATACCTTATAGTTGTTTCAGCTGAGAATTATTATGCTTCGCACCATCTTATTTTCTTAAGAAACATAATCTTAATAAGCGTCTTATTAGTGATCTTAATTGTGTTATTTTTCTCTTTCTATTTTTCCCGCCAGATTTTTTTTCCATTAAGCCGAATCATGGACAAGGTTAAACAAATCAGTACTGAAAGCATAAATCTTCGCTTGGACGAAAATAACCGAAGCGTCGAAATAAGAAAACTTGTAAAAACTTTTAATGAGTTATTAAGTAGGATTGAAACCTCTTTTGAAACTCAGAATAACTTTATAAGTAATGCCTCGCATGAATTGAGAACACCGCTAACCGCAATTATTGGAGAAGCAGATGTGGCCTTATTAAAACAAAGGTCGCATGAAGAATATCAAAAAAGCCTTCAGAATATTCTCACTCAGGCCGAACGGCTTGACGAAATTACAAACTCATTATTTTTCCTTGCTCAAACCGGGTACAAAGGAAAATCAATTCTGTTTGAAAGAGTTAGAACAGATGAAGTTATATTTGAGGCTAAGGCATTAATTGATCGTATTAATCCCAGAAATAAAATATCGATTGACCTCAGCCTTATTCCCGATGAACCCTCTAAACTAAAAATAAAGGCAAACAAACAATTACTGCATATTGCGTTTTGCAATCTTTTGGGTAATGCGTGTAAGTACTCCAACAATAATTTAGTAACCGTTTATGTAGCTTCTACCGATAATCAAGTCATTATTTCTATTAAAGATCAGGGTATAGGAATACCGGAACCGGAAATATCTTATCTTTTAGATCCATTTTTCAGGGCTTCTAACGCCAACCTCTTTGAGGGGTATGGTATTGGCCTACCTTTAACAAAAAACATTATAAACCTTCATAATGGTCAGATTATTGTTAAATCCCAACTAAATAAGGGTACTTCGGTTCAAATAAAACTGCCTTTATATTTGGATTAAAAAAGTTCTAATCAATTTCTAATCCCATTCTTAAGCTATCCTAATATAGCGTTGTTACGTTTGTACCAAAAAACAAGTAATGACGAAAAACATTCTCATCCCGATTGACTTTTGTGTTGCCTCACTTAATACATTGAAATTGGTTTTAGAATCTAATAAAGCACAGAAAATATCAGTTATCCTTGTACACGCCGAGTATTTATCCGATTCTGAAATGGACTTGCTGTTTTACTCACCCTATAATATTATTGATAAAAACTTAACTGTTGAATTTAAAGAAGCATTGGAAATTCTAAAAAACAGGTATTCAACATTAGAGGGTATTTTTATTAAATTATTTCATGGAAATAATTTAAACTATATGCAAAACTTCCTTTCAGCAAATAAAATCGAAGAGATTTATTTACCAAAGACATACCAGTTAAAACAAGCTAAACGAACATTTAATTCTGTAACCCTGTTTAAAAGATCATCACTTCCTGTTTTCGAGATGGATTGGGAACAACATTTAAACGAAACTGAACAGGAACATCTAAGCGCATTATTTAATAGATCATTATGAACAAAGATTATTTTCCTACAACGCCATTAGGCAGGCTTAAACTCTTTTTTACTTTTAATGACTCTCGTTGGGAAGACTTGAAACGTGGTAGTTGGTTTAAAACCGTTTACAAGGATTTTAGTGCTGGATTAATTGTGGCAATGACTGCTATACCAATGGCAATGGGCTTTGCCATAGCAATGGGTATGAGACCCGAACATGGTATAATTGCAGGGGCGCTTGCTTGTGTTGTTGGTCGTACCTTTGGGGGGTCAAAATATCAGGTTTATGGGCCAACTGCAGCCTTTATTCCCGTTATAGCTGGATTATTTACAAAGTACGGCGTTGCTAGTGGTGGCTCATTTGAAACAGCGCACAGTTTTTTAATTCTTGTTTCAATGATATCTGGACTTATTCTAATTGTTATGGGTATTTTTGGCTTTGGTAAATTCGCCAAACTAGTTCCCAATTCTATTATTGTTGGATTTACTGTTGGTATTGCAGTAGCAATTGCTCTTACGAATCTTGAAGACATACTTGGAATAGAATCTTTTAAGGACTTTTTAGGTCAGGATGAAGAAATAAAAGGAGGCTTGTTTCATAATATTAATGCTGCATTCCAGAATATCGACAAGATAAATATGTGGTCAGTGTTTTTAGGGGTCTTAACATTTACATTAGCAAAAGTACTGTTACGCATTTCAATTTTTATTCCGGGCCCTGTAATTGCCATAGCCACTGCCACTATTCTTTCGGCTACCGTACTTGCCGATAAAAATATTATTCTTGTTAAAGATTTATACGGAAGCATCCCAACCAACTTCTTTGTTTTTACTCCACCTTCCATGCCTGGATTTAATGGTGGCGTGTATTTAGACATTATATATTTTGTATGTGCCATAGTTTTTGTTTCGGGTGTTGAAAGTATTCTCTGTTCATCAATGTCTGACAGAATCGCTCAGAATAATGGAACTCCCTTTAATCCGGATAAAGAATTTTTTGGGCAAGGTATGGTTCAAATTATTACACCATTAGTTCAGGGATTTCCATGCACCGGTGCTTTAGCGCGCACAGCAACCAGCATAAAGTCAGGGGCCCAATCGCCGATGGCAGGATATTTTAAAGCTGTGCTAAAATTGAGTATGGCATTTTTCCTCGCACAATATTTGGAGCTAATACCAATGGCTTGCATTGGTGGCATATTGGTTTGGGTGGCCTCTAATATGATTAAAGTACACGAAATTAAAGAAGTAAAGCATCATGGCAAATTTGAATTCTTTATGTTAATCTACACAGCAGTCATGGTTCCTGTTACAGATTTTTTGACAGGCGTTTTATCAGCCCTTATAATTTATTTTATAATCAAAAAATTCTTACATCAAAAGGGTGAAAAAATGGATGTGAAAGAATTAGACGTACATCAGAATTAAAGGTTTATTAATGAAAAATAAACCCGAAACAGCAGAAGTTATGGAAGAAGTAGTTCTTAATTAATGTGTTACGTAGCAAAAATCTTCTCGTTACTTATATTATCTATAAGATCAAAATTAATCTCGCTATTATCATTTGGTTCCCTTTTGACTATATCCACACAAACTGATATCAGCAACTATTGTAAGTGAAAAAGGATTTACGCTGCCATCGCTAACGGTCAAAACCTAATCGTTTAATTTCTTTGCAATCAAAGCATCATAAATTTCTAAAACTAAACCGTCTATTGCCTCATAAGATTCTTTTAAATCGACTCTTAAAATTTTGCCGTCTCTTAAATCCAAATAATACTCAAACAACTCTTCACCTTTTTTGCCATCATCAATACCCATTAAAACAAAAATAGCATCGCTAATACCAAGCAAGTAAAGCCCAGCATCAATGCCTAGGTTTTCTAAACCCGAAATGAGTTTTGTATTGATTAAATCGTCTTTAATGAGAGACAGAATGAGATTTTTGTTGTCTAAATGATTCATGTTCTATCGTATTTTAAGGTAATGTTGTCCGAATTACGGAACAAATGTAATTGCATTCGGACAGAATACAAAACAAAAGTTCAGAAAAACAGAGAAAATTATCTGATTAACTACCTTTATGTTCTTAAAATCAGATAAAATGACCGAATTAGGGCTGTATCTTTCAAGAAAATCAATTAACCGTTCCGAGGTTTCGAGAAAGACGGGAATCAGTAAAACGCGTCTTAGTGAGTTAACAAATAATCCTAATACAAAACTTCGTGTTGATGAACTTTATCTTGTTTCTTTAGCCATTGATGTTGACCCTTGCGAAGTAATGAAAGAAATCTGCAAGGACTTAAAACTTGAAAATTAATCCAACAATTTCCTGTTGACCTGTATGTAAGCCTTCGCTCATTTTGCAAGCACATTTGGCGTTTACTTTAATGGAAGATAATTTTTTGTTCGTCAAATAAGCTTGCAAAATTTCCAACAGCCTAAACGCTTATTAGAACGGGCGCTTTTTCAAAGTGCATTCCTATTGCACGCAAAAAAATAAACCAGTGCATGTTAAATTCGGGCTATAGTTTTCGGTAAGACATCTAAACAAAATTTTCGGGACAAATTCGGCTGACATTCGGACATGCTGTGTGGGGCGCACTAAACATAACAGCAAGCAAGCATAATTTTTTGCGTGTTAACGCTCAAATACTATATTTGGATGAGCAAAAAACTATGCCTGCTCGCAGGCCGTTATAGGTAACCAGCCGGGACGACAATCCTGCAGACAAAAAATATGACAATGGAACAATGCCCAATCTGTTATACTGATTTAGAAATTCGAGACTGCACTCCTTGTGACGACTGCGGTTGGGACCCTAAAGAACTCGACGACTTCAAAGCGAATAAACATGTTTATCGGACCTATGATGTATACAAGGGACATCAACTTACATTATGTAATTTCTGCGACGTGGACTTTGGTTCATATTTACCCGAGACTTTCGGTTTTAAAAATCGACAGCGAATTGGCCTCCGAGATTTTCATCTAATCAAAGAAATAAAAGCACCACAAATACAAAAATGTAAATTTTGTCATGAGTGCATGCGGACATTATCTTTTTTAAATTTTCAGTTTGACCTTCGACAATTAAATACACAAAACACAGCGGACACTTAAACGTGACGTAACTGTGTGCGGCTGGCTACCTATAACAGCGGTATTGCGTCACTTTTTGCGGGTTAGCGCTCAAACCTACCTTCCGTCGCACAAGCTTGCATAACAGTAGGCAATTGCGTAACTTGGACTTAGCAAAAAACGGCGCAAGGCTGCAATACGTTAGCGGTCATTGCAAAACGACACCCAATACGAAACAAAAAAAGTTTAATATTTTAAATAATAAAGAAATGAAATCAATTAAGGACAACATTCATATATTTATAATTATGACTGTGATAAATTTTGCGGTACTATGGAACTACATTTCAAATGGTAAGACTTTACACGGAATAAGCTATTTCATATTCTTTTATGTAGCAATTCTGACAATTCATTTTTTCACAAACAAGATACAGGCAAAAAATGATATAGAAGTTAAAGAACCAAAAAAAGAGTTAATTATAGCAATCATTTTTGCAGTTTTAGGCTTACTTTTTTTGACTTTAAACTTCATGTTGAAATCTAAAACACTACCTGAAACAATGTTTATGAAAATTACGATAATCATAGGCAACCTCTTATTTGCAATTCCATTAGGTCTTTTTATGT
>JADLED010000276.1 GCA_020846335.1 Bacteroidia bacterium
CCGAATGGTTGCAGGCTATTAAATTGCCAACAACATTCGAAAGTCCATTTTTAAGGCAACAACACCGTTGGAAAAACAAGCTCATATTGGGCAATTGAAGAAAATCTGATTGAATTAAAACAAGGTCACCGTTATTTAGTTGAAGGCAATTATAAAATAATTTATAAGGTAATTGGTACTAAAATTTATATCACAGATATTTTTGATTGTCGTCAAAATCCTGCTAAAATGAGAAAATTAGCACGATAAATTCGAATGTATAATTGTCCACATTTCATGCAATGGAGTTTTCGATTCCCAACAAAATTAAACGATATCAACATCTTTAATACATTTAAAGAAGATTGCAAATCCATTCCAAATACTTCCTTAACTTTGCTTAGTGCATAGTTCAAAATCCCTCAAAATATTCATCATCGGTCCCGCCTACCCTTTGCGGGGTGGCCCTGCGCAGTTTAACGAGAATTTATGCGCTGAACTTAACAAGGCCGGTCACGATGCTCAAATCATTTCTTACTCTTTACAGTATCCCAATTTTTTATTTCCCGGCAGCAGCCAGTTCGAAACCAGCGGACAGGCACCCGAAGGACTAAAAATTCACACGTTAATAAATACCATCAATCCCTTTAACTGGATAAAGGTTGCGCGTTTTATTAAAAAAGAAAAACCTGATTTTATTTTGTTCCGTTATTGGTTGCCGTTTTTTGGTCCGAGTTTGGGAAGCATTGCCCGCATGGTTCGTTCTAAAACAAAAGTGTTGGCGCTCACCGATAACATTATTCCACACGAAAAACGTTTTGGTGATAAACCCTTCACTTCATACTTTGTAAAAGGCTGTCACGGATTTATTGCCATGAGTAAAAAAGTGCTTAACGATGTATCGTTATTTTCTTCCACCACCAATAAAACCTATTCGCCTCACCCCATGTACGAAACCTACGGAGCGGCTGTATCCATGCAGGAAGCCCGTAAACATCTGGGGTTGGCAACAGAAGATAAAATAATTTTGTTCTTTGGATTAATACGCCATTACAAGGGGCTGGATATTTTACTTGAAGCCATGGCGACCGAAGAAATAAAAAAACAAAACATCAAATTACTGGTGGCCGGTGAGTTTTACGAAGACAAGCAGCCCTATTTCGACATCATTGAAAAACACCAATTAAGCAATCACGTAATACTGCACGACCGTTTTATTGCCAATGATGAGGTGCGCTATTATTTTTGCGCGAGCAATCTGGTGGCACAAACCTACCGCAATGCTACCAACAGTGGGGTTAGCATGGTGGCCTATTATTACGAAAAACCCATGCTGGTAACCAATGTGGGTGGGCTAACCGAAATTGTTCCAAACGGATTGTGTGGTTACGTAGTTGAAAACTCAGTGCCGCTGATTTCCGAAAAAATTACCGATTACTTTAGCAATCAGCACGAAAAACCGTTTACTGAAAACGTAAAACTGGAACGTAAAAAGTACGAATGGTCGGGGTTTATCAACAACCTGTTAGCTCTTTATAACAGGTGTTAATACTTTTATTTTTTCAGCAGCTCTTAAAAGCGCCTAAGAATCAGGCAATTATTTTAAAAAGTTAATTACTTCTGTTTTTGTTGATAAGAGCGTTTTAGCGCCTTGCAAAGCCTTAGTATATTTATTTGATATCCCAGAAAATGGCATTACAGGTAAATATAAACGATATACTGTCGCAGCTCTACCAAAACCGTGATACGGTTGAATTTTTATTTGCGCACCGCGATAACATTACGGTAAACGAATTGTTGGCGCGCGGCGACATTTCGGCAGAACAATATCAAAAATTAAAATCGCTGGATTTAGTGTCCGAGTACGAAGGCGTGGTGAGCCTGAACGACGCGGTGGTGGCCATGTTTGAAGACTTTATGGAAATTGGCGAGGTAACGCCGGGCTTCATCAACGACTACATTAACGAGCTCAACCGCTTTATCCGCTTTTATCAGGAGGTACGCGAACTTCGCTTTTTGCGTAACATAAAAAAATACCTGAAACGCATTAATACCACGCTTACCCGCGAAATTATAAAGCTTCAAAAAAATGTGGACGATACTTACAAAAACGAAAGTAACTACCGCATCAAACTTCAAAAACTGGAGGATTACCGCGCCAAACGCGACACCATCATCGATTTTATTAAAAAAACCAGCGATGTGGTGGAAGAAACCAGAAGCCTGTTTTCGCTTACCAATGACACGGAACTTTACGGCATTGTGCAATCACTTAAATCGAGCCTCATTGAAAACCTCGACTTTTTAATTGAAATACAAACCGACATCACCGACTTTATCAATAAAATTCAGTTTCAACTGGATGTTTACAAAAAAGCACAACGCCTAAAAGAAATTAAAGACCATAGTACCCTGCATTTTAAAACCAATTTTAAAGACACCGTGGACTCTGTGAACACGCTGCGATACAACGGCTTTAAAAGTCCCAAAACAAAAATTGCCATCGATTCGCTTTATACCGACGATGGGCATGTGCTTTGTAAAAAAGTTGCCGAAAAATACAAACTCACCCGCCTGATGGTGCGTGGCCTGGCCGACCGAATGGCACTTAATTTTAAAGAGAAAGGACTTGAGCAACAAATAAAACTGGATACCGAAAAACTGGTGGAACGCTTTTTAGTGCAAACTAAACACAACCTGTTTGAATACCTGATGGATTACAAATTTCCAAAAGCTATTGGCACTGTTACTTTTGAAGACCGTCTGTCGTTATTTGTGGAGATTGCCATGGAATACCAAAATGCGCTGGACTTTAAATACCGTTTAAATTATTGGGACTACGAAGATAAGGAACAAAAGAAAAAAAGATTGGGCTACACACTGATTTTGCCAATGAAGGAAAAAGAGAAGAAGAAGAAAGTTCAGAGTTGAAGGGACGGAAGGGACTAAAGGGATTGAAGGGACGGAAGGGATACAAGAGACAAGATGCAAGACTCAGGATGCAAGAATTTAGAAATAAGAAATACAACTAAAAAACTTAGTGAAACTCAGTGACCTTAGTGCCTTAGTGGTAAAAAAGTTCAGAGTTGAAAGTTGAGAGTTGAAAGTTTAAAGAAGAGTAAAATATTAATAGAAAAATACATGTTAGCAGAAGATTTTAATTTACCGAAACAAACGCACGAACTATTTGCCGTGATGTCGAGAGGAAATTTTATTTCGAGTAATGGCACCAAGGATGGCATGAATCGCCTTTACGACATTATCAATAATCCGGAAAACTTCGATCGTTTGCAGGCTTATTTTAATGTTATTCGCTACAACATTGAGCGTGGAAACAATTATTTCTATTTTTCAAAACTAAACGAACCCAACAGCGAACTGGAAAAAAAACTTGAACGTTTTGAACGCTACATCGACATTATCGACCTTTTTGCGAGCATGGATAATAAAATAACCATTGGCAGCCGTTTTCGTCCGGGTGAAATTTCGGAAGAATGTAATGCCAATGTGCGCTTAAAACAAAAGCTACAAAAAATTCCACTTTACCGTTCGGAAACCTTACACAACAAGGTGCGCGAAATTTGTGATTTAATGAGTCGCGATTCGTATTTGGAATTGGAAGACGAAAAAACAGAATCGTACAAGGTATTGGATTCTTACACCTATTTATTAGACGTGATTAATTCAATTGCCATATACGAAGAAAGTGGAAACAGCGATAATGCACAGGGATTGATTTATAATTAGAGATAAAAGTTCAAAGATGAAATTTCAAAGATGAACGGTTAATTGTTGGGTAACGCTGCGTGAGGGATTGCAGTGGAAATCCTTTTTGGGCAACAGAGAAATTTAATAATGCCCAAAAAGATTGAAACGGAAAGCCCGACCCGATGAAGTGGAAAACGCATTGAAAAAATAAACGAGCGTTTTCAACTTCATAGGGGCACGCCCTAAAGAACTAAAAAAGCGAAAGGGGCAGCCCCAAAAAATTTAAAGAAAAAAGTACAACAGATAGAATAAGAAAAAATAAAGAATGGAAAACTGTAGAATATTAAACCGGATTGTTGAGATAAACATTTCCAATGTAAAATATGCCGATATTGAATTGAGCGGAAACACCTGCTTTGTGGGAACGAATAACTTTGGAAAAACATCGCTACAAAGGGCCATTTTGTTCTTTTATAGCGCCAACAGCCGTGGTTTGGGTATTTCGGCCTCGCAAAAACCATTCGAAGAACACTATTTCCGTTATGAAAATTCGTACCTCGTTTACGAAATTGCCACCGAAGACAAACCGTTCTTTGTAATTGTGTACAGACACAATAAACTGGTATTTCGTTTTGTGGACGCTCCTTTTAATCCGGATTTCTTTTTCACCGCCAACGATGAAGCCATGAAGATTAAAGAGATTATTGCCAACCTCGAAAAGCGCGGCATCTATATCTCGAATCAAATTGATACTTTTGAGCGTTACCGCAATATTATTTTTGGAACCGAAACCGACAAACAACTTTCCAAATTTCACTTACTAAAAGGAAACGAGAAATATCAAAACATTCCGAAATCCATTACCAACGTGTTTCTATCTTCTAAAAGCAGTATTGATTCGCGCTTTATTAAAGATTTTATTGCCAACTCACTCACTACCGAAAACAGCAGCATTAAGCTGGAACAGGTGGAGCGTCAGTTGCGCCAATTCAACGAAAAATACACCGACATTGAAACTTACCTGAAAAAGGAAACTCAAACACTGATTGAGTTTATTGATAAAAAATACGATCAGGTGCACATGCTCAAAGGTGCACAAATGGAAATGGCCGATAAACTCGGAAGCAGCCTGCGTTTTGCCGAAACACAAAACGAAGCTATTCGCGATGCCGCCAAAAAGAAAGAAGAAGAACTGGAACAATTGGTAAACGAGCACGAAGAACTTAAACTAACGATTGAAGACAAACAAAACAACATACGCGAAGAAATTGGCTACTACGACCGCACGATTCGCGATGCCAATAAAAAGCTGAAAGAATACAAAGAAAAAAATGTGGAGGAAGCGCTCGAAAAAAATGCCGAACGCGAAAAACTTCAGGTAGAACTAAACATTGCCCGCCGCGAATACGAAAGTTTAACCTCCAACGTTTCCAACATCGAATTAAAATATTCGTCGCTCATTGAGCAACTGAGAAACGATAAAGTAGCCTATATCAACCGCGTGAACTCGCAAACCAGTGAAATTTTTAATCACTACAACGAGTTAATGCTGATGCAAAAAAACGAATTCACCAAACGCGATCAGGAATTAAAAACCAAACGCGACGACAGTTTAAACGACG
>JADLED010000277.1 GCA_020846335.1 Bacteroidia bacterium
CGACTATCTTATTAAACCCTTTAGCATTGAAGAGCTGCTTCTTAAAATAGAAATATTTTTAAATCGTTCCATTAAAACCGGAAATTCATCCGGCAGCATTTTTCAAATCGGAAGTTTAAGCTTTAACACAGAAAATTATCAGCTCAGCAACCGAAAAAAAACAATGCAACTTACCAGTCGCGAAGCCGAACTGTTAAAGTACTTTATTGTTAACAGAGAAAAAGTTTTAAAGCGCGAACAAATACTTCAAACGCTTTGGGGAAACGACGATTATTTTATGGGCAGAAGCCTGGACGTGTTTATTTCGCGCTTACGGAAATATCTGTCTTCCGAAAAAAACATCAGCATTCAAAACCTGCACGGCATTGGTTTCAAATATTCTGAACAAACAGACACATTAAAAAAGTGAAGTTTGTTTTGGATGGAGTGCCGGCTTAGTTGTTGCTTTAGAAGCATCCCTATTTTCAGAATTGCCTTGTTTTACAACACAATTGCCCTCCAAACCATCTGCCGAAATGCAATGCACCTCGCTCTCGTTGTCGCGCGATGCCACGGCAATTTTAATGTCGCCGGCCTGCTCTTGAAACAACTGCTTTACCAATTGCGGACTGTTGTTCTCTTTTGACAAATGCGACAAAAACACATGGCTTAAAAAAGCAGATCGGTGATTTTTAAACAACTCCAAAGCCTGCGCGTTTGAAAGGTGTCCCTTATTGCTACTGATTCTTTTTTTGAGGTAAAAAGGATAAGGTCCGTTTTCGAGCATCTCTTCATCGTAATTGGCTTCCAAAAAAACCGCGTGGCATTCTTTAAAATAATTTACCACGTTTTGGCAGGCGCAACCAATGTCGGTATAAACCCCCACGGTAATGCCATTGCCGCTGATGTTGAAACTGTAAGGGTCGGCGGCATCGTGTTCTTTGCGAAAAGGTGTAACCAACAATTCACCTACTGAAATGTTTTGGGCATGTTCGAACGGGCGGATTAAAACAGAATCCAGATACAGCGAACCGCCACGGATGGTGGCTTCATTAATATAAACCGGAATGTTATATTTGGTTGACAAAACCCTTAAACCTCTGATGTGGTCGCTGTGTTCGTGCGAAATAAAAATAGCCTTAACGCTTTGTATCGAAAGGCCTGCGCGTTGCATTCGTTTTATTACCTCGCGGCACGAAATGCCCACATCCACCAAAACGGCATCGGTGCCATTGCCCACGTAATAACAATTTCCGTTGCTCCCCGAATTAATACTGGCTACATAAAGCGACATGGTACAAAGAAATAAAATTTAAGGCACTCTAGGCCATTGAAATTGACAATATTTAAAAATAAAAAACCATCCCTATTCAGGATGGTTCTTTTTAAGAAAATAATTCTGATTATTTTTTTGCTTTCAGATAAAGTTCGTTCACTTTGTTCCAGTTAATCACGTTAAAAAACGCTGTCATGTAGTCAGGTCTGCGGTTTTGATAGTTCAGGTAATAGGCGTGTTCCCAAACATCCATTCCTAATATGGGCGTGCCTTTGCAATCGGCAATGTCCATTAAAGGGTTGTCCTGATTAGGTGTGCTGCACACACACAGTTTGCCATCTGCCTTTACGCACAACCATGCCCAACCGCTTCCAAAACGGGTGGCGCCTGCCTGCATAAAATCAGTTTTAAATTTTTCAAAACCACCCAATTCGGCTTCAATGGCCTTTCCCACTTCGTTGGTAGGAATACCACCGGCATTAGGTGCCATAATTTCCCAAAACAAACTATGGTTGTAATGCCCACCACCATTGTTTCTTACCGGCATAGGGTATTTCGAAATGTTTTTACAAATTTCTTCGATGCTTAATTTTTCGGCATCGGTGCCTGCAATGGCATTATTAAGATTGGTAACATAAGCCTGATGGTGTTTGCCATGATGAATCTCCATGGTTTTTGCATCAATGTGCGGCTCCAGGGCGTTAAACGCGTAATTTAATTTAGGTAATTCAAAAGCCATATTCTTTCTGATTTAGTTTGGATACAAATTTAGCAATTACTCAGTGCCGAGCACAAAAAATAAATTGCATAAATAACAGGTACCTTTGTTTTTGAAAAAATTTAGCATTTATCGCCATCTTCATTCCGGCTAAGGGGTTCTTCCGTTTTTCAAAAAAAAAAAAAATGGCTTTCTGATAAACAATATAAGTGTAATACAAAAATAAAGGCAGCCCCAAACCGGAACTGCCTTTAACAAAAAAAACAATCGCTTATTTATCAGCTACAATCATTTTTTTAGTGTCAATTACTTTGCCATCGGCAACAATGGAGTAAATGTAAATTCCAGAAGAAAGTTTTTCGGAAGTTAAAACCATCGAAGAGCTTCCTTTTTGGTTAATTGGGAAAGTGGCAATTTGTTTTCCCGAAAGATCGTAAACAGCTACATAAGCACTGTTTACTTGCTCAGGCAGTGAGTATTTCACTAAAGTTTCGCTGGTAAAAGGGTTTGGTTCGTTTTGGCTCATTTCAAAACCGGTATTCAAATTAATTTGATTAATGCTGGTGGCAGTGCCGGTTCTTTCCTGCAAGGCCGAAATGGCTTTTTGTTGTTCGGCTAACAAAACCTGTAATTTTTCGTTTAATTGTTTTTGCTCGTTTATCATGGCTTGTTGTTCCTGAACGGCTTTAACCAAAGGCACCACAAACTGATAGTAAGAAATGCCATAGGTATCGGTGCTGCCTTCTGGCTTGTGCACACCACTAAAATTGTAGCCTGCTTTTTTTGCAGCCTCTTCAACTTCCTGAGCTATAAATCCGGTTTGCACCAAATTATCGCGTTTGCTAAAATCTCTGTTTAAATGATTTTTGCGCACACTGTCAGGCATATTTTTAGTGATGTAATCAGTAAAAGCCTTTCCGTCAAAATTGTATACCACCGGACGCAAAAGATTAATAAAATCAAGCCCTTTAACCGATTTACTGTCGATGTTTTTCTTAAAACGGCCATCAGAAATATTATAGCTATTGGTTGTCCAAACATCGGCCACCACATCGCCCAACCAAACACGGTCGTTGCTGTTTACAATGGCATTGGCTCCAATGGCTGTTGAATTGTTAAAATCAGCAGAGGCATCGGCACCGGCACCTAAGGCCGAATTATAGTGTCCCATGTTAATCATGTTGAGGCAATAAGAACCGAAGCCCGAATTAAAACCTCCGCCGGTTATACTCACCATGGTTTTTACTCCATAAGCTGAATTAAAATCGCCGTTATTGTTATTTAGCGCACCATAACCCGTAGCTGTGTTGGCCATTCCGGTTGTGTTGGCCCACATGGCCCAATAGCCAATGCTGGTATTGGCACCGCCCGAAACGTTGGCGCCCATATTACCGCCGCCTAAAATCACATTGTTCCAACCCGTTGGATTAGGAATGTTGTCGGTATCCAATGTGGTGTTTTGTGCAGTGGCATTTATGCTAAGTGCCAGCACAGCACCGCAAATTAAGCTGCCTTTTGCATTACGACCAAGCAATGCAAGAAGATTTTTTGTTTGATTTGTTTTCATGGTTGTTTTGTTTAATTAGTTAATTCAAAATTAACCCCGGTTTTAGCGTTTGCTGCACCCTGACGCTTTCCATAAAAACGCACAAAAAAATCAAAAAACCTTTTAAACACTTATGACTCTAAGTTTAGATTTAATCGTTCGTAAAAATATTTTAGCCCTACACCGTTTTAGATTTTGATAAATCAAGCTTTTTGATAGTTAAAACAGACACTTTAGCCTGTGAAAATAGTTTACACCCAAAAATCTAAACGGTTTATTCAAAATTTTCCAAAAAAAAAACCTCCGTTGTTACCAACGGAGGTTTTTAAAAATACAATCTTGCTTATTGCTTCACAACTTTTACTACGCTGCTGTTTCCTTCAGAAACAACCTGTACGTAATAAACACCGTTAGCAAATGTATTAAGGTTAACATTTACCTTGTCTGAATCGGTTTTACTGTTTAATACAACACGACCTGTAACATCTGTTACCACAATGTTACTGATTAATCCATTTTTCAATTCAACAGTAAATTCACCATTGTTTGGATTCGGATAAACACCAACAGCTAAACCAACTTTATTTAATTCAGTAACACCCACACAGGCATCCACCGAAAGATTAATATTGGCTGAAGCGGTACAACTGTTATTATCCACACCCACAACCGAGTAGTTATAAACCACGTTAACTGTTGGAGATACTGTTATAGAAGATGTTGAAGCGCCGGTACTCCATTGGTAGCTTGTTGCACCATTGGCATTCATTGTTGCCGACTCGCCAATACAAATTCTGGTAGAGCTTGGAACGATGGTGATGTTTGGCAATTGGTAAATACCAACAGAAACGGTTTTGCTTAACACGCAGTTATTA
>JADLED010000278.1 GCA_020846335.1 Bacteroidia bacterium
AATCAAAGGGTCCAGTATTATAGGAAGATTTGGATTATAGTTACCCAATTCAAAACTTAAAATATTACCATCCACTTTCCAATAAGCTTCTATCTTTTGTCCGGCCTGCTCTGCATAAGGCGCATCTTCAGTTATTTGTCCGAATTCGGTATTTAAAATAATAGAACCGTCTTTTTGAATTTCTATTTTATCAGCTCCTTCCACCCTAATTCTAATTTGCTTGTAGTCGGTGGTTGCATTAATTATATAGTCATATTTGAGGTTGCCGTTTTTTTCATAGTAATGCAAATCAATGTTGCGGTATATATTTTTATAAGTAAGGTCTTTAAATGTTTTAACGCCGTTAATTCCATTAGGACAATTCTGGAGATAATAATTATTAAAACCATGCACAGGTTCGCCGGTCTCAATTTTATTGTTCAAATTGGCTCCAACCCACTTTAGGTCTATGCGGTACATTGAAACCTGCCTTGGTATTTTATAATTCAGTTTTGTTTTCAAATCTAACCTGTCTTCCCATGTGTCAATGCGGTTGAATTGATAACTGACGCCGGTTTCGCGCAGGAAAAAACTCACTCCTTTTAACGAGGCTGCAAACAAAATATCGGATTGAGATTTAAAATTCTGATCGCTTATCTGGCCTTTATTTTCTGTAAATGCAAGTTGCTTTTGAGAAACAGGTCCAGCCTTATCAGTAATTTGACCAAATAGCCTTGAACCAAAAAAAATCAGCGAAAGAATTAAAAAAAATTTATTTGAGTAATGCACGATTAAATTTGGTCGTTTTTAATAAGACTTAAAAAGGGTGATCCGCAATAGGGCCATTGTTCGTCCAAATGTAAGTATTTTTTAAGGCCTGGTTAATCTGTTCGATAATTGAAACTTATCCTTCACTAATTCTATTAAGCTTTATTTTACACCGAAGTATTGCACATCTTTTTGAGCGGGGTCGGCTTTTTTATTCATTCCACAAAACAAAACAGTGTCAGCATGACTGCATAATTGCAAATACCCTGCAGGCATAAAATAATTACCAGGCCATTACCTGCATAACCGAATTTTGATACATTTGCTTTTTTATGGCATTAACAGTTAAAAAATCGCGTTTACCCGGAGCCGGCAAGGGTTTGTTTACCACCACAGCCATTGCCCCCGACACTAAAATTATTCAGTACCGCGGCGAGCTGCTCGATTACAAAGAGTTTCACCGCCGCGAACGCAAAGGCAATGGCGGTTATATGTTTTACCTCAAAGGCAACCACTACATCGATGCCATGCACACCCCACAATACAAGGCCCGCTATGCCAACGATGCCGCTGGTCTCGGTCGCATTAAAGGCATCCGCAACAACTGCGACTACATGGTGTTTAACAACAAATGTTACATTGTGTCATCACGCCACATTAAAGCCGGCGAAGAAATTTATGTGAACTACACCAAACCGTATTGGGATAACGTGAAAAAACAAATGAAGTTAAAAGCAATTAAACTAAAACAGAAGTTGAAGAAAGAACAATTGCGGAAAGAAAAAAACAAACAAACACTGAATCTAATTTATATAATTGCTTTGGCTGCTTTGTTTTGCGCGTAACGAAACGCAAATACAAGTATAGCCAAACACAGGGCCACACAATTCCAGTAAAAATACCTGAACTCAGTGTCGGCCTGAAACACAATGTACTCCAATGCAATGTAAAACAAACTCGAATAAGCCAAACCCAGAGTAAAATACCTGTCGGGATAAAACAGTGGTTTTTTAGCCAGGTAAAGCACCAGTAAATTTATGAGCAGCCAAAACCATGGGTGCATGTATGGGGCAGCCCGCTGTTTTTCAACATAACTATAATACAAACGTGTTATTCCATTTTGTTTAAATTCGAGGTTATACTTATTGGGATGGATGTATTGGTAAGTAATGGCAAGGCCGCTGCCACTATCGGTAATGCGCAAAAACTGAAGGAAACCAATTGTCCTGTTTTTGAGATAAACAAAAGGGTGTTTCAAAATTGCCTTTATCCATGCGCTTTGCAAAACCTTCATATCATCAGCACTCACTTCCGGCATTATTCGTTTATTATCTGAGTTCCACCAAATGTTGTCGAAGGTGGAGTAAATGTATTTTTGGCGAATGTAAGCGGTATCAAAACCCTGGTAGTTTTTTATAAAATAAGGAAAATAAAGTGTACCCGTTTCTTTATAAATACCTGTGAGGTCGTGCAAAAACAATTTGTATTCAGGATATGTGTTAGACGGTTTAAGTACCAGTTTTGTGATGGCGAATTGCAGTCCAATAACAATGGCCGTGATGCCGGCAATATTTAATAGAAAACGCCTGGTACCAAGATTAAAACCAACAGGGCCTTTTTGCATGTACTGCCAAATACCCAGCAATGGCAACACTCCGGGGAGGGCATTGATGCGGATCCAGCACCCATAACAAAGCAGCACAAAGCAGATAACCGTCTCTACCCTGCTCAAACCGCGTGCATCATAATAAGCACGAAGCATAATGGCAATAGCCAGCAACCAACTGATGGCCAGCCCCACATCTTTCCAAATGTTGCCAACAAAATTCTGAATAAACGGCGCAAAAAAAAGTAAAACCACCAACCACGTCATCCGTTTAAAATATTTCAACGAAAGTGTCAGGAGCATAAAAAAAGATATCCAGAAGGCCAACAACTGCAACAGAAACATCAGGTGTCCTCCCGGGTATATACGTATTAGAAGGCTCCAAAATCCAGCCATAATGGGTGGGTGCCAATCGCTGTACTGGTGCGTTAAAGCCTGTTGGTACTGGTCAAGACTATCCGGCGAAATAAAACCCGGAAAATAAGCCACAAGATTAAGAATAAAGCCCAGGCAGGTGATGCTCAGTGCAAGGAGGCCATGTTTTTTTAATTCGGTCATACAACCTTTTTTTACTGAAACTAAAGTAAGGTATTATTTAATCATACCATACAATTTTTGATAAATTCTAAAAGTCAGACCATGTTTGCTGATAAAGCTTTTTGTTTCTTGGTTTTGTTAACACGAAAAACAGAATTAAGTCATTACACAATAAAAAACCTTTAACAAATCAACAACAACCTTGGCTCCCCCACTCTTTCAATTGGAGCGCGGTGTACGCACGGTGGCACCGCACTTTGTGGATGATCCACCGCCAAACGCCACAAATGGCCCACTCCCAAATTAATCACCCGTGCATTGGGTGCAGACTCATAATGCAAATCAAAAAAATGTTCCTCCAAAAAAGATTCAAAACCATCGTCTTCACCATCATACAATTTTCTCAGTTCATTTCGTATTTCCGGAATTACTACCTTTTGCCGCGCCTCCGCATTGGGCAACAGCTCACTGGCTGCACCATAATAGGTACACAAAAAGGTGTCGGTGGGTATGGGCGAACGGTCCACATGAAAAGAATACACATCGGTTGGAAAAAAAGGAAAAGCCTCGTCGCGCTCGTAGTACTTAATTAAATTGAGTACCGGCGAGGCGCCATGGGCTTTTAAAAGTTGGAGGTCGTTTAAAATAATATTGCGGGCGGACTGTCCTTCTTCGCTCATTTTCAGAGCACTGAGTTCTTCTTCACTTATTACCCTGATGTTTTCTTCGTTTTGTAATTGATTCACTATCTCCGCAAAATTGCCAATCAGTTCGCGCTGCCAGCACAGGGCATTTACCTGGCCTTTAAAGGGGGTGGCAACAAGTTCGTTAAAACCAGACACCTCGTGCGTTTGATTGGTAGTTAAATCATTCATACAGAGCAATATTAGGCATAAATTTAATTGGGATTCCGAATAATTTTAATGCAACTTCCACAATTCTAATTCAAAATTAAAATAAAGCTCAGGAAGTAATATTCTTCACCTTATTTATGTATACCACTATCATTGCTTTTTTCTGTTGTACTATATGGCAAACACCTGATATCGTGCGTTTATATACCTACAAAGTAATTTTCTCTGGTTGAATAAATTATCATTTCTCATAAATACTAAACCCGCATCCTGTTGTGAGACAAAATGCGGGATGATGAATCAGTATTAAAACAATTTATTTTAAATCGCAGGTTGAAACAACGGTGGTTACCGACGACCAGGCCGAAACGCCATTGCCACCTGAACTATTGTAGCTATAGGTTTCTGCAAAACAATGCGTGCTGTATTTAAAAGCGCCCTTCATTTGTTTGGCTTTGGTGGTTTTGTCTGTCCAAGTGTCAACCGTGGTTTGTTCTCCAAAACCGGTTCTTACTTCGGTGGCAGTGGTTTTGCATTCGCAGGTGCGTTCTTTTCTGCAAGCACTGGTGGCAAAAACCAAAGCGAGGCTGCTTAATAGTAATAATTTTTTCATGGTTATGGTTTATTTAAGTTTACAATCATTTACCTGAGAGCTGGTGGCACCCGAGGAGTTAACAGTAGTTACAGTTGATTTCTGACACAAGGATTTTGCATCCATGCGGCGTGCATCCACATACGTAACATTGGCCACGGGATCGGTGGTAACATTACCCGATGAACTGGTGTAAGTGTTGGTGCACTCGCACACCCTGTCTTTTTTGCAGGCAGTAAAACCCATCAGGCCAATACTTGCAAGTATTAATACATTTTTTTTCATAGTGTGTTTTTTAATTTGGTGCAAGGTATCCACTTAATCCGTCCTGTTATTTACAGGCAAATAACAAAGAGTTACACATGTAACAGAACTGTGATTTATGTAATAGAAACCGGCAAACGTGTAATGCCCTGTTAATAAGGTGTTGCTACCTTGTATTAAAATCAATCACCATGAATTATTCGAACGAAGGACGGAACGCAGGTTTTACCACCAACGCCGATGAAAAATTACGCGAAGAAAACCAAACAGCCGAAAATAAAAAAGGCATCGAAAATCACATAAAAGCCGGCGAGCATTTCGGACTGGCTTCGCGCCATCATTACGAAGCCGCAAAATTTCACGAAGAAGGCCATCATGAAAAGGCAAATCAGGCAGCACTTTATGCGATCGGTCATGCCAACCTTGCCGTTAAGTTTCAGATTCAGGATACCGAACATCATATTTTGGAAACGGGTAGTGTTACCTGATAAAAACATTAATCAGTATGGCTACCTTAAATTACAAGACAAAAAAAACAAATGCCATTTTAAAATTAACGGACGTTATTCAGGCTTCTTTTCCTGCGCTATATGTGCATTTAGACGAAGCTCCCCTACATTTATCCAGTGGTTTGGGTTCCATTTCGCAAATGGAATTAGACGATTATTACCAGTCCTTAAAAGATCAAGCCACCGGGTTTATTCTCAGTCGAAACTGGCTATAATCTCTCCCGGTTTTAACGGAACGTAGAAATTACATTTTACGTGATCACACTATTAGCGTTGGTCAATCGCTACTTCATATTCGGTTGTGGATACTCAATTGTGTAATCGCTTAGCTTATTGACAATTATTTTAAGAATCTGATTGTTCTTGTACCATTTTTTATCGGCCGGTACAATCAGCCAGGGATTTTGACTACAGTGTTTAAAAATGAACTCATACGCTGCCTTGTAAGCCTTGTGTTTCTTAATGTCCACAATGTCTTCTTCACTAAACTTCCATTGCTTGCTTTTATCATTACGGCGTTCGTTTAAACGCTGCATTTGCTCTTTATGTGAAATATGCAGGTAAAATTTAATCAGGATGGTGTTGTTCAGTATTAATCCAGATTCAAACACATTTATTTCCTTACAACGCGCTTCTAAAACGGCTTTGCTTTGTGTGCTGTGAACCAGTGGCATCAGTATTTCTTCGTAATGCGAACGGTTAAATATCTGAATCATGCCCTTTCCCGGACAGCGTGTGCTTACCCGCCACAAAAAATGGTGCGCGGCTTCTTCGGGTGTGGGCACCTTAAACGACATCACATTGCATCCGGCAGGGTTCACTCCCGAAAACACATGCTTCACCGCACTGTCTTTACCTGCTGTGTCCATCCCCTGTAAAATTATCAGCACACTGTATTTGTTTTGAGCAAATAATTTATCCTGTATGGCGGACAATTGCTTCACAAGTTTTGCATTCTCCTTTATGGTTCCTGCTTTATCACAGTCAGTCGGTGGAATTGTGCTCATTTGAGCGAGCACTACTTTTTTTCGCATGGAAACTGGTTTAGTTGTTAATGGTAAGGTCATTTATTCTGTATTACCCGAAACAAAAAACGCCCGGTAATACACACTACCGGGCGTTTATTAAATAATAGGCGTTTACTTAGTAACGTTCATTTTTTTGATAACTACCGCGTTATCCAGATAAACTCTAACAAAGTAGGCCCCGTTAGCCAGTGTGCTCACATCAATTTTTGCAAGGGTGTTTTCAACCAATGAGGCTATCTGCACCTTTCCGAGTAAATTAAGCACTTCAATTTTTTGAATACGCATGCCCTCGGCATTAATGGTGGCAAGTTCGCCTGCCGGATTAGGATAAATGTTTACTGCATTGTTAATGGCCTGCAAGGCACTCAAAGAAGTGATGTTGCCAATAATATAGGTGGCCGAAGTGCTGCAACCGTTAGCATCGGTAATAATTACCATGTAAGTTCCGGGATTAAGTGCCGAAAGATCTTCGGTGGTGGCTCCATTCGACCAGATAAAACTGTATGGTCCTACTCCACCATTCACCGTAATGTCAATAGCTCCATCGCCGGAGCTGGCTCCTGTGGCAATGGTAACCAATCCATTAATGGTTAAAGCGTTTGAAGGTTGGTTAAGAACAAAACTGCTGTTTATCACACAGCCGTTAAAATCTTTCACAGCCACCGAGTAGGTTCCGCTGTTCAGATTAAAAACAGAAGGTAACACCGAACCGTTTGACCAGATAAATGTGTAAGGCGCTGTGCCTCCGCTGGTGTTAAGGCTAATGGCGCCATTATTGCCACCTGCACAGGTAATGTTACTAACAATAGGCGATAACACCAATGGTGCCGGTTCGCTGATGTAAACAGGTGTCATAATCACACAATTGTTGGCATCTTTTACATACACAATGTAATTTAAGTTACCACTTAATCCGGTAAATGAACCCAACCCGTTATAATTACTGCCATTGATACTGTAAAGGTATGGGCTAAGTCCACCAAATGCTGTTGTGTAGATTGCTCCGTTTGAAGCACCGTTACAACTTACATTTAAAATACCCAGTGTTGCCAGTTCAATTTTAGGAGGTTGCACAATGTTAAACATGGTGTAACCTGTGCAGTTAGCGGCGTCTTTTACAACCATGTAATAACTACCCGCTGCCAGATTATTAAACACATTGCCCGATTGGTAAATGTTGGTGCCATTGATGCTGTAAACTAAAAAGCCTGCACCACCCGAAGCGGTAATGGTTGCAGAACCTGAAGCGCTTCCAAAACAGGAAACACTGGCCGTGCTTAACACAATTAAAAACAGATTGGGCTGAGTAATGGTTTTGGTAATTGTGCCGGTGCAACCGTTTGCATCTTTTACCTGAACCACATAAACACCTGCCTGAAGATTTCCGAACACAGTGGACAATTGCCAGTTAATGCCGTCAATGCTGTATTGCAGCGTGCCGCTTCCACCGGTTACTGTGTTGATGTTTATTCCACCATCGATACCGCCGTTGCATGAAACGTTTTGTTGGTTAGAACTTGCAATCACCGGTCCGTTTGAATCCACAATAATTCCGGAAACAATGGTGCTGCAACCTGTGCCGTCTTTCACAACAATGTATTGAGTTCCAGCGGCCAAGGGTGTAAATAAACCCGATGTAAAATAATTGGTACCGCCGTTAATGCTGTACTGATAACCCGAGCCTGAACCACCTGCTGCTATTACCATGATGGAACCGTTGGCAAACGTACAGGTTGAATTGGTAGAGTTAACCGTGGTGGTAATTGCTGCCGGTTGAGTAACCGTGATGGTTGAAATGTTGGTGCAATTATTATTGTCTTTAACGGCAATGGTGTAGGTACCAGCCGGTAAGTTGGTAAACGTGCCGGTGCTCAGGTACTCATTGCCATTTAAACTGTAAACATAATTACCATTGCCTCCATTAGCCTGTGCTGCTATTATACCGTTTGAAAGTCCAAAGCAGGTAGCTGCCACAGAACTTAGGGAGTTACTTAATACGGCAGGTTGGGTAAGTATGATAGTGCTTGTTTTTACACAGTTGGTAACGTCTTTCACGTAAACAGTGTATTGCCCAGCGGTTAAACCCGAAAAAGCACTGCCCGACTGAAAGGTGATACCATTGATGCTGTAGCTGTGGTAACCTGTTCCTCCCGCCGATGAAATGGTAATTTGTCCATTACTGCTGCCATTGCAAAGTGCCGGAATCATTGTGGCATTCACCACAAGAGCCTGACCCTGGGCAATGGTTACATTGGCGTTGGCTGTGCAACCGGCGTTGTCTTTCACAACACATAAATAGGTGCCTGCCGCAACGTTGCTGAAAGAGGCACTTGCCTGAAAGGTTACTCCGCCATTAATACTGTATTGTTTTAATCCGGTGCCTCCGGTTGAACTTAGTGTAATACCACCATCGTTACCACCAAAACAACTCACGTTCGAAAGATTAACTGCTCCCATTGTGGGACCTCCTAAATCATTTACGGTAATAAGTGTGCTCATTGAACAGGCGTTGGCATCCGTTACGGTAACACTGTGTGTGCCTGCCAGTATCGAAAGAAAATTACCGCCTGCCTGATAGCTGCCATTGTCTAATTTGTATTGAACCGGCAATGCACCGCCAGTTGCTGTAGTTACTATGGCACCAGTGGCATTACCACAGGTGGCATTGCTTGTAATTACCGAGTTAAAAATCATGCCTGCATTTTGCGTAAGCGCTAATGACGTTGTGGCTAAACAATTTTTAGAATCTCTTACGCCAATGGTGTAATTACCTGCCGATAATCCGGTAAATGCGGAAGAAGATTGCCAGGCACCATTGTTAAGATTATAGGAATAATTTGGTGAACCTGCTAATCCGTTTGCCGAAACGCTTCCGGTGGAAGCACCATAACAAAACACATTACTGATACCTGTGCTTGTGGCGCTTAAACCAACTGAAATGCTTTTGCTAAATGTTTTAGTGCAGGTTCCGGCCCAGCCTTCTATTTTGCTGGTGAGTGTAATCACATAATTACCACCACTTGTATAGGCATGTGTGGGATTGGCTAAATTAGACAGTGCCGAAGCATCGCCAAAATTCCAGGAATACAACTGATTGGAACCGCTGTAATTTGGAAATGCTATTTTATTAAACATGCTGTCCTTGGTCATTTGCGTGGTATTGGAGAATGAAACCAGGGCATTAGCGGCATAACAATTTACGGGTGTGGTAAAGCCCGGCACATTCAGATGCGCCATAACCGGAACCAGATAGAAATCTCCGTCTTTATTAAAACTGTTTTTAGCGCTTGCCCAGTTATTACCGGTGGATGTTCCAGCCAAAGATGCCAGATCCTGTAAACCTCCCTCACCATTTCCTGTGTAACGCAAATTAAACTGATCGCCGTAGGGAAAGGAATTTAGAATTTGTAAGGTAATTGCAAAACGGTTGTTTATACTCACGCCGTTTGGATAAGTCACATCAATAAATCCATTGGCGTTATCGATAAAACCCCACCAGGTGTGGTTAACCGTGGCAATAGACGTAGTTGGCTTTCCACTCCCATCCACATTGTAAATTCCGACTCTTAGTGCCACCCCACCGTAACCAAAAGTTGGGTAATTACCATAAACTCGAACTCCGGTTATTTTTCCGGGACCCGAATAATTATAGGTTTGCGCTGCCTTTTCTTCAAATCCGTTTTTTAACAGGCAACTCCCGGTTCCGGCAATGTTTTTGTAATTAACAAAGCCATTCAAATCATTGTTGCAAGGCGTTTGCGACTGCATACTTGTGAGCCACATCAGCGCGCCTGCGGTTAGTATTGTAATTTTCGTTTTCATGTTTTTATATTTTTATTATTCTGCAAAGTTTGTGGTGAATGCTTATAATTGTGCTACAACTTAATGGAAGGATGTTATATATATGCTTTATTTTTTTTTCTTTTTAAAAAAGCCGCGAAGAAAAACACTTTTACTGGCGGCTTTCATGTTATTATCAAATCCACCGGCGCCCTGTTTAATGTTAATGAGTGTTTGATTGATATTTTCGGCAAACACGGTGTCCATAAACAGTTTGCCCACGGTTCCCTTGCCATTACTGATGTTGCGAACAATCAGTCCGAGGTTGGTGGTGATGTCCGCAGCGTTATCACTGCTGATTTTTATTTTCAGGAGAATGTCATCAAGGCTAATGGCCTGCGCGGTTTGAATATTATCGTTATTGGCAAGCTGGGCCTTGTCGGGCGTGCCGGGTGTTATCACTACTATTTTGTTTCCCATCAAACCATCTGAACCAATAATGGCCTTTGCATTTTTACGGATGTATTTACGTGTGCTTTCATCCAGCAACATCTCTACCTTAACGGTGGTGTCGGTAATCTGTTCTATGTTATCAATAATGCCCACATTAATTCCCGAGTAGCGCACATTATTTCCTATTTGCAGGCCGCTGATGTCTTTAAAAACACTGTTTACAATAAATGTGTTGCCAAACAGTTGTTGTTTTTTTCCGATAAAATAAATTCCCGTAATGAGCAGTGCAATGCTCAGGCTTACAAATAATCCCAGCCGGGTGTTGTTTGCTGTTTTGTTTGACATGATAATTGTTTTAGTTTTTGTTAAAAAAGGAGCGTATCCACGCGTCTTCCGATTCGGAGAGTTGTGCAAATGTGCCCGTGGCCACCGGTGCGCCATCTTTTATAATGATGATGCGGTTAGCCACTTTACGCGCACATTCCACATCATGTGTGATAATCACCGAAGAGGTGTTGTATTTTTTTTGTATTTCCAGAATCAACTCACTTATTTCGCCAGCGGTTATGGGATCGAGTCCGGTGGTAGGCTCGTCGTAAAGTATGAGTTCCGGTTTTAATATAAGTGTTCGCGCAAGTCCCACCCGTTTGCGCATTCCGCCTGACAGTTCAGATGGCAGTTTGTCGATAACAGTTTCTAACCCCACATTCTTTAGTGCCTCTGTTACCAGCGCGTCGCGTTCGGTGTTGTTTATGGTTTTAGAAATGCGCAAAGGAAATTCGAGGTTTTCGCGAACCGTCATCGAATCATAAAGTGCGGCACTCTGAAAAAGAAATCCAATTTTTCTCCGGAGTGCATTAAGTTCGTGCGCATTCAATGCTGATAAATCCTGATTAAACACTCTGATATTTCCTTCATCTATGGGAATGAGTCCTACCAGACACTTTATTAACACCGATTTGCCACTGCCCGATTTACCAAGTATGACCAGGTTTTCACCCTTCTGAAGGTTGAGGCTGATGTCGGCCAACACACAATTGCTGCCAAATGATTTTTTTACATGTGTTATTTCTATAACGCAGTCCTTCATTTTTTCAGGTAATCAAACTGGTGAGTTGAACAGCGATCATATCGAGAATAAAAATGGAAAGAGAGGCCAACACCACCGATGCATTGGCCGATTCGCCAACACCCACAGTGCCTTTGTTGGAGTTGTAGCCTTTGTAGCAACTAATAAGTGCCACCATAAATCCAAAAAAGAAGGTTTTTATTACCGCCGGAAACAAATCGCTGAAGCTGAGTTTTTCAAACACTTTTAAAAAGAACAACTGAAAGCTGACATCGCCTTTAAGGTTGACGCCTATGTAGGCACCGTAAAGTGATACCGCATCGGAAGCGATGACCAGTAAGGGCAACATGAAGGTGGAGGCTATGATGCGTGTGACCACCAGGTATTTAAAAGGGTTGATGCCCGACACTTCCATGGCATCTATTTGTTCGGTAACTTTCATCGAAGCCAGTTCGGCACCAATGCCTGAACCGGCCTTGCCTGCAAAAATCAGTGCCGTTATTACCGGACCTATTTCGCGGATGATGGAAACCGCCACCATGGCTGGCAACCACGATTCGGCGCCAAATTGCGCCAGTGTGGGGCGTGATTGTATGGTTAACACTAAACCCATGATAAAGCCCGTGATGGCTACCAGTGGGAAGGATTTGTAGCCAATTAAAAAACACTGTCTTATCAGTTCCTTTAATTCGTAAGGTGGTGCAAACACCTCCTTAAAAAACAAAGCACAAAACCTTGCAAGCATAGCCACTTCGTGCAAAATCGGCCGAATAAAAAGAGTATATGGATTCCGGCTTTCTACCGGAACAATAACCGCCACTTCCTTTTTTTCGGAGGCGGCTGAATTGGTTGTAGCCATAGTTTAGTCGAGGTATCTTCTGAGAATCCAGGCCATTGTTTCGTGTTCTTCCATTAACCAGGTTAAAAAATCAGCAGTGCCAGAATCTTTATTTTTTTCGATACAATCTTCTACATTGCCGCGGAGTTGCACAACCAGAGCTTCGTGATCTTTTAATAATTCCTTCAGAGTGTCTTTAGATGAATTGTATTTGCCCGGATTTTCTTTTATGGTTGACAATTTTGTAAATTCAATCATCGTGCCAATGGTGTTATGACCCAATTTTCCAATGCGTTCGGCTACCATGTCCACCGACTCTTCGATGAGTTTGTAATGTTCTTCGTAGAGTCTGTGTAATTCCATAAAACTTTCGCCGCGCACATTCCAGTGGGCTTTGCGGGTTTTAACGTATAGTATCATTTCGTTGGCCAATACGTGTGAAAGAATATCGGAAGTGCTTTTTAAATGCTTTTCGGAAATGCCAATGTGTGGTTTCATAGTGTTGCTTTTTAAGGGTGAATTGTTTTTTATTTATTTTTCTTTTGCGAGATATTTATCGGTAATTTTTTTAATCAGTTCGCCTGAGTTGCTGCGAATGGTATCGGCATTTTTAGACACCAGCTTTGTAACCACCACCTGCAGCAGTGTGCCCATGAGTTGTTTCAGTGGATTGTGTGATGCTCCAACAATTGCCTTTTTGGAAGCGTAACCTGCCAGCAGACTGATTCCGGCGTTGAGGGCATTGTTTTTAAAATCGGGTGTACCCAGTTCGGTAATTGATTTCTTAAGCAAATTAACCGGACGAAGACTTTCGTAAGTTTTTTTTGCTTCTTCCTTTAGCAGGACTTTTTGGATGCTACTTTGCTTTTCCAGTTGCTCAATGGCCAGCGCCAGTTCGTTTATGTGATCTATCATTTCCAAAACAATTAATTAAGCAGTTGCACAATTATGCGGTTGTGTAAATATTGTTTGATGCGCTTATGAAAAATATAATAAAGCAGTAATGCCAGCAAGCCGTAAAAGAGAGCCACACAAAAAAATCCGTAACCGGTATTTTGCAATAATTCTCCGAGCCAGAAAGAAACACCCATGCTCAGTATAAGAACAAACATGGCGCAGGCCACTATTACCAGGCTACGCGAAACCAATTGTGAAGCCACATCGGCCGATTTGCCAATCGTTTTTAATTTCACCAGTTGGTAATTGGTTTTGGTATAGTCGCCAATGCGCTCAATCAGTGGCTCAATCAACATGGCCTTGTCCTGATTTGTTTCGTCGTTGTTCATTGTTGGATGCAATTTTAAACTTAGCTTTTGTGGCTTGCGGGTTCTTTCATCAGGTCCTTCACTTCCTGTTTCCCTTTTTCTATCAGCTCCTGCGCTTCATCCTTGGCGGCTTCGAACTTATCGTTAAAATCAGCCATCAGGTCCGTAAACTTGTCTTTTAATTCGTCGATGGTGTCAGCGCTTTTTTTAGAAATCTTTTTTCTTGTTTCTGAACCTTCGTCCGGTGCAAATAAAATTCCGAGTAATGTTCCGGCAGCCAATCCTGCGAGTACGCCTATTATTATTTTTTCTTTGCTCATGATTTTGTTTTTTAATTGTTTAAAGTGGTTTGCGCCCTTGTATTAACCGCAGTAACACGGCAACAATGGCTATTACGAGTAATATGTGAATGAGTCCTCCTGCATTATAACCGAGATAGCCTATGGCCCAGAGTACTATTAGCAATATTGCCACCGTGTAAAGTATATTTCCCATTTGTATTGTTTTTAGTTTTTCTTATTTTGTTTTTCAGTTTTTGTAGCGTCGTTGTCAGTGTCCACGCCCGTTGTGTCGGGATCATTTTCCCTTGAAGGTTTGTCGAACTTACCCTGTTTGTTTTGGCCGTTTTCCTTTTTGGTTTCAGTACTATCTGCATTGTTATCGCTTCCGCTTTTATCGGCGTTGTTGTCTTTGCCCGAATGATCGGGTGATGGTTTATTTTTTCCAGGTTCTTGCATAGTGTAATTATTAAAGATGAATTGAAACGCCGAAGGTTGAAATGCCGGTTGACAAATCGAGAAACAAACCAGCCTTGCTGTTTAAATGATACTCGGTACCAATGTGGCCATCGAGGTAAAGTCCGCTTGAGCTGTGTTGAACAACACCTGCCTCGCCATAATAGTTGCTTTCCCAGGTTGTTTTTCTGAATGCAAATCCCAGGGAGCCTGCCAGATAAAAATCCCACCTGGCATTGGCTTTTAGCAACTGATCGAAATAGTAGGTGGCCTTGGTACCAATGGGAATTACCGTGGTGCGGTAAGAGTAGTCGCGGTAAGGATAATGCGCATTGCCCCAGTAGTAATAATTTTGATAAGAATAAAAGGTAATAAAGGGCGCCAGTGTCAGGTTTTTGGCCACATCAAATTCAAAGTCGGCGTGCAACACCGGAATGGAATGATTGACGTAACCGTAATAACCGATGCCAATTCCGGCATTGAGTGTGTTGCCATATTTTTCGGGAATAGTGGTTTGCTGTGCCAAAGTAATTCCCGTAAGCATGCTTAGTAAGCTAATGGTAAAAATAATCTTTTTCATAATTTATACTTAAATATGTGTTTACACAATTCTTAATAACCAAAGAATAAGTAAAACAAGTGCAATCACAAGCAGCAGATTAATGAGTATGCCCAGTCCGAGCCCTCCTGAAATAAGGCCGAGCGCCCATAACACCACCAAAACTAAAACAACTACCCAAAATAAACTCCGCTCTTCGTTGTCCTCTGACTTGCCAATACTGTTTTCTTTGTTTATTCCTATCGCATAAGTTGTTTTATTGTTCAGCACAAAAGGAAATCCATTTTTTCTATCGTTCAACTTTCCTTTTATTAATTTCCCCTCGGTTTTTAAAACCATAGTTTTGTTGGCCGAAAGGGTTTTAATTTCTGTAGGTACAACGCTGTTGGCAGTATTAACAGCCGTAATTACAGGTTTACATTTCTTGTTTGTGTGAAGACTTAGGTATGTATTTACTTTTTGCCTCGAAGTTGGATTTGAATTACTGCGGGCAAAGTAATACCCTTTG
>JADLED010000279.1 GCA_020846335.1 Bacteroidia bacterium
GAGTGGCAACCGCCTAAGGTTGGAGTATTCGTACACCGGAAAATGCGCCTACGTTGACAGTGTGGATTATCCGGCTTATAAAGAAGAAGCGAAATTTTTAGACAACAACCTTATTTTTACCACTACTCAGACCTTAACCGATGAGAAGGTGCATTCGTTTAACTGGTTATATGCGCTCACTCAAATTGCAGGTTTGGTTCTTTCTTTTTTTATTTGCTTTTTCTTTTACAAAAAATCATTTAACTACACCCACAAAGCCATTTATACCAGTATTGACGGTTGGTTAATAGTACTTGCAATTGGTTTGTGTTTAAGCCCATTTATTCTGTTAATTAATAATATTTCGGGCATTGGTGATAAATATAAAATTGATTTTTATGCCATGTTTCTCGACTCATCCGTTTCTACTTACAATCCAATAAAAGGAATAATTATTATTGCCGAAACGTTTTGCAACATGCTGATTCTGATGATGAGCATTTTTTTACTTCCATTGTTTTTTCTACGCAATAATTCGTTCAGGGTTTATTACATTTTTTATCGCATTTTTTATGCCGTTTTTGTAATTGCTGATTCTATTGTTGTTGCCAATTATTTTGAAGATTCGCCGGATACTACTTTTAAAACCGGTATAAGTGCCACCGAATGGATGACTATTTTACTGCCCATTGCCATTTGGGTGCCTTATGTGTGGTTTTCGGAACGCAGTCGCGGTACGTTTACCGTTGGCAATGTTTTTGAGGGCGGTCCTGCCGAAACACCACAAAATCTGAATTAGGTTTTTAGGCGATTTTAAGGGAAAACTACTGTTTGGCATGAATTATTTCGCGAAGCATTTTAAGAATGCGTATCTTTATGATTAATCATCCTTAAAAATTTTCCCATGAAAAAATTTATCGCCACCACCATTTATCTGTTGCTGTTTGCAGGCAGCTACTTTTCTGCCAAAGCCAATTATACTAAAGATAAAGACGCTGAATACACCGCCATTGTTAAAGCCTGGAACGATGCGCACAACAACTGGCATTTTAATGACTTAAAAAAATTGTATGCCGAAAGAGTTTTATTTTACTGCAACACCGTGAGCAGAGACGAATGCATTGGCTACAAAACCAGTTTGGCAACACCAACAAAAATATTTATTCAAAAAATAGTTTCGGAAGTTAGTTCTACGGATTTTGGGAAGGGCGTTATAAAATGTGAGTTCACAAAAGAAGTTATTATTGATGATAAAAAAGCAGAATATCCTGCCTACATAGTTTTAAAGGAGATAAACGACTCACTGAAAATAATTTGCGAAAGCGATGAAATTACCGATGCAAGTTTTGGTTTTAGTTTGAGCCGCGAAATGTTTCAGGCCAATCCGAAAGGCAATGTGGTGGAAATGAAAACGGAGGCTACCAACAAATCATCCAATGTGTTTTGGTATTCCTTTGCTTCAACCGGTATAATTGCCATTATTGCCCTTGCGGTGAGAAGAAGGAATCAGAAAAAAACATCGTCGAATTAACGTGCATGTCGCCCCCTCTCCCCAACTTTAAACGCATGATGGCAATCATCGACGAAGTGTTTGCCACGCGCACTGACCCAAATCAGTTACAGGTAAATGAGGAAGTGATGACTGCGCTCGAAAAAATTCATCCTTCAACACTCTCTGAACTTGCGAATGCCAATGGCCCATACTGTTGGGTTTTGCTTATACCAACACACAAACAGGTGATGGAAGATTTTTTGGCCCGTAAAATTTCTGAAACCGATATTTTATTGCAAACCCGTGTTGGCGAAAGTTATGACAGTATTTATTTGTGTTCAGCCAGCACTTTACCCGAATACCGCTCTCAGGGCATCACCAAAAAACTTTGTCTTCAGTCCATTGAGTCTATCAGGCAAAGTCATCCCATTAATGCACTGTTTGTATGGCCTTTTACCAACGAAGGTGTAAAATTGGCCGAAAGCGTTGCCAAAAGCTGCAAGCTGCCTTTGTTGATGATTTAATCTGTTTTTTTGAGTTTTTTCTCATTTCGATTAAACACCCTGGTGTTTGCAAAAAATAATAAGCTCTTCCTTAAAAACAAGACCCCTCTTTTTTCTTATCTGATTGCTTAAAGATTAATATTTTTATGTGTGACCGCTGAATTAAATTATTTTATTACATTCGTAAAACGGATATGAAACCTTTCGCTTTTTTGATTCTTTTTGTGTGTATGCTTCTATTTTCAGGTTATAAGATAGCCGCTCAAACACCCGACAGTTCGATGATTTTATACACCAAAGGCATTGAGGCATTTAATAAAGCGAATTATAAAAAGGCCGATTCGTTATTAAGTCTTTCCATAAAATTATTTCCTCATGCCGATACTTATTTTAGCCGTGCTGCCTGTCGTCAAAAAATGGGTAACCGCAAAGGATTTTGCAGAGACCTCGGCAAAGGCATTCAGTTAGGCGATAAAGAAGCTGCAAAGGCTTTTTGCAAACAATGTGGTGAGGCTGATAGTATCTATTTTTCGCGAACAGGTAATTTGACAGTCAGGAATAAACACTATTATCTGTTAGTAAAATATACAAGTTCTTTAACAGATAGCATTCGTGTTTTTTATAATTACATGAACGAAGTCTACCCCGAATTTGATTTAAGCGTTATAAGAAGTAACGCTATTAAAAATCAACTTACAGATGACCCTAATCTTTACACGATTGTAGATGAAACAGCCAATTTAGATCCGGACAGTTTAACCCTTCTAAAGTCTAAAGTGAAAGCGATTCGAATTCCTCAAGTAGTCAGAGATTCAGGGATTTCACAAAAGTCAGTAGTACGGTTCGTCATTTATGAAGATGGAAGTATTCATGATCCTGAAATCATTAGTAAAGCAAACAACTGCATTGAGTGTGATCAAACAGCCATCAATTTTATTAAATCCATGCCTCGTTGGAAACCGGCCAAAGTATCGGGCAAACCAGTAAAATCCTATTTTAATTTCCCCTTTAGTTTTACAGTAAAATGAAACATACTTCTCTTCGTTTAATTTTCAAAATATACTCGTAACAACCGCATGAAAATTTCCGCCATTTTAACTTCGCTTGTTAGTCTGCTCCTGACTGTGAATGCTAACTTAAAATCTCAAACTGTCGACAGTTCTATGATTTTTTACACCAAAGGCATTGAAGCGTTTAATAAAGCGAATTATAAAAAAGCTGATTCCTTATTAAGTCTTTCCATAAAGTTATTTCCTCATGCCGACACCTATTTTAGTCGTGCCGCCTGCCGCCAAAAAATGGGCAACCGAAAAGGATTTTGCAAAGACCTCGGCATAGGTATTCAGTTAGGCGATAAAGAAGCTGCCAAAGCCTATTGCAAACAATGCGGTTCGGCCGACAGTTCGTATTATTCAGAAGATGGCGCCACAGCAACCAAAAAAGAACACTTCTATCTAGCTATAAAATACAATAGCAGCTTAACCGATACCATTTGTGTGTTCTACGATTATTTGGGGATATTTTATCCTGGTTTGGATTTAAAATCGTTAAAAGAAGCCGCTGAAAAAAAAGTTAACAAGCAAAATTCAGAGGTTTCGACGATTATAGAGGAAAACGCTGAATTTCCAGGTGGCATTGGGAAACTTCAAGAATTTTTAGGGGAAAATATAAAAATTCCATTGGCGGTAAGAAAAGAAGGTATTGCCGTAAAAGTATATTTAAAATTCATTGTCAGTGAAAATGGCGAGGCAATTAGTCCTGAAATATTAAGAAGCGTACCTAACTGCCCCGAATGCGAAAAAGAAGCAATACGTTTAGTGAACATTATGCCCAAATGGAAACCGGCCAAAATGTCGGGCAAACCAGTAAATTGTTATTTCAATCTACCCATACGATTTAAAGCGCGATGAAACTTGTCTACATGAAGGTGTGTTACTATTAGACTTGGCCACTGATTCAAAAACTTTTAGTGGAAATACTATGCCACTCCCCTCTGCTTCTTCACAGCTTCGTAAGCTTCCTGTACTTTTTGAAACTTTTCTTTTGCTCCTTTTTGGTATTCTTCGCCCATGTGCGCTACCTTATCGGGGTGATAACGCACTGCCATAGAACGATAGGCTTTTTTAATTTCTTCTTCGGTGGCCGTTGGCTCAATGCCCAATACATGGTAATCGGAGTTGGTGTCGCGATAAAACATGTTTTTTAAACTTTCGAAATCTGCACCCGGCACCTGAAGCAAAGTGGCTATGCGTTTAATCACTTCTATTTCCGAATCGGCCACGTGCCCATCGGCTTTGGCCAATCCAAACAAATAATGAATGAGCTGCAACCTTACTTCCACCTGTGTGCGCTGATTAATATCACCACAAATTTGTTCCAATGGAATGGTGGCTCCGTCTAAAAAATGTTTAAGTACCTGCAAATGTTCCGTGGTAAAATGCGGACCAAATTGTTGCGAGAAGAACGATTTAATATAATCCAGTTCCACTTTAAGCACCTTGCCATCGGCCCTCATTACCGCTGCCGACAAGGCCACCAGCATGGTAGCAAAATCGCTGCGGCTGCCACCGGCATGTTGGCGGTAATACTCAAATAGATCATCGCCCCCTGTTCCCTGGTTTTTGCGGGCACTTACCACCACAGCACTATCGATGATAGAGCCTATAACAAAGCCAATAATTGCTCCTAAAAAATTTCTTCCTAAAAGAAAATAACCAATAAATGCGCCTGCAAACTTATACAAGGTGTTAAAATTAAAAATGAAGCCACAAATATACCATTTTTGAAAACCAAAGTATTAGGGCTGGCATTCAAATATTTTTTAGTTAATTTTAAATACTAAAAACTGGTTTACCACTAAAATTTTAATGCTATGAAAAATTTAAGTCTTCATTTAATCTGTGTGATTTGTTTATTTGTTTCTCTTTCGTCAATAGCGCAGGAGCATCCAAAAGAAAAAATAAAGCCCGTTGCACAGACCGAAAAAAGTGAAAAGGAAAAAGCCCGCGAAAAAGCAGAAGCCGAAGAGCGCGCCAAACAAAGAGAAGGAATGGCTCAATCAAAAGCCGAAGACGAAGCCGCCATGAAAGCAGATTACGAGAAGAAGGTGAAAAAAATGAAGGATAAGGAATTAATAGACGAACAAAAAAAGAAAGAAAAAGAAGAGAAGGAAAAAGAAAAACGCCGTAAAGAATCGGAAGAGGCGCAAAAAAAAGGCAAAGCCAAACACCACTCCCCTGCGCCTTTAGGCGAAACCAAATAAAACGCATAGATTAAACCTTAATTGGTAGTAATAAACCAATGCCTTTATGAATGCTGAAACAATCAACTTTCAAACACAACGTTTTCCTGTAACCACCTTTGCAGCAGCCAACTTTGCCCAACACTTTGCCTATTCTGGTTTTAGTTCGGCGGCAATGCTTTTTCTAATGAACAGTCATTTTGCCGATAACCGAGAATTGTTTGTTGAAGTTTATTCCTTGATTCCCTTAATCATATCTTTACTTAGTATTCCTGGTGGAATAATAAGTGATTTTTTGTTGGGCAGCCGGCGCGCTGTAATTGCTGGTTCGGTATTACAGTGTTTGGGATATTTAATCATGTCGGTGCCTGATAAAACCGTTTTTATTTTCGGAATTGGAATACTGATGATTGGCTCAGCACTTTACTCGCCAAATTTTTATTCGCTTTTGGGCATTGTTAGCCGTAAAGACAATAAAACAACCGAGGGCACTGTGCTAATACAACTTGCCGCTGGCGGGTGTGCCGGATTTTTAGCAACAATATTGTTCAATGTTTTTAGTCAGGATTCCTGGTTTTTTATTTGTCTGTTTGTAGGAATTTTCTCGCTTGTTCCAGCACTGCTTTTCTTTTTTACAAAAAATATGTGGCTTACCAACATCAGCACCGTAAATTATAAACTAAGCGAAAACACAAATACTCCCACCTCCAATTTTCCGATTTTAATAGCCACTGTAGTTGCAGGCTTTTGTTTTACTGTGATGTATGGTTATGGAAGTTCTGATTTTCTTGCCCAATTTTCTGAAGTATCCCACCACAAAAATATTTTCCGAAACATCCCGGCAATCGAGGGCTTTGCCTACCTTACAATAGCCACTTTGTTTGGCATTATCTGGCACTTTTTTAAATTCTCCCCCTACATCAAATTGTTTCTGGGTTTTGCTCTCTACAGTTTCATCCTTTATTCTTTTAATTCAGTAAAAAATCTCCCTCCCGATTTAATGGTGTTTGTTACCGTTCAGCTATTGGTAGTCCTTCAGGTAATATGCGAATTGCTGATTACGCCCACCATTACCGCCTTGCTGCTCGACAAAGCACCCATAAAATTACTGTCCACCTACGTGGCAGTTTATATGTGCCTTTTTCACATTATAAGCAGAATTATTCCCTCTTTTAAGTATTCACTTAATCTGATTGGTCTTACTCAGCAACACCTTTTAATGGCAGGATTGTCAGTATTGCTGGCCTTGTTATCTATTCTCCACTACATTAATAAAAAGAAAGCGCAAAGCCTGCCTTTGGCTTAACTGACATTATGAAATACAGCCCCCTTACACCGAGCGCATTTGAATTTTTAAAATTGCTTAAAAAAAACAACCACCGCGATTGGTTTGCGGCACACAAAGAGCGCTACCTGAAAGAACTGGCTGCCGTTGAAGTCTTTGCCGATAACTTATTGCAGGCCATGAACACGCACGATGTGATTGAAACACCCAGCGGCAAAAAAAGTTTACACCGCATTTACCGCGATGTGCGTTTTTCGAAAGACAAAACTCCTTACAATACGCACTGGGGCGGAAGTTTTAAACGCGCCACCAAATTGCGCAGAGGCTCTTACTATTTTCATTTGCAAGCCGGAAACAGCTTTATTGCCGGTGGTTTTTGGGGACCCGAGTCTTCGGATTTAAAAAGAATTCGCGACGAGTTTGCCGCCGACGACAAACCTTTCAGAAAAATTATTGGTAGTAAGTCATTTAAAAACACTTTCGGCGAATTAAAGGGCGAACAGATAAAAACCACGCCAAAGGGATACAATGCCGATAGTGAAGCAATAGATTTATTGCGATACAAACAGTTTTTGCTGATTAAAAAATTCAGCAATAAGGAAGTGTTGAGCGAGGACTTTATTCAGGAAGTGAACAAGGCATTTAAACTGATGCGTCCTTTTTTAGATTACATGAGCGAGACACTCACCACAGATATCACTGGCATACCCCTTCATTAATCTCCACTTCCTAAATTTAAAGACCTGATTATTTTTTTGTCTTTGGCTTATCTTTTGGTTGTTCCTTTGGTTTGTCCGCTTCTACTTTGCAGTGTTTACAAGCTTCGTAGCCTGCCTTTTTTGCTTCGGCCAATTCCATGCCCTTTTTACCGGTTTTTGCCAAATCGCAATTTTTTGCGTGATACTTTTTACCGTTGTCGGTTACATAAACTATTTGTGCGCTCAATTTGCCAAAAGCAAAGAGCATCAGGAATGTAAGTGATACTACTATTTTTTTCATGGATTAAATATGCGTAATTTCATTTTGTAAATCCGGTTTCTTCCTTATTATTTATTCACGGCTATTAAACATTCGCATTGAGGATTTAATAGTTTGTTCCTAATAACTCATTTTCTAAATTTATTGATGGCAGTTTCTTTAAAGAATTTTTATACTTTAGACTATGAAAAATTTTAAACCAGATTCTCCGTTTTTATTAAATCCTAACATAACTTTTTTAAACTTCGGTTCTTTTGGCGCCTGCCCAAAACCGGTGTTTGACGATTATCAGAAGTGGCAATTGGAATTGGAAAGGGAGCCCATTCAGTTTATAGCTTTTAAAAGTGCCGCCAATTTAAAAAGCTCCCGCGAAGCGCTTGCAGGATATATAAATTGCGAGGCCGATGATTTGGTGTACGTCACAAATCCTTCCTATGCCGTAAACATTGTTGCCAGAAGCCTTAATCTAAAACCCGGTGACGAAATCCTGACTACCAATCTCGAATACGGCGCCTGCGATAAAATATGGAATTTTGTGTGCAAAAAAACAGGAGCCAAATACATCCGTCAAAAAATTGAACTGCCACTTACTTCGAAAGAAAAATTTGTGGATGATTTTTTTAAAGGATTAAGTGCTAACACAAAAATTGTTTTTATTGGACAAATTACCAGCGCCACAGCCCTGATTTTACCAGTAAAGGAAATTTGCGAAATTGCCAAACAAAAAGGCCTGATGACAATTATCGATGGCGCGCATGTGCCCGGCCACATACCACTTAACCTCAGCGAACTAAAAGCCGATATTTACACAGCTGCCTGCCACAAATGGATGATGGCGCCAAAGGGCTGTTCGTTTTTGTACGTTAAAAAAGAATTTCAGCATTTACTCGACCCCTTGGTGGTAAGCTGGGGTTACGAAAGTGCCACCCCTTCGCATTCGCAGTTTTTAGATTACCACCAAATGCAGGGCACACGCGACTTTTCAGCCTTTTTAACCATACCGGCCTGCCTACGTTTTATGCAGGAAAATAATTGGGAACAAATTTCAAATCAATGCAAGGAACTGGTTTTAAAAAATGCCGCGCGCTTTTGCCAACTGGTAAAATCGCAACCATTGTGTCCTTTGTCCAACGAGTTCTTAGGTCAGATGTTCAGTATCCCCGTTAAATGCAAAGAACCGGAAAAACTTCAACGCCTTTTGTACGAAAAATATAAAATAGAAATTCCTGTTGCGCGACTGGACGAAAAAACATTTATTCGTTATTCCATCAATGCGTATAATTCACAGGAAGATTTGGATAAATTGTATGCCGCTTTGGATGCAATTATGACAGAAACAGATTTGATTGAGATTTAGTTGTGACGAAAATTATTTGGTATTTATCAGTTCGTTTGTTTTCAACAACAAATCCATAAATAAAATTTTAGGATTGGCGTTGCGCTCAATGTAATAATAATTGTTGTTGAACTCTTCCACCAAACGCTCGTAATTACGCTGGTTCACAAAGGGTGCAAACTTTTCAAGAAATTGTTTTTCCTGTCCGCTCAACCTCACCAAACTTCTGTCGCCGTAATTAAACATCAAACTATCGCGAAACACTTCTAAACCATATTGCAAAAATTGTTTTTGTTTTTCGCGACCAAGAGTGGCGCATTCATCAATCCAGGCAATGGCTTTGTTGCAATCAAATTTTAAAGCCAGTCGCATAAAATTCTGAAAATTGCTCAAAAACGAAACGGTTTCGTCGTGATGTTTTAATAGTTCGAGTGCCTGCCCATAATTACCATGCGCCAAAATGGCCGTTTGGCGGGCAGTTTCGGTATTCAGTTTAAATTGTTGAACCAATGCTTCGGTAATATCTTCTTCGGTACAGGAATAAAAAGGAATTTGTTGTACCCGCGATAAAATAGTGGCCAATAACTGATCGGGGTTGTTACTCACCAATACAAATATTGTTTTTTCAGGTGGCTCTTCCAATATCTTCAGTAATTTATTGGAAGCTTCGTTGTTCATTTTTTCAGGCTGCCAAATCACCATCATCTTGTAAGAACCTTCGTAACTGGTATAGCTGAGTTTGCGCAAAATGTCACTCGCCTGTTCCACCGGAATAATGGGTTGTTTGTTTTCGGCATCCAACTCATTGAACCATTCCGTTAAAGTTAAATATGGTTGGTGCAATACCGCCTCTCTGAATTCCTTAATTAAATCGTCGCTGCTTTTTACATCTTTGCTTTTAGCAATCGGAAACACCAAATGCAAATCGGGATGTGCCAGCTTGGCCACTTTTTGACAGGGTGAACAGTGGCCACAGGCACCTGTTTCGGTTTTAGAAGTACAAAATAAATGTTGTGCAAAAGCCAGAGCCGCGGGTAAATTGCCACTTCCTTCGGCGCCTGTAAACAGCAGTGCATGAGGCACACGCTCTTCCTTCACCATTTTTAGCAAACGGTGTTTGGCTTCCTTTTGTCCGATTATTTGTTGGTAGAGCATTTAACAAAGATAACATTACTTGGTATTAAACTCATTCATGCAACGCTGCAATCCAATAAAAGAAAAAGCTTTCACAGCATCGGATGCAATTTTTATGCGCTCGCTAAGTGTTTTTAATTCTTCTTCATTCCATTTTCCCAATACATAATTTACCTGGCTGCCTTTGTTAAATTCGTTACTGATGCCAAAACGCAAACGCGGGTAACTATTGCTATTGAGTGTTGCCTGAATGTCTTTTAACCCATTATGCCCGCCATCGCTGCCTTTTGGGCCAATACGTATTTTACCGAATGGCAAAGCAAGTTCATCCACCAACACCATCATGTTGTCCACCTCAATTTTTTCGGCCTGCAGCCAATAGTTCACGGCCTTGCCACTCAGGTTCATGTAAGTGGTGGGTTTTATTAAAATTATTTGCTTGCCTTTGTATTTTATCTGCGCCACATCGGCCAGTCGTCCCGACGAAAATTTTACTCCCGCATCAGCAGCCAAAAAATCAACAATTTTAAAACCAATGTTGTGACGGGTTTCTGCGTAATCGTCGCCAATATTGCCTAAGCCAACTATTAAAAATTTGCTCATTAAAATTATGCTTACAAAGCTATTTTGTTTTGTACAATTTGTGTTTAATGTTGTAACGGATGCAGTCCCAGTACTCCTTGGTGTAATTAACAAAAATTTCCTCGCCGGCTTCAATGTCGCGTTCGGCCACAATAAAACATTTGTCGTCAAACACTTCATACGAGGAGTTGTTTTTTAAGCCTTTCACACGGCCCAATCCTGCAGCGTCGTTGGCATAGCGGGCTTTGAACTTTGGTGTTGAAAAAGCGTCGATGCAACGGTGTTTATTAATAAAAAACAAATAACCGTCCTTGTCTTCCTTAACACGTTTGGTGTATTCTTTCCAATCAATTATGTCACCTTTGTATTCAATTATTTTTGCTCCCTTTTTAAAAGGCCTGGTAGTAAACAAACCTTTGCCTGCGTTTGGTAACTGCGATGTTTTTACGATTAATGCCATACGGCGACAAAAATAGTTTTTAATAGCTGCGAAAATACAGGCTCTAAAAAAATGTTGGTAAGTTTGGGGTGTGAGGCTAAATAAACCCTCCTGCAATCTTCTGAAAGGCTTCGTTTTTCAGGGCTTCTGATGCATTAATCATCGCCGCACCTTTATCTGCCACCACCATCACCTTTGAACAATATTTTACCACCAAATCCAAATCGTGAGAGCTTACCAGTATGCATTTATTTTCATTTAAAGCCAGGTTTTTAAGCAGTATAAACAATTCGTGTTTGGAAGCGTAATCCAGAAAAGCACTGGGTTCGTCGAGCAAAATGGTAGGCGTTTGTTGTGCCAGCGCTTTGGCAATCATGGTTTTTTGAAATAAGCCATCACTCAATTCCTGAATGGGTTTGTGCACGTGTTCCTTAAGTCCAACCGTTTCGATGGCGGTATTAATTATTTCTAAATGATTTTCCTTTAGCTGATGAAAAGCATTGGTATAAGGCATTTGTCCTGCAGCCACAGCATCAAAGGCATTAAGATTAAAGCCACCTATTTTTTCGGTGAGTACCACTGCAATTTTTGAAGCCACCTGATTTAACTCCAGCGATTTCAGGTTTTGTCCATCCAAAAAAACATCGCCTTCCAACAGCGGCAAAAGTCCGCACATACTTTTTAGCAGAGTCGATTTTCCCGTTCCGTTTAAACCCACTACGGCAATAAATTCTCCGGCAAAAAATTCAAGGTTAAGGTTTTCCAATATCAGCACTTGACTTTTACGGTTGCTATAGCCCAATGCGGCACCATTTAATCGGATATTTGCTTCGGTGCCCATTACCAGTGCTTGTTTTTAAACATTAAATAAATTACCAATGGCGCGCCAATAAATGTGGTGAGCATGTTTATAGGCAAAGCCACATTGCTGATTAACGAATGGCAAAGCGCATCGGCTAAAAGCAAAAGACTGCCGCCAATTAATACACACGAAAATAAATGCACCTGTTGGCGTGAGGTATCAAATAGCATGCGCGACAAAATGGGCACAGCAATGCCTACAAAAGCCACTGGTCCACAAAAGGCGGTGGTGATTCCGGTTAATACCGATGAAATCAGAATTAACCAGAACCGGTTTTTGCCAAAATTAATTCCCGAATTTTGCGAATAATTTTGTCCGAGTAAAAGAGCATTAAGTGGTTTCACAAATAAAAATAAAGCTAAAATTGCCAATACGCTTATCGGTACATAACCTGTCAAATCGGTGTTGGTGGTGTTGCTCAGCGAACCCATGCCCCACACCACAAAACTTTTTAAACTGGTTGGGTCGGCAAAATATTCCAAAGCGGTTTGTATGGCGCCACATATTTGCGAAAACATCAAACCAATTAATAAGAGTACCACATTGCTATTCACACGTTTTGAGACAACTAAAATTAAGAGTGTCACCAAAAAACTACCGGCAATGGCCGCCGAAACAAGAAAACTCTTTCCATGAAAAACGGGAGCCATGGATTGAAAAGCACTTCCGGCCAGAATACTAAAGGCTACCATTAACGAAGCACCTGAGCTGATGCCTAATACATAGGGACCTGCCAGGGGATTTCTGAAAATAATTTGCAACACAAGCCCTGCCAAAGACAAAGTAGCACCGGCCACCAAAGCTGTAATGGTTTTAGGAAAGCGGATTTCCCAAAAAATAAAATCGTTGTGATTGATTGCTTCCCAGTTTATTTTTTCGCTACCACCAAACAACAAACTCATAAAAAAAGAAATCACGAGCAAAATGCCCAAAGCCAAAAATTTTATACCCTGTTTGTTTTGCAATTTTATTTTAATTGTATGTAATAATACAAATCATTTTTTACCTGCGCCCTGAGTTCAGGATGAAAAATCTGAATCAAATCGCTCAGAATCCGGTTGGGATAAATCATTCCGGTTTCCCAGTAAGAAGAATAGCCCTTGCTATTGCAGTGTTTGATGTTATTAAATAGTTTACCTTGTTTAAATGCCTTAAACTGCGAATAACGGCTATCACCGGACAAAAGTTCCTCTTTTGTTTTTGCCGAGGAAAGATTAATCCAGTAATCAGCATTGTTGGCTTTGGCATACACCTGCTCAAAACTCAAAGGCAGACTGCCAAAATCCGCATTGTCCTTCCAGAGATAAGAAGCACCCGCATCGCTCATTAATGTGGCCATAAAACTTTTACCCCCGGGCATGTACCAAAACTCGCTGTATTTTATTTCGCTAAACACGGTGGGGGCCGTTTGAGAAAGTCTTGCCAAACCTTTTAAATAAGTATAATTATTTTTTACCTGATTAAAAATAGAATCGGCAAGATTGAGCTTATTCATAAACACGGCAAAAAACTTTATCCATTCGGCGCGTGCCAGTGGTGTTTCTTCCAGATGATCCACACTAATGGCCACCGGAATGCCCGTTTGTATCATGCGCCGGTCTTTGTCCCTTTCTCCCTGCCCCATACCAAAGGTAAACACAATGTCGGGTTGCAGCGCCACGGTTTGCTCCACATCCATGGCCGGCGTTTTGGCCAACTCTTTTAATTGTTGCAATTGGTGTTTTTTCAGGATTTCTTCATTGGTCACATAATCAATGTTGTCAATGGCAGCCAGGTGATTCAGTTCGCCCAACTCGGCCACCACGGCGGCGTATATGCTACTGAGGGCTGCGATTTTTTGACAAGGAATTTTTACCACATAATCTGCTTTGTAGCTTTTGCGAATCTGGTTTGTGTCATCACTTAATGCAAATTTAGCGGTGGTATCCCACGTTTGACGGTTGCCAAAAATACTCAGCAGGTAAACATTTCCTTTTTTTTGAATATTGAAACGTTTGGCAAAACCAACAAGGCTATCTGATGGATTTGGCGTAGGATTTACAACCACAGAAGGAGCATTGTTGCTGCAAGCCACTAAAAAAAACAAGGCGCCTGCAAACAGATATAAGTAAAAATTAAGCCGCATGAAATTCGATTTCAAAAATACTGCCCTGTGGCGTGTTGTCCTTCACCTTTATTTTTGCCTGATGCCCGTCTAAAATATATTTCACAATAAAAAGTCCTAAACCGGTACCTTTCGAACTGCGGGTTTCCTCATTTCCGGCCCTGAAAAAGCGCTTAAACACATTAGGTTTATCAGCATCTGAAATGCCATAACCATTGTCGGAAACACTCAATAAAACAAGTCCGCCGTTTTGTTTTAAATTGAGGGTAATGTTTTTTTCGTTAGGCGAATACTTAATGGCATTGCCAATCAGGTTGGTAACTACCGAAGGAAAAGCGTGCCGGTCTATCAATACCTCAACGTTACTTTCAAGTTGCAATTGCAGACTTTTTATTTCCAGTTCTCTTTTGTAATACCGGTTAACAATGGCTTCTATTTCTACTGCCATGTTACATTTTTCGGGTTTAAAAATTAACTGGCCATTGTCGAGACTGCTGGCCAAAAGCACATTGTCGATTAAAAGATTCAAGCGCTCGGTTTCGCGCAAAGCCGCCGAAATAAGCTCGTTTTGTGTTTCCTGATTGAGTTTTTGTTTTTGAAGTGTTTGCAATTGCAATTTGGTGGCAGCAATGGGTGTTTTTAATTCGTGGGTGATGCTGAGTAAAAAATTATTTTGTTGTTTGTTTAAAAAAGCCTCTTTATCAATGGCCTGTTTCACCTTGTAAATTCCAAATAAAAGCAGCAGCAAAAAAACTGTGCCCTCACCCACAATCATAATCGTTTGCATTTTTTTTCGGGCATGCAATGCTTCAATATCGGCTAAAAGCTTGTCGTTGTTGGTGGAAGTGAGCTCCACCAGTTTTTGTTCTTCGTTTATAATTTTTCCGGTTTGTTTTACCAGCAAAATTTCCCACCACATAAACTGCAGAATAATGTATCCGAACAAAATTCCCAGAATAACTATGTAGCGCGATTTAGCTTTCATTGCTTTTTAATTCGGGAAAGTTAACCAGTGCGTGTATTTGATTGATGACTTCAGTGGCACGTTTAATCGCGCGCACATCTTCAACAGTTAAAAATAACTTTTTGTTTTGTTCTTTTAAAGTACAAAGGTTAGGGTATTTTTGGGCATATAGCAAAGAGGCCTGAAACATTGGGCTCGAGAAATATTCGCTTTCTTGTTTGTTTAAAAAATAAGCCAGCATTTTTCCGTTTTTTAGCGTGAGTTTTTCAAAGCCCAACTGCATGGCCTTCCAGCGCAATCGCACCACATTAATCAATTCAACAGCCTCGGTGGGCAATGGTCCAAAGCGGTCGCGGAGGTTATTTTCAAAAACCACCAGTTCTTCTTCTTTGGCAATGTTATCCAATTCGCGGTAAAGTACCAGGCGTTCGGTTAGGCTGCTCACATATTCGTCAGGAATCAATAATTGTAAATCGGTATCAATTACTGTTTCTTTTACAAACTGCCGCGAGAAAACCGATTTATCCGCCGTTTCATCTTCGCCAACAGCTTCCTTGTACCAGTTTTCTTCTTTCAACTCTTCAATACTTTCATTCAGTATTTTCATATAGGTATCAAAACCCATGTCGTTTATAAATCCGCTTTGTTCTCCTCCCAATAAATTTCCTGCACCTCTTATGTCCAAATCGCGCATGGCTATCTGAAAACCACTGCCCAAATCACTAAAATCAACAATGGCTTTTAAACGTTTGCGTGCCTCTGATGTCAACAGTATTTGCGATGGAGCCATTAAGTAACAAAATGCTTTTTTATTACTTCTGCCAACTCGTCCGCGCATCTGATGCAAATCACTCAATCCAAAATTTTGAGCATCGTTAATAATGATGGTATTGGCATTACTAATATCAAGACCACTTTCAATAATAGTTGTGGCCACCAGCACATCGTAATCGCCCTCCATAAAACCCAGCATCACATCTTCCAGTTTTTCGCCATCCATTTGTCCATGCCCAATGGCAATGCGGGCGTCGGGCAACAGGCGTTGAATAATGCCGGCTATTTCGCCAATGTTTTCCACTTTATTATGTACAAAAAACACCTGTCCGCCGCGATTAAGTTCATAGCTAATTGTGTCGCGGATTAATTCTTCGCTAAAGGTGTGCAACTCGGTAAGCACCGGGTACCGATTAGGTGGTGGCGTAGAAATTACCGAAAGGTCGCGGGCACCCATTAAGCTGAATTGCAGCGTGCGCGGTATAGGAGTGGCCGTGAGCGTAAGAGTATCCACATTGGTTTTAAAGGTTTTGAGTTTGTCCTTAACGCCCACACCAAATTTTTGTTCTTCATCAATAATTAAAAGGCCAAGGTCTTTAAACTTTACTTCCTTGCCTACCAGTTTGTGTGTACCAATTAAAATATCAATTTTTCCTGCGGCCAGTTTTGCAAAAATTTCTTTTTGTTCTTTGGCAGAGCGAAAGCGGTTCACGTAATCCACATTGCAGGGCAGGTCGCTGAGCCGGTCCTTAAATGTTTTAAAGTGCTGATAGGCCAAAATGGTTGTTGGCACCAGTACGGCCACCTGTTTGCTGTCGCACACGGATTTAAAAGCGGCGCGAATAGCAATTTCGGTTTTACCAAAGCCTACATCACCACACACTAAACGGTCCATTGGATGCGGTTTTTCCATGTCGCGTTTAACATCGTTGGTAACTTTTGTCTGGTCGGGTGTGTCTTCGTAAATAAAAGAGGCTTCTAGTTCGTGTTGCAAATAATTATCGCGTAAAAAAGCGTGACCCGGTTTTGCTTTGCGTTCGGCATACAATTTTATGAGGTCGTAGGCCAGTTCTTTTACATTGCGTTTGGTTTTTTGTTTTAGCGTCTGCCAGGTGGTGCTGCCCAGCTTATCAATGCGCGGCACCTGTCCTTCTTTTCCACTGAATTTGCTGATGCGGTGCAAACTGTGTATGCTCACATACAGGGTGTCGTTGTCTCTGAACAACAGCTTCACACATTCCTGCTCTTTGCCGTTGATATATAATTTTTGAAGGCCTGCAAAACGCCCAATGCCATGGTCGATGTGGGTGACGTAATCACCCGGATTCAGCATCAACAATTCCTTTATAGTAAAGGCTTCGGCGCTTTTGTGTTTTAGTTCTTTTAATTTAAACCGATGGTAGCGCTCAAATACCTGATGATCGGTGTAGATGGCAATTTTTAAATCCGTATCAATAAATCCTTCGTGCAAATTAAGGTGAAGGTGTTCTATCAGTGTGTCGTAAGTGCGGTGTTCTTTGGCAAGTAAATCATTAAAAATGCTGATAAGGCGGTTGGCCTGTTTGGCATTGTCGGTTAAAAAATAATTCTGATACCCTTTGCTTTTATTTTCTTTAAGATTGGCAATAAGTAATTCGAAATTTTTATTGAAACCCGGCTGTGGTTTTTGATTAAAGTCAATGGTGGAAGTGGCCAGCACTGAGCGAATACCATATTCAATGCAAGGAAAAAGGCGGAATTGTTTTTTTAATTCTTCCGAATCGGCATACATTTTTTCGGGGGGCAATTGTGCCACCTCGCCAGCGTGGTTGTTGTACGCTTTTTGTGCGTTTTCAAATTTTTTATCAAACACATCAATGGCGTAGGCCGCATCTTCAAGGCAGATGATGCAGTTTTCGGGATGAAAGTAGCCGGTAAGGAGAGCCTTGTCTTCGTTAAAAACAGCAGAATTGATGTTGGGGATTATGGTCACAAAATCAAAAACCGAGTTAGAAAGTTGCGAAGAAGGATCGAAGGTTTTAATGGCATCCACATCGTTACCAAACAATTCGATGCGATAGGGGTACTCGTTGGCAAAGGAATAAATATCCACAATGCCCCCACGGATGCTGTATTGGCCGGGTTCGTAAACAAAGTCCACCTTATCGAAATTATAAGAAGCCAAAAATTCCGAAATAAAATCCACCGACAGTTTTTCGCCCTTTCTAATTTGCAGGGTATTTTGGTGCAGCAATTTTTTGAGTGTGACTTTTTCGCAGAGCGCCTGCGGGTATGTAACCACAATGCCTTTAAAATTATCTTTCGACAAGAGGTTGAGCACTTCGGCCCGCTCCTGTATATTGGCATTGGTTGTTTTTTCGAGTTGATAGGGCTGGCGGTAGCTTTCGGGGAAAAACAAAATTTTATGGCCGGGCAACACATCTTCTATGTCATTTAAGAGATAGGCGGCTTTTTCTTTGTCGGAAGCGATTAAAACCAGCGATTTGTTGTACTTAAGAAAAAGCGATGCGGCCAAAAAGGACATAGCGGACCCGTTTAAACCCCGAAACCAGTGGTTTTGCTGAAGGTTTAGCTCCTGAAGTTTTTCGTTAAAAATCCCCTCTAACTTGCTATTGAGAACCATTTTACGGGCCGAAGTTAATGATAAATCCGTGGGTTGAAGGGCTGAATCTGACCGATTTAACATTTGTAGCTTTACATTACTAAGTCAATTTATTATATTTGTTACTCTATTAAAACTAAAACACATTTAAAACTGCTAAGTCATGAAAAAAAATTTACTTTTAGCCGGACTAATGATATTAGGCGTTAGCGCAATTGCACAAACGCCACGTTTGTCATTATACGAAGAATTTACCGGTGAAACATGCCCTCCGTGCGCCTCCACAAATCCGGGGTTAAACGCATTGCTTTCATCGCCAACCAACACACCAAAAATTATTGCCATTAAATGGCAGGTGCCTATTCCTTCTGCACCGTCCAATACATGGTCGTTGTACCAAACCAACAAAGTTGAAATCGATTGGCGTTGGAGAAGTCTGGCTTCTGGTGGTTACGGTTATACTCCGGCCATTAACTCTGCTCCATCGAGCAAAATTGACGGACGCGAAGCTACTGTTTTTGGTGCCTCTTCAGGTCATCCTGCCAATCTTAACAACAATGTGATTTCTGCAGCACAATCACAAACTGCAGCTTTTAGCGTTACCATGAACAGAGCCTGGGATGCTACCGGAACAGCAATTAATTTAACCGTTAATATTCAGGCGACTGCTCCTTTTACAGCGGTTGGTCCTTTGGTTTTCCGTACTGTAATGGTTGAGCGTTTAATTACGTTCTCTGTTCAGCCAGGCACCAATGGCGAAAAAGTGTTTGAAGATGCCGCTATTAAATCTTTCCCAACCCTTCAAAATGGTGTTTCAATGGCCAGTACCTGGACCATTGGTCAGACACAAACTTTTACTTTAAGTTGTGCAATTCCTAGTTATGTAAGAAAGCGTTCTGAAATTGCTTTTGTTGGCTTTATTCAGGATGATGGCAATCAAAGAGTAGCTCAGGCTGTAAGGGCCGATAAACAACCGGTTCCTGATGATGCACAGGCAGTAGCTGCCAATGTTGACATTGCCTGTACTTCTACCATTGCTCCTAAAGTAACTATTAAGAACAATGGTTTAAATGCCATTACTTCGATGACTATTTCTCCTTTTGTGGATGGCACTGCCGCTGCGCCATTTATGTGGACTGGTAACATTGCTTCCGGAGCTTCTACTGTTATCACTTTAAGCAGCATAACCGCTCCTACTGCTGCTGGTGCTCACACTTTCTCTTACAACATTACAGCTATGAATGCTGTGGATATTGACCCAACTAATAATAAAGCAAAGGTTTCGTTTGTTGTGGCAAGCAATTACCAAGGTACTCCTGTTGCAGAAGGGTTTGAAGGAGCATTTCCTCCTACAGGCTTTACTGCCATTAATCCTGACGGTGGAACTGCCGGTTGGTCTAAATCAACTGCCAGTGGAACCGGTGCTTACAATTTAAGTTCTTTCTCTACCAAGTATAATTTTTATGGTAACACTGTTATTGGTGATCAGGATGAGTTAGTACTTCCTCCAATCAGCTTATTAGGTACTGCTACTCCAGAATTGGATTTTGACATTGCTTATGTTCAACGTGTAGCAACTAATAATGACAAACTTGAAGTATTTGCTTCAGACAACTGTGGTGCAACCTGGACCAGTATTTGGTCACAAGCTGGTGCCAATATGACTACCATGAATCCGGTAACCTATGCTTATGTACCGGGCGCCAACATTACTGACTGGAGAACTGAGCAAATTTTATTGAACAATTTCAACAGCGCTTCGGTGTTGGTAAAATTTGTGACTACCAGCGACAATGGAAATAATCTTTATCTGGACAACATCAATTTGTTCCAAAGCGCTCCTACCGGTGTTGCTAAAAACAAATCTGCTACTTTCCAGGCATTGGTGTTCCCTAATCCTGCCAACAACAATGATACTGTGCTTATTAATGCTCCTGTATC
>JADLED010000280.1 GCA_020846335.1 Bacteroidia bacterium
GAACAGAATCCGGCTAAAATTTTTACCATGTACGAAAACGGGTACAAATACAAGTACGAAAAGGAAGAGAAAGCAGGAGCGGCCATGTGTCATGTGATTAATCTGTACCCCTCAGTTAAGCCTGAGAAAAAGAAATTTCATACCGTAAAATTGTATGTGGACAAGGTGAAAAAACAAATTGTTCAAATGAAAATGATGATGAAAGACGGAGGAGTTCAGGTTTACGATGTAAAAAGTTTGAAAGCCAATACCGAAATGGCCGACCTGATGTTTGTGTTTGATTTAAAAGGTTTTAAAGCCGATCAGATAAACGACGAAAGAGAAAACTAAATGATAAAGCCCGTTTCTATTAGAAACGGGCTTTTTTTTGGAAATCTATATTATTTATTTTGTCGGCAAAGGTGCTGATAGTTCACAATTATAGTTGTAAATATGAACCATTAATTCAATTTCGTCGTACCAATACTCGTTCTTTTTAATTTTCTCAACCAAAAAGGGGCATCTTGCAAAGTAAGTTTTTAATTTTCTTTTTAATCCTACTGCGCTCAAGCGATGCATGACTTTTGCTTCATCTTCGAGAAAGTAGATATTAAGAGGGTAGGAAGAGCCAGTAGGTACAATTGAACCAGAAGAATGGGATACAACCTGACCATTGGCTCCATATTGAAATGAACCGGCTGATCCTCCGGTTCGTTGGCCAAGTATTACACCTTTAAATAAGTTTATTGCCCCTTCTTTAACTATTCTTAAAAATACAAATGGTTTCTTTTTTTCTCCTAGAACAGTTCTGAAATTATTTTTTCTGGATAATATTTTTTCAAATTTATTTTTATACTCAAACCGAACTTCCTTTACTGAATCTGGTTTAATTAAATATTCAGCAGTAGTATCATTCTTGCATTTAATACTCCATTGTAACTCAAAAAATAAAAAGCTTTCATCTTTATAGTTAGGCAAAACAAAGTTTGTAAAAACGGTATCGTTGGTATTTTTTACATAATAACCATTTACTGTTTCACCAATTAGGGGTTCTATTCCGATGATTAATAGAATTGATAGGAAAAGTGATATTCTGATTTTTTGAGAAATCATATTGTTCATTATTTACCTTATTTCAAGATTTCGCTCCTTAATACTTCTTCCCATTCATTTTGTATTTAATTACCACTCCTGCAATTGCAACCGCAATGAGTAAACCACCCGAAGCGTATTTTTTAGCCACCAGCATTAAAATTCCGGCAAAAAAAACAAGTACCGAAGCCAAATAACCTACCCATGCTTTTCCCATTGTATTTAAGTTTTAAATAAAATTCTATTTGTTAATTATTGCTTGGGCAAAAATACCAAATACCTGCTAATTTTTGTGTTGAAAAAAACAAACCACATAGAAACATAGTTTGGATAAAAAAGCCTGAGCGTCTGAGCATTCCTATGTCTTGGGTCGAAAATCACTAAGGTGCTAATTGCACTAAAATCACCACTATTATACTGCAACTCAGTTTTGAAAAAGTCTTCAAAAAAAAAACCTCCCTGTTACAGGAGGTTCTTTTGATTTAGAATTTCAGATATTATTTCTTTTTATCAAAGTCAACTACAATAGGTGTAGAGATACACAACGAAGAGTAGGTACCAATGATACGACCAATTAACAAGGCGAAGATAAATCCGCGGATGCTTTCGCCACCAAAGATGAAGATTACCAATAACACGAAGAATACGGTTAATGAAGTTAAAATGGTACGACTCAAAGTACTGTTTAAGGCGTAGTTAATTAACTTGTTACGTTCTTCACCAGGAGTATCGGCTTTTGCATGTTCCGTTAAGCGCTCACGAATCCTGTCGAACACTACCACCGTTTCAGTCATGGTGTAACCCATTACCGTTAAAATGGCCGCAATAAAATCCTGACCAATTTCGAGTGGCAATAAGCCATCAAAAATGGTATAACACGATAATACAATCAGCACGTCGTGGAACAAGGCCACAACCGAACCTAAACCGTATTGCCATTTGCGGAAACGTACCACAATGTATAAGAACATCATTAAACACGAGAATAATACCGCACCATAAGCACCGTAAACAATGTCGGTTGCAATGGTAGGTCCAACTTTTTGCGACTGAAGAATACTTTTTTCAGTAACACCAAATGAGGCCAGACCTTTAATTAATAATTGTTCAACCTCCTTATCAGCGTTTACGTTGCTGTCTGAAACGCGGTATGACGTAGTGATTTTTGCCTGTTTGTTACCACCAATGGTTTTCACATCGATAGCGGCTTTTTCAAACCCGGCAGATAATGCCTGTTTTATCTCGTCGTTATTGATAGCTCTGTCAAAAATCACGTGGTAAGTACGGCCACCTTTAAAGTCAACGCCTAAGTTTAAACCACCATTTTTAAAGAAGAACACAACACCCAAAATAATGATGGCGCTTGAAATAGCGTAGTACACTTTACGTTTACCAACAAAATCAATGTGAATGTTTTTGAAAGCATTACGGGTCATGCTGTTGTCAAAAGGAATTTCCATTTTGCGCTCCAACATCCATTCAAAAATTACACGGGTAATTAAAATAGCTGAGAATAAAGAAGTGCAGATACCAATAAACAAAGTGGTTGCAAAACCTTGTACCGGACCTGAACCAAAAGCGTAAAGAATAACGGCCAAAATAGCAAGGGTAACGTTGGAGTCAATAATCGAAGACATGGCGTGTTTGAAACCTTCTTCAATGGCTTTGGAAGTTGATTTACCCAGAGCCAGTTCTTCACGCACACGTTCAAAAATAAGGATGTTTGCATCCACCGCTAAACCAATGGTTAATACGATACCGGCAATACCTGGCAGAGTTAACACAGCTCCCAGTGAGGTGAGTATACCCATAATAAAGAACATGTTGGCAATCAAAGCAATGTTGGCCACCATACCGGATTTGTTATAGTACATAAACATAAACACCAGAATTACCAATAAGGCAATGGCAAAGCTCATTAAACCGGAGTCAATAGCTTCCTGACCTAAAGATGGACCAACCACACTCTCTTCAACAATGTGAGCAGGAGCAGGTAATTTACCGGCACTTAAAATGGCAGCCAAAGCATCGGCTTCCGAATCAGTAAAGTTTCCTGAAATTTCTGACTGACCATTTGGAATTTCGCCATTTACGCGAGGTGCTGAGTAAACCATGTTGTCCATTACCACGGCCACTGCTTTTTTAATATTGGCACCGGTAATTTTTCTCCACCTTTGTGCAGCTTCCGGATTCATGGACATCTTAATTTGTGGAGTACCTCCGCTTTGTTGTGTGTAATCTTTGCGGGCATCGGTAATAATATCGCCACTCAATGCAGCATTGCCTTTGCTGTCGGTTACTTTAATGGCATAAAGAGTGAAGTAAGTTAATACCACATTTCCGGCCTCGTCTTTTTGCTCCTCTTCTTTAGCACTCCACATAAACTTAAGTTTAGATGGAAACACATTTTTAGAACGGGCAATGCGCAGGTAGTTATTTACTTTTGCAGTATCTTCTTTAGTAATGGCTCTACCAACAGCAGGACCTTCGGCATAGGCTTTAGGATTTCCTTTTTCATCGGTAGTTACGAAACCTTTTAAAGGCACAAATGGGAAAGCATTTTGGTAAAACGAGTACAAAGGCACACGTTTCATAAAGCCTTTAATGGCAGTATCCTGAGCGTTTACAGAAGGAGTAGCGGCAGCCACATTCTTTTTGCTTGTGTCGGTGGTGGCCTGTGCCGCAGCGCTGGCAGTGTTGGGAGCAACTTCAGGAGCAGAGCCTGTGGCTTTTGCCAAAGTATCGCTTACAATTGTTGAATCTTTTTTAGTACCATTGAGGTAAGCAGCCACAACTACGTTGGCTTTATCCAACAAAGGGGCTATTTCGCCATTTTCATAGGTTTCCCAAAATTCGAGATTGGCAGTTCCCTGCAAAAGTTCACGCACGCGGGCCTTGTCTTTTACACCTGGCAATTCCACCAAAATACGGCCACTGGCTTCCAGTTTTTGAATATTTGGTTGAGTTACACCAAAACGGTCGATACGACTGCGGAATGTTTTTTCGGCATTTCCAACGGCTTCGTCAACACGTTTGCGAACGTATTTCATTACATCGTCGTTAGAAGTGTTGAAAGAAATTTCTTTTTTGTTTTCGGTGGTTTGAAATAAAGGAGCTAAGCGTCCGTTAGGAGCAATTTTGGCGTAGTTTTTTTCAAAAGCGTCCAAAAAGTCGTCGTTGTTTTCTTTTCCCAAATTTTCCTGAGTAACTTTTAACGCTTCGTTAAAGGCAGCGTCTTTGCTTTTGTTACTAAGATTTTCCAACAAATCCTTAACAGAAACCTCAAGGGTTACGTTCATCCCGCCGCGTAAGTCGAGACCAAGATTAATCTCGTTCTTTTTACACTCTTCGTAAGTATAATCGGCAATAAGAATATCGTAAACCGATATTTTTTTCATCGAATCGAGGTAACGATCTTTAATACCGGAAGCGATCGAATCAATAAAAGCAGCTTGTCTGGCATCACTTCCTTTGGCATATTCTTTAGCTGCTGCCTGCACTTTAGCTGAGCTTACTTTGCCATTGGCAAATTCCTCTGCATCGCCCTCAACACTCTTGGTTTTCCAGGTAAACGATAAATAAAAAATACAAGCCAACGCTAACAGTATGGCAAATATTTTAATGGCACCTTTGTTTTGCATAATAGTAAATTTCTACAGTAATTCTTTTTTTAATTAAGGGTGCAAATATATCATTTTAGCTCTTATTTCCCAATTTTAGACTATAATTTTGTAAATCAGATTGTTAAAGCCTTACAAACCACAATTACGAAGACTTTCAAAACACATTGGGTAATAAAATCGTTCAACCGAGGTTCTGTTTTTATAGTAATGGCAATATTTATGGATGAATGAGATAATTGGCTAATTACAAAGGCTAAATGCAAATCTGGCCGGAAAAAGGTTAAACTATTTAAAAAGAAGCTGTGATGGTTTTTACGTTGAAATAAAAAAATATATTTACCATATAAAATCCGGTATAAATGATTAACGAACGAATTAGCAAAAGCCGCCATCAATCTGTTTTTTTTGCAACGGGTTTAATCCTTTGGCTTTGTTTAGCAAACCCATTACAAGCACAACTCAGTTTTCAGGGCCCATATCTGATTAAGAACAACACAAAACTGGCCGTTTGCATAAATTTTACAGTTAGTTGCAACGAAGGAAAAATCACTACCGAAGCAAAAATGATTAGCATTTTACCCGGCAGCACTTACACAGTTCCCGCACCATTTTTTAACAGCGTTCGGTTTTATGCCGATGGCGATATCCACATTCAGATTGTGGGAACCTTTGGCAGCGAAGTGGTTAATTTTAAACATCAAAGCTCCCGCTATAACGAAGATATGGGCTGGTTTACAAGCTCCAACCCCTTGCAACCTCAAGGTGTAATTGTTTGGACACCAAGCATTACCAATATCTGGTAATACATGCCACACCACCAATTCGAATTAAAGTTTTCGTCAAGGTCTGTTATTCATCTGCACCTTTTTTTAGAACTTCGGTGGTATTTGGTTTGGGCCACTATCAAAAGTTAACAAAACCAAATTATGTAATAGCCAGTCCCTAAATTTTGTTACCTTTATTGGCTAAAATTTTTATACACATGTTTGATTTTCTTAAAAAATTGTTCGGAACGAAAAGTGCGAAGGATGTTAAAAACCTCGAATCCAAAGTTGACGAAATAAATGCCATTTATACTTCCTTAAATTCTGTATCCAACGACGAATTACGTTCGCGTTCTGCAGCCCTTAAAAGCAAGATTCAGGATTCGGTTAAAGCCGAAAACGATAAAATAAAATCGCTGAAGGAGCTCATGAACAACGATCCAAACATGGACGTGAACTCTAAAGAAGATTACTACAAACAAATTGACGACATTGAAAAGGAGATTACCGGAATACTCGAAGAAGCCCTTACTGAAAATCTTCCCGAAGCATTTGCCATATTAAAAGAAACCGCCCGACGATTTAAAGAAAACGAAGGCCTTGAAGTAATGGCAGGTGAGTTTGACCGCCTTCTTTCGCAAGACCATAAAAATGTGGAGATACGTGGCGACAAAGCCATTTACAAAAACAAATGGATGGCTGCCGGCAACGAAATTACCTGGGACATGGTGCACTACGATGTGCAATTAATTGGCGGGATGGTGCTACACCAGGGCAAAATTTCAGAAATGGCCACCGGTGAAGGTAAAACACTGGTATCCACACTGCCCATCTTTTTAAATGCACTTTCAGGACGAGGTGTTCACGTAGTTACTGTAAATAATTACCTTGCAAAACGCGACAGCGAGTGGAATGCGCCCCTGTTTCACTTTCATGGTCTGAGCGTGGATTGCATTGACAAACACGATCCTAACACCGACGAACGCCGTTTAGCTTACAATTGTGATATCACTTATGGTACCAATAACGAGTTTGGCTTCGATTATCTGCGCGATAACATGGCCCGCAGCGTAGAAGAACTGGTACAACGCAAACACAATTTTGCCATTGTGGATGAGGTTGACTCCGTTTTAATTGACGATGCCCGTACTCCACTCATTATTAGTGGTCCAACCCCACAGGGCGATAAGCACGAGTTTATGGAATATAAACCACGCATCGAAAAGCTGGTTAATGTTCAAAGAATGTACATTCAAACCTGCATTACCGAAGCAAAAAAACTATTTGCGGAAGGCAAGGAAAAAGAAGCAGGCATTCCTTTATTGCGCGCTTACCGTGGTTTACCAAAAAACAGCGCCATTATTAAATTTTTAAGCGAGCAGGGTGTAAGAGCCCTTTTGCAAAAAACCGAAAACTATTACATGCAGGACCAAAATAAGGAAATGCACAAAATAGATGTGGAACTTTATTTTACCATCGACGAAAAAAACAACCACGTTGAGTTAACCGAAAAAGGCATTGATTATATTACCGGAAACTCAGAAGACCCTAAGTTTTTTGTGATTCCAAACGTAGGCGACGAAATTGCCGAGATTGAAAAAAACATTCAGGACTCCAAAGAAAAAATTACTGCTAAAGAAGTGGTAATGCGCGAATTCAGCATCAAAAGCGAGCGCATTCACACCGTAAATCAGTTACTAAAAGCCTACACTGTTTTTGACAAAGATCAGGAATATGTGATTGACGAGGGTCAGGTTAAAATTGTTGACGAGCAAACCGGCCGTATTATGGAAGGCCGCCGCTACAGCGATGGATTGCACCAGGCCATTGAAGCCAAAGAAAATGTGAAAATTGAAGCGGCCACACAAACCTACGCCACCATTACTTTGCAGAATTATTTCCGCATGTATAATAAGCTGGCGGGTATGACCGGTACTGCTACCACCGAAGCGCAGGAGTTTTGGGACATTTACAAATTGGATGTGGTTGAAATTCCAACCAACAAACCAATGACCCGTAAGGACGAGCAGGATTTGGTTTACAAAACAAAGCGCGAGAAATACAACGCCGTAATTGAAGAAGTGGTAAAACTGGTGGCTGCCGGAAGACCGGTACTGATTGGCACCACCACTGTTGAAATTTCGGAATTGCTTAGCCGCATGTTAAAGCTGCGCAACATTAAACACAATGTACTCAACGCCAAATTGCACGCCAAAGAAGCTGATATTGTGGCCGAGGCCGGAAAAGCAGGCACAGTAACCATTGCCACCAACATGGCTGGTCGTGGTACCGACATTAAACTTGGGCCGGGTGTTAAAGAAGCCGGAGGTTTGGCCATTATCGGCACCGAGCGCCACGAGAGCCGTCGTGTTGACAGGCAATTGCGTGGTCGCGCAGGCCGCCAGGGAGATCCCGGAAGCTCACAGTTTTTTGCAAGTCTGGAAGATAACCTCATGCGTTTATTCGGTAGCGAGCGCATTGCCTCTTTAATGGACCGTATGGGTTTAAAGGAAGGTGAAGTGATTCAGCACAGCATGATTACCAAAAGCATTGAACGCGCACAGAAAAAAGTTGAGGAGAATAACTTTGGTACCCGTAAGCGTTTGATTGAATACGATGACGTGATGAATGCCCAACGCGACGTGATTTACAAACGCCGCCGCAACGCCTTATATGGCGATAAACTGAGCATAGACATTGCCAACATGATTTACGAAGTGTCGTCGAGCTTAATTGAAGAATTTCATGGCAATAAGGAATTTGATGCCTTTAATCTGGAGTGCATTAAAAACTTTGGCATTGAAGGACCATTCAGCACGCAGCAGTTTAGTAATGGTAAGGAAGAGGAATTGATTCATCAGTTGTTTGATGCCGCTCAAACACATTACACCGCTAAAATTGCACTTATCGCCGAAGAGGCATTCCCTGTAGTGAAGGATGTTTACACCAATCCAAACAACAGCTTCGAAAACATTGTAACACCATTTACCGATGGCATTCGCACCGTAAACGTAATGGCCGATTTGAAAAAGGCTTACGATACCCGTGGCCGCGATTTGGTGCTGGGCTTCGAAAAATCGGTTGTACTGGCCATGATCGACGATTCTTGGAAAGAGCATTTGCGTGAATTGGACGATTTGAAACAGGCCGTGCAAAATGCGCAGTTAGAACAAAAAGATCCGTTGGTTATATACAAGCTCGAATCGTTTAACCTGTTTAAGGAAATGATTGTGAAGAGCAATAAAGAGGTAATTTCTTTCTTAATGATGGCCGGCTTGCCAAACGATCGTAATCAACCGCAGGCACGATTTGTACAAGATGCGCCTCAACCAAAAAAGGAAAAATTAACTGAGAGCCGCGACGAAAATATTGTGGAAGAACAAAACGCGCAGCAAAAACCTAAAGCACAGCCAATACGCGTGGAAACAAAAATTGGTCGTAACGACCCTTGTCCTTGTGGCAGTGGTAAAAAATACAAAGCCTGCCACGGAGTAGGAGTGGCTTAGTTTATCACCTTACATTCTATAAATAAAAATGAGCGATGACACAATCGCTCTTTTTTTTGCCTGTAATCGGAGATAATTATTAAGTCCGAGTACGAAATGAAACATCAGGGTACACTTGAAGTGTTAATTATTAGTGAAGGTTAAAGTGTGATTGGGAATAGATAATGAAAGGTCTTTAGGGTTCACCGGAAAAGCTTTTAACGGCCGATAATTACCTTTTGTTGATTAGTAACACCATTTACCGTTGCGGTGAAAAAATAGATACCACTTTCAAGTGCACTCACATTAATAGAGAGCGGTGTTTTGCCAGAATTTATCACCGCTGAATCTGAACGAACCGTTTGCCCAAGCGCATTTACCAAACGATAGCATAACGTAGCTGGTTGATTAATACTTACATCAAAACCAAGGTGCTCTGCTGCCGGGTTGGGATAAACACCTGACACAGCAAAGTCATTGGTGTTGTTTTCTGTTATACCCACCACATTGTTATATTTAAAATACAACCACATGAATTCATTGCTCTGATTTTTATTAAGAATTTGATACTCGATGGAAGAATAGCCGACTCTGGTAGCTTCGTCCAGTTCAAAACGCAGAATATATACCTCGCCGGGATTTACCGTAAAAGTAAAACGTTTGGTGTCTGAACTAAAACAATTGGCGCCCACACAAAAATGCGCATAGGCCGAATCGCCCGCTGCTACGATATTACGCCGCAAGTCGGTGCGAATAACTTCGTAGGTTTGAGTTGTAGCACTTTTGTTTTTAAAATCGAAACTGTGCGAATGGTGTTGCAGGGCGTAAGTGTTGTGAGAAAAGGTGCTGCCCGAACTTACCAGAGCATTGTTGTACCAGTCGGTTAACTCAAATGATTTGCTTTGAGCCTTTAGCTGGCAAAGTGCTACAAAAAACAGGAAGAAACTAAAAAAAAATCTCATTCTTCAATTTCCCATAAATTGGGATTAACGAATTTAATGAAATAAATCCAGTTACTAAAGCGATTCGTGTAATGAGTTCTGGTGAACGGGCGCTGCCGCGTGAGGGATTGCAGTGCCTGCATGCCGGTAGGCAGGGAAAGCCCGGACCACGCTTTTTCTGCGTGTGAGGACTTGGAACGCAAAGCCTGACCCCATGAAGTGAAAACGCATCGGAAAAATTGCATGGCGTTTTCTGCTTCATGGGGGCACGCCCAAATAAACCTGAAGTAAACGGGATTTAGAGTAACTACTATTAGGGAATTTTATGCTGATTAAAGTATTGTGATAATTTAATAAAGCTCCCAAAAAATTCCCTAATTTTGGGCTTCTATCAAAAGTATGACAAAGATTAAATTTGGAACAGACGGTTGGAGGGCAATTATAGCCCTTGATTTTACAGTTGAAAATGTGGCACGCGTTACTGAAGCCACATCTAAGTGGTTACTTAAACAGTCTAAAAACCCTACCGTGGTGGTGGGTCACGATTGCCGCTTTGCCGGCGAGTTGTTTGCCGAAACCACAGCCAAAGTTTTTATTGCTAATGGCATAAAAGTGTTTTTGGCAAAGGATTTTGTGAGCACTCCCATGATTTCGTTGGGCGCTGTAAAATATAAAACCAGTTTGGGCATTATCATCACAGCCAGTCACAATCCGCCATCGTACAATGGCTATAAAATAAAAGGTTCATATGGTGGGCCTTTAAGTCCTGAGCATGTTCAGGAAATTGAAGACATTATTCCTGCCACTGTTGAAACCGATTGGAAGAGCGTGGACCTGAAAGCCGCTGAGGCCAAAGGCATGCTGGAGGTGGCACCTCTTGAAGACATGTACATTAAACACGTGGAAGATAATTTTGATTTGGCGGCAATAAAAAAAGCCAATCTTAATCTGGCCTACGATGCTATGTTTGGCGCGGGTCAGCGCGTGATGCAACGTCTTTTTCCTGAAATTCAAAAACTGCATTGCGACCACAACCCCGGCTTTCATGGGCAGGCACCGGAACCCATTCATAAAAATCTGATTGAGTTCAGCGAGTTTATTAAAAAGAACGGCAACATTTCCTGCGGTTTGGCTACTGATGGCGATGCCGACCGGATTGGGCTTTACGACAAAGAAGGAAATTTTGTGGATTCGCACCACATTATTTTGTTACTCATTCACTATTTGGTAAAATATAAAAACCAACGTGGCAAGGTGGCTACTGCTTTTAGCACCAGTGTTAAAATTAAAAACATGTGCGAGCACTACGGCTTGCCTTTGGATGTGGTTAAAATTGGCTTTAAATACATTTGCAGCATAATGGTTAACGAAGATGTGTTGGTGGGTGGCGAAGAAAGTGGAGGTATTGCCATTAAAGGTCATATACCTGAACGCGACGGTATTTGGATGGGCATAACCATTTGGGAATTTATGGCCAAAACCGGAAAATCATTAACCGATCTTATACAGGAAGTGTACGATATTACCGGCACGTTTTGGTTTGAGCGCAACGACCTGCACATTGATGAAACCATTAAGGCAAAAGTGTTGGCCAACTGCAAAAGCGGCGCCTATAAAGAGTTTGGTAAATACAAAGTACAGCGTGTTGACGATTTGGATGGATACAAATTCTTTTTCGATGACAATACCTGGATGATGATTCGTGCCAGTGGTACCGAGCCAGTATTACGTGTTTACGCAGAGGCCGCCAACAAGGAGGCTGCCAACGATATTTTGGCCGACACACGCAAAGTGTTGTTGGGCTAATCTCTCATTTGAGTTTTTCGAGATGATTGTTCAGGGTTGTTTTATCACCGGCTGATTTGGCCATTGATAAGGCCTTTTTAAAATGAAAAATGGCCTTGGGCTTATCATTGCTGCTGTAAAGATGGCCGAGGAGTGAATGGTAAAAATGATTTTCTTCTAAGTTGAGTTTCAGCGCTTCCTGCAGTGCTTTTTGATTTCCGGATACTTTTGAAAGCGCGTAGGTGCGGTTAAGTGCGGTAATGGGCGAGTACTCAATTTGCAAAAGCTGATTGTAGAGTTGCAAAATGTTTTCCCACCGGTCAGGATTGTCTATTTTGGTGCTGTGCCAATACGCAATGGAGGCCTCGAGGTGGTATTTTGAGATGACGGAGCCTTTGGCGCTTTGTATTAAAAAGTAATTTCCTTTTTCTATCAGTTCTTCGTTCCAACTATTTTTATTCTGGGCCTCGTACAAAACCGGTTCGCCGGTTTCAGTGGTTCTGGCATCCAGGCGCGAGGCATGAAAACACATTAATGCCATTAACGCATTTACATTCGGTTGGTTGGTGTTTTCGTTTTCAATTAAAAAATAATTCAGGCGCATGGCTTCCAAGCACAGTTCCTTTCTTAAATAGTTTTGCGAGGTGTTGGAGTGGTAACCTTCGTTAAAAAGCAGGTAGAGTGTGGTTAACACGGCTTCTAATCGTTTTTTGATTTCGCTTTCATCAGGAAGTTCGATCTTAATATTTTCGGCACGTAATTTTTCTTTTGCCCTGAATAAGCGTTTGTTAATGGTTTCTTTGTTGGTTAAAAAAGCTTCGGCAATTTCGTCGATGCCAAAACCGCAAAGAATGCGAAGGGCCAAACCTATCTGGGCTTCGGCCGGAATTGATGGGTGGCAAATGGCAAACATCATCTGCAACTGGCTGTCGCTAATATTTTGAGCTGAAAGATCGGGTTCAGGTTCTTCGGATAATGCGTGTTGTTGTTTTAGGTCAGCAACAATTTTTTGCGAAAATGTTTGTTGTCTTTTGAAATAATCTTTGGTTTTGTTTTTGGCAACGGTGTAAAGCCAGGCGCTTGGGTTTTGGGGAATTCCGTTAAGGTCCCAGGTTTCGGTGGCCAGTAAAAAGGTGTCGTTAACAATGTCTTCGGCAATTTCGATGTGAACAATGCCAAACAATTTACAGAGTACAGAAATTATTTTTCTGTACTCTGTTTTAAAAAGTTGAGGTATCAGTTCTTTATTATTCAATTAATTGTTCATGGGAATAACTTTTCTTACTTCCACATTTCCACCAATCTGTAAAATCGGACAACCTTCGGCAAGTTTTAATGCTTCTTCCATGCTGCTGGCTTTTACATTAAGTGAACCGCCTACAATTTCTTTCATTTCGATGTAAGGGCCATCGGCAATTACGTGGTTTGGTTTTAAAATTTTACTTCCTTCAGAACTTAAACGGGTGGTTCCAACAAATTTGCCCTGTGCTGCAATGCCACCCATCCAGTCCTGCCATTGTTTAACACTGGCCTGCATTTGTTCTGGTGTAGGTTTAAACGATGGATTGTAATCGTTTCTGAAAATCATCATAAATTCTGTCATTTTTTTAATTTTTAAATGGTTAATAGTTTTTGTTTACACACCTATGACGATTGGGAGTTTTGAAATTGGACACGATTTGTAATTTTTTTTCGAAAGCGGTATAATAAATAAAATTGCTTTACCTGTTTTATTTCGCTTTCATTTTATTTCCTTTGGCATCGTGGGTTAGTTCGGCCAGTCCCAAAGCCTCCATTAGTGGCGGAATGTACATGCCAAATCTTCCGCGTAAGCCTTTTTTAAGGCCATACCAGCCACCGGCCGGATTTTTCTCGGAACGTCCCCAGGCTTCTACGGTTCCTTCTTTTGCCGGTTTTTGTTCATCGGCACTTCCAAGCTCCATCCAGTCGCCATGTTTTTTAAGCATTTTGTGTAAATCGTCAATGCAGTTAATGTTGTATAACAAAACTGTTTTACCAACAGTGCACACTAACACATCTTTGCCGTCTTTTTGATCAACGTGCATGGTGTATTCGCTGGTTAATGGTGGTGTTTTTAAAACCATTGGTTTGTCTTTTGTTCCAATTTTATAAGCCATGTTTTTTTTGTTTTATTTTGTTTTTGAAATTGTTTCTGCCTCGGATTTAAGGTCTCTTGCAAATTGCTCAAACGCCTGATCAAATGGTGGAATCATTTTAGCAAAAAGCGGAAAGATTGGCCCTCCTATTTTTTCGTTCATTGAAAAATTGGTAAGGTTATTGCCAATGGTTTTTAAAGTGTAAATACGTTTACCCATGCCATCGCCCCAAACCAGGGTGCTTTCGGGCTGAAACTCTTTTACGCTGAGTTTAAATTCTCTTTTTGGATCGAGTTTTGCTTTGAGCTTAATTTTTTCGTTGGCTGCAATGGTACCATCAATCGAAATAATTGTTGAATTCCACCTTGGATAGTCGTTTGCATTTGTTAGCAAAGCCCAAATAATACTTTTGTCGGCCTGAATATCAATGCTCACGCCTGTTTCGCGACTAAAGGTTTTTTTTACCGTAAGTGCTTTGCCATTGGATGTTAGTGTTGTCATTTTATTGGTTTTAGTTTGTTTATATCCTTTTGACGTTTAGCAGATGTAAAACGATAGGATTTGCGTTGAATTATTTTAAAAATTTTCCATTATTTTTTTATTGTGCTCTAAATGATGCAGTTGCAATGCCGAACCATTGGAATTAAAGGGGTCAATTTCTTTCATAATTTTAAATCGCAGGTCTAACAAATTTTGTCGGTTTGGGTCATTGGCTTTTTTTGCAAATTCTATTTTGTTTTTTTCCACTTCAAAATCCTGTTTTGGGTTAAAGATGCCGTTTAGTTCAGAGCATTGGTGACAGGTTCCTTCCTTATTAATCAAGGCACAACGGCCTTCGTAAACATTTGTCATTTTTGAACGACTTGTGTGCAGGTAATATTTGACCATGGCCTCGGTTGATTCAATAATTTCAACTATTTCAGAGACCTTAAAATCGTATACTTCTTTAAGTAAAATACAGATTTGTTGTTCTAATGGTAAAGATTTTGAAATGCAGGTAAGGCAAAAAGTGATGTGCTCTTTTATTTCAAACTGCGCCTGCGGCGAGGTGTGCATAAGGTTGGCAATTTCCGGAAAATAGTCAGGATTGTTTAAGGCTTTTTCGCGGCAAATATCGGTTACAGTTTCGGGCCACCTTTTTTTTGCCCGCAAATTATCTTTTGCAATATTTGAGGCAATGGTAAAAATCCATGTTTTTACGGTGGAATCGCCTTTAAATGTATCAAGTTTTAAAGACGCTTTGATGTAAGAATCCTGTACAATATCTTCGGTATCAGCCATGCTGGCGGTAATTCTGAGGATGTATGATTTCAGGTGGGGCCGGGCCAATTCAAATTCTTTTGTAAATTGTTCAGTTGTCATTTTAATTTTGCTTGCAATAAAGTTTAGAGTTAACCAAAAAGTGCCGGTAAAGCGCCAGGCCTGAATTACTTGTACGCCTGAGAAAACTAAATTAAACAAATTTTTGTATATGGCGGTATTTGTAATAGCAGGCCTTTAGACAAAAAGCAGAACTGCGATTATTTAATATTAATTTAACTCTGCAAGGAAATAGCAATCAAGGCTAGAAGATGTTGTCACCCTCAGAAAAAAATAATCAAGAGGCAACCTTTTTAAAACGAAGGCATTTTTTAGCACTAATCTAAAATCATCATGTCTATTTCTTTTTGCGACGGATAAAGACTGGGAAATAACAAAGGCGAAAATTTTATGGAGTAATGGAAGTAATACATCATGGTTACACCTTCTTTTATTGGCACTGCCAAAACAAGTTTTATAAGCCAATCAACCATCAGTTTTAGTGTTTTGTCGGATGTGATAGACCAGAGAAATTTTCAATTTTTATTACTGTAAAACTTTCTAAACCAAGCACAAAGCCGGGCAAAAGCTATTTTGAATTCAAAACAAAAAACATCAGTTGGCATAAAATTCTAAAGGGGTAATTTTTAACAAATAAATAACCCAGCCACAAGGCAAAAAGTTAGTCCAATAAGGCTAATATTTTCTTGGTTGCATACTGATACCGTGTCGGTATAAATAACTATCTTCGTTCTCCATTTTAAAAAAATATGGCCAAATTCAGAAGAGAAGATGCATTGGACTACCACTCACAGGGTCGTCCGGGCAAAATAGAAGTTATTCCCACTAAACCTTACAGCACTCAGCGCGACCTTACTCTTGCCTATTCACCCGGCGTGGCTGAGCCCTGCCTCGAAATAGAAAAAAATCC
>JADLED010000281.1 GCA_020846335.1 Bacteroidia bacterium
AAGTGGATTTGCCGAACTAACCAATATTCGCCAAATGCAAATTCAGTTATTCCCCAACCCCAACAATGGCCACTTTAAAATCGAATATGAAAGTGCATTAAAGCCTTCACATTTGCAGGTGGTAAACTTATTGGGTGAGGTGGTTTATTCAAAAGAGGTGGAAGGTACTGAGTCATCGCTTAACCTGTCGCTTGCAAAAGGAGTTTATTTTTTACGAATTATAGGAGAAGGTAAAAACCTTGGCACCGCCAAATTTATTGTGGAATAATTTTTTTTTCAACACTGAGACACAGAGTAAATCCTTAGTGCATCTGAGTATGCTCAGTGTCTTAGTGGTTTTGTTTTTCAACACAGCAGCGCGAAGACACTGAGGCACAGAGATATTTTCTTAGTGTATCTCAGTGCGCTTAGTGTCTTAGTGGTTTTGTTTTTCAACACAGCGTTGCGGAGACATTGAAGCACAGAGGGTTTCTTCCATGCCACCTAAATTTCTTTTATAAAAAAACTGAAAACTAAACCAACTCCACAATCTGGTTTTTAATGGCGTAAATTACCAAACCTGTTACATTGCGTGAGCCCGTTTTTTGCAACAAATTGTTACGATGACCGTTAACAGTTTTTACGCTGATAAACAATTTCTCGGCAATTTCTTCGGCGGTGTATTGCTGGCAGGTGAGTTGCAAAATTTCCACTTCGCGTTTGGTTATATCAACAAATGTTTTTGTGGGTTTTATTTTTTTGCCCATGTTGCGCTGAATGGCCTTTAAAGTTTTTTCGTTGATGTAGGAACCTTTGGTGTAAGCCGAAACAATGGCCTCATAAACTTCCTGTGGGTCGCTGTCTTTTACCAAATAGCCGTGAGCACCCTGCTCTATTAATTGGGCAATAAAATTTTCATCGTCATGTACCGAAAGAATCAACACCTTAATTTCGGGAAAATGTTCGCACAACATTTTGGTGAGAAAAGCCCCGCCATAATCTTTTGTTCCATCGGGGGGGAGCGATAAATCCACCAGCATTACATCCGGCACTTCGTTAAGGGCTTTGAGTTTATCAATCACCGTATATCCTTCGGCCGATTCAAAAATAACTTTTATTCCCGGCCAGGTGCTCAATATGGCTTTCATACCTGTACGAAAAAGAAGTTGGTCTTCAACCAGGCCAATTTTAATTATCTCACTCATAAAGGAAAATGGATTTGCTGTTAAATATACTCAGGATAAATGAATTCATAAAGGAATTTCTATTCTGGTAATCAGTCCGCCCTGCGCATGGTTGCCAATCACAATGCTTCCTCCCAAAGAGTGAACGCGGCCCTGAATGCTTTTTTGCCCAATTCCTACTTTGGTTTTTCCTTCCTCAATACCTTTTCCATTATCGCGATAAACACCACACACATTTTTTCCATCAAAGCTAAGTTCAATGGTGATTAATTTTGCCTCTGCATGTTTAATGGTGTTGTTTATCAGTTCCATAAAAATACGGTAAAATGCCAGTTTAACCGGCCAGTTTAACTCGGGCAATTCGCCACCAAAAATGAGTTCCAACTTAATCTCGTCGGCTTTGTTTATTTGTGCGGCAACCACTTCCAGTGTTTTAACCAGTCCAAAGGTGTCGAGTTGTGGAGGCATTAACAAATGGCTTATTTGCCGCATGCTGTTGAGCGAAGTTTCGGTGAGGCTGCGAATGTTTTGCAAATCGGCCAGCAACTTTTCATCTTTAGCACCATGCTGCCGTTCGGCCTGAAGCAGATGCATTCGGGTAATGGCCAGAGTGGCACCCAACTCATCGTGCATGTCGCGGGCAATGCGTTTGCGCTCCTCCTCCTGCACCTGAATGCTCGAGCGCAGCAACTCTATCTGATGTTGATTTTTGAGTTCTTCCTGTTTTAATTTTTGCAGATACAAATTTTTACGAAACTGCTGCGTGAGCAAGACCACACCCACGGCAATAATAAAAATAACAATGGCCACCGGAAGCAGCGTGGATATAAACCCTAAGTCTTTGGCCGTTTCCATAATCCTATAAAAAAACAGGTGTACATAATTACCGAAAAAAATGAGTGAAGCACCCAGGCATAAAGATTCATTGTTTTAGAAAGTTGCCCGGTTATCACATTACCAAAATAATAAATTAAAAGATTGGAGGTGTAATAAATAAATAGGCCAGAATTTATCCAGTTAAGCGAGGTGGTTAAATCGCGCTTGCTTTCCTTCATCACACTGTTAAGAAAAAACACGTAAGTGGAAATGGATAAAATAATTACAAGAATGGATTCGATGGTTAATGCCTTGGAATTAAATGTAAAAACCGATTGAATAAAGACCGAATTAAAACAGGTGTAAAGTCCAAAAAGCAGTGCCAAAAAAAGAATAATTCTTCCGTCAATAAATTCCTGCAAAACCGATTTGTAGAACAAGGCCAGAAAAATAAAACTAAGTAAAACATAAATGTGCAGTAGCGGCATGTTGTTAATGCCTTTTAAGGCCAGTAGCAGTGCTACAAACTGTATAACACCGGTAATAAACAAAAACCATGAGAACACTCTGAGTTCATTTTCAAGTTTTTTATAGAGCCACAGGGCGTAACCAGTGGTTATAAAAATAGGAATGTGCGATAACAATGAAATGAGCAGAGAAATTCTCATGGCTGTTTGACTAAAAGAAACAAGTTTGTTTACCCTGTGTTAACTCAGATTAATTGTTTGGATTAAGCACGGAGTTGGAAGCACAAACCTGCGGACATGGAGCGTTTAAGTCCAGCACATAATTTGACGGTGTAGCTTTGGTGTTGCTAAGAATAACATCGGCACCACCAACACTGTTGCACAAGTTGGCTCCGCTTACAGGGGTGATAAAAAGTTTATAGGCATTGTCATAATTTTGCCCCAGATAAACCCTTACGTGATTGTATTTACAAACATTTGTATCGCTGGCCATTTCGGTTGGCATGCCCATTGCCTTTAATAAATCCACCGCTCTGATGGTAAAAGCCCTCACAGGCGCCGGCTGTCCGGCATGGCTCGCCTTCCACAAACTATCGTAACGTTTAATGCATTTCACTGCGGTATCTACCGGCAATTCAATGCTGCCACAAACCGGTTCATTGTCATTACCACCATTTCCCATCTTTGCGGTTTCGGTTTTATTATCACACGAAAATAAGGCAAGAGCACAAATTACAATAACACTGTTTAAGTTGATTTTTTTCATAATTGTTTTTTTTAGCGGTTTAATAAAATAAAAGTTTATTCGGCAAACATAAACATACAAATGACATAATCACAAATTAACCATTCGCCAAACAAAAAAAACAGGTATTTATACCCGGGCTTTTTACAAAAACACATATTACTACCCGATTTTACATTTCGGGACTTTTAGCAACCAGCAGGTAGTTTTTAGTGTTTTATTTTTTCACGCATTAATACTCTTACTAAATGGATTTATGTTACCCAACTTTGCCATCACAAAAGCTTTTGTAACACGTGGAGCAGAACCCACTCAAAAAAACGACCTGACCCACACAGGTAAAACGCGGGGGCGAATTCTGAAAAGCCTTACGAGTAAGTAAAATTAAACACACAAAATTATGTCAGATCTTTTAATTGGTGCCTACAATGCAAAAGGCACAATTGGTAATGTTGGTATGCCAGGTGCGCCGGTAGCCAACTTCAACTTAGTGGTGGTTCCATCACAACATTCGGTAAGCGGCACTGTGGTAATTACACAGGCCATCCCGGGTCCCGATTCAAACATTGTTGTACATGTAACCGGCAAAATTTACTCTACCGGATTGGGCAACATTACTCAGGTAGTAAGTTTAAACGGTGAATACATGCAATGCGTGCCACCGCCAGCCATTGGTTGTTTCCTTGCCCAATTCAATGCCAACATGGCCATTGATGCTAGCTGGAACGGAACCGGCGGCTTGAGCTACTTGCAACACGACATCGAAAAAGTACCTGTAAAAGCAATCAAATAATTGCCAAACAAAAAAATGCCTAACGTACCGTAAATCAACCTTTCGGGAGCCCCATACTCCTGAATGGTGATCTGCGGAAACAAAACCAGCCTGCACCTCCAACACTGCCATTACGTGGTGTTACATTAAAAAAACGGAACCAACTTTTCTCCTTCTTTATTGCACATCGCCCTGCACAACAATTCTCTTTCTTTAAACCCCTTCACTTCTGCACTCTCCCCTTTTCGCCAACACCATATTAACCTGAACACCAGTGGAGCAGAACCCACTTAAAAAACGAACAATGATAAACGGCCTTATAAAGGAAATTAATCCTTTACATTAAAAACAATTAATTATGTCATCAAACAACTCATCAATCGCACTGGCCGGTCGCCTAGGCCATTGGATGCCGGTAGATACCAAAGCCTTAAACACCTGGCTAAAAAAAACCATGAAAGAAGCCGAAAAGAAAAAGGCCCCCTTTCATCCGGTAATTAAAGAATTTCAAAACATGATAGAATCCGATCCTGTTATGAAAATGTACTTCACGCTCATGTTCGAAGAGCAACCAAAAATTCCGGTAAAACCAAACAGTGGCGATGTGGTTATAAAAAACTACATGCAAATGCTCCGCATCATTAACCATGTGCTTGGCACGGCTCCCGAATTTAATAACACCGGCATGATTGGTTTTCCAATTAATGCCATACTCGATTACCCCATGATTACCAAAGCCGGACAAGCTGCTTTTTTGAGCGAGAAAGTAAACAACATGTTTAAAAAAGTTTTGGCAGTTTGGACAAAATTTCTCGACTCACCCAAATCGCTTTATGTGCTCAATAGCAGCAAAACAGGCTGGAAAAGCCCCGCTGCACAAAAAGCACTCAACATGAATGAATTTGTTTACGACCCTAAAAAGCAATATTGGGGTTTTAAATCGTGGAACGATTTTTTTATCCGCGAATTTAAACCCGGCCAACGCCCTGTTAGTGAGCCCAACGACAATACCATAGTTGTAAGCGCATGCGAGGCCGCCCCGTTTAGCATTAGCACCAATGTAAAAAAAGACGATGCCTTTTGGGTAAAATCACAACCCTACTCGCTCGAGCAGATGCTTAACGGCCAACATGTTGACTATTTTGTAGGTGGAACCGTTTACCAGGCTTATCTCAGTGCTAAAAACTATCACCGCTGGCACAGTCCAACCGATGGTGTTATTAAAGAGGTGCATTTTGTTGATGGCACCTATTATGCCGAATCGGCAAGGGTGGGTTTCGACGATGCCGGCCCAAATAATTCGCAGGGTTACATAGCCCACGTGGCCACCCGTGCCCTCATTTTTATTGAAAGCACCAACAAAAAACTGGGCATGCTTTGTGTAATGCCGGTTGGCATGGCCGAAGTGTCTTCGTGTGTGGTAACGGTTAAACCCGGTCAAAAAGTAAAAAAAGGCAGCCAGATTGGTTACTTTCAGTTTGGAGGTTCAACCCATTGTGTGGTGTTTAAAAAAGGTGCCATTGCCAGCTTTCAGAATACTGCCTATCCAAAAGGTGAATATGGTTCGGATTCTAAAATAGTGCCTGTTAACTCGCATTTGGCAACAACCTAATTAATTCGTTTTTTCTAAACAAAATCTTCCGGCAACAAAATTCCGGAAGGTTTTATTTTTTTTCTGAAGAAATAGGTGCTAACCAAATTCTAAAAACAATTACACCTTTCTGCCAAAAAATACGGCAAAAAGCGGAACGGTTTAATTATCAACCAAACGCACAATACTGTTGTTTTGGAATATTATTGTCCTAATTTTGCGGTGCTGAAATGAAAAAATTAGTCCTTACATTACTTGTTTACTCAATTACTTTTGCCAATGCACAAAACAGGCAAATAGACAGCCTTCAAAACATTTTAAAAGAAGCCAAACCCGACACCAACCGTGTTAATGCTCTGGTGCAACTAAGCAAAGAGTATTTTGGCCTTTTTAGTTACGACCTTTGCACACTGTATGCCAACAAAGCCAAAGAATTATCACAAAAAATAAATTACAAAAAAGGCGAGATTACGGCCCTAACCATAGTGGGTGCGGCACACTTTAACAAAACCGAATACCGTTTTGCACAGAACTGCTACGACAGTGCCCTTAAGCTTTGCCCCGAGCTTGGCATGGACGTGCAACGCTACAAACTTTACTTTAACATTGCCAACGTGTATTATGTGCTTGGCCATTACCGCGAGGCGCTCGACAAATACCAGCCCTGCCTTGCCTATTACAAAAAAACAAAAGACCTGAGTGGCCTTGCCAATTGCTACAACAACATTGGCAACGTTTACAGTTCGTACGAGAACAAAAACGAAAGCGCACTCGAGAATTACACAGAGGCACTTAAAATTTACGGGCAACTGGGCGATAAAAACAAACTCGCCACCTCCTACATCAATATTGGTGCGGTTTATTTAAACACCAGCGACTTCGACAAGGCCTACGATAATTTTAACCAAAGCATGAACCTTTATCGCGAAAACGGCGATGTGGCAGGCATTGCAGGTGTGTACTCAAATTTTGGGGCTTTGTTCTTAAAACAGGATAAGTACGAAGACGCCCTTCTTAATTACAAAGAAGCCGAAAAATATTATACCGAACTAAATAACACCTACGATGTGGCCCGCGCACAATCCGGCATTTGCCAAAGCCTGTTTGGTTTGGAAAAATACAGCCAAGCTCTGGAGTACGGCGAAAAATCGGTAAAAAATGCCCTTGAAACCGGCAACAGCGAATGTTTGCAGGTGGTTTACAACAGCCTTAGCAAAACCGAAGAAAAACTTAACCATCACAAAAAAGCACTTTCCTATTACAAAAACCACATTGCCATGCGCGACAGCCTTTTTGGCGAAGAAACCACCCGGCGCATAGAGCAAATTGAAATGCAGGCTAAATTTGATAAACAGGAAGCCCTTACAAAATTGCAACAACAAGAAAAAGAAGCCTTACTAATAAATCAAAACAAGGTAAAAGACCTTGAAATAGAACAAACCAAACTCATTACCCTTTTTGTTGGCATCGGGCTATTATTTCTTTTGCTTCTCACCTATCTTTTTTTCAGACAACGCCGTTTAAAAGCCGAACGAAAAAACGCCGTGCTCGAACAAAAAAATCTGCGTTTGCAAATGAATCCGCATTTCCTGTTCAACAGCCTAAACAGCATACAGCGCATGTTTATTGAAGGAAAAACCGAAGCCGCCAGCGATGTAGTGGGAGATTTCAGTAATTTATTGCGTCGCATACTCAACAACAGCGGCATGTCGGTAATTAGCCTGCGCGAAGAAATTGAAACCCTAAAACTTTACATGGACATTGAAAAAATACGTTGCGACAATGGTTTTGATTACCTCATAAACATCGGCAAACACATAGACCTTAATAACACAAAAGTACCGCCACTCATAATTCAACCATTTGTTGAAAACGCCATCTGGCACGGCATTTTACCGTCCAAAAAACAGGGCACCATCACCATCGAAATAAATCAGTCGTCCAATGGCCAGCAGTTAGTGTGCAGCATTAGCGATACGGGTGTAGGCATCGACCTGGAAAAATTAAATAAACCCGAAGCCAGAGGCATAAAAATTACCGAACAACGTTTAAGTAAAAAAATTGTTTTCGAAAAATTAAAACAAGGCGGCACCATTGTTAAAATAACCATCCCAGTTAAAAAATGATTAAAGCTGTTATTATAGACGATGAAAAAGATGCGCGTTTTTTAATAAACAATTTACTCGCCAAAAATTTTGCAGGCATTATTACGGTGCTTGGCGAGGCAGATGATGTGAATACCGGCATTAAAGCCATTGAAACACACCACCCACAAGTTGTATTTTTAGACATTAAAATGCCATCTGGCACCGGCTTTGATCTGTTGCAACATTTTAAAAGCAACTTTAATTTTGAAGTGGTATTTATTACCGCGTATGACGAATATGCCATAAAAGCCTTTCAATTCAGCGCATTGGGCTATTTACTAAAGCCGGTTAAAACAGCAGACATGGCACAGGTAATAAGCCGTTTGCAAAAACAATTTGAAACCGAAAAAATTAAAGACGACCAACGCATAAAAGTACTCATCGAAAATAGTGAGGACCAAAACAAAATAAAAAAACTGGTGGTCACCAACATCAATGGCTTTCAGGTGCTTAGCATCAGCGACATTGTCCGCCTCGAAGGTGACCGCAATTACACGCACTTTATTATGAGCGATGGTAAAAAAATTACCACCAGCAAAACACTCGGCGATTACGAAAACCTGTTGCACGAATTTGGTTTTTTTAGAGCGCACCAAAGCACCATTATTAATTTGCGCTTTGTAAAAGCCTACAAAAAAAGCGAAGAGCTGATTGAAATGCTCGATAATAAACTCATTAAACTAAGCAGGCACCGCAAAAGCGATTTTATTCAACGCTTTGTTTAACCAGGCGATAAATAAGCGCTACCAACCCTTCAGGCAAACCAACCAAGGCAAAAACACTCAACACGGGTAGCTATCCTTAGCTTACCTTTGAGCCACTGATACTTTCATAAATAAAATTAAGATTGTTTGCTTAACAAATCAGTAAAAATGATTCATCTGTAGTCGTGTGCAGGTGCTTGATGCCTTTGGCAAAATGGCGAAAAAAGCGGTAAAAGCAAGTGGTAGCATTTACCAAACTTTGAGTAGCCAGGCCAACGGCAGATTTTCATAAAAAAAAACGGCTTACATTTTAAGCACCTGAATAATTTTTACCGGACAATTAACAGCCGCCCGCACATTTTCTTCGTACTCATGGTCGTCCACCACCACCTGAAAAAAACCCTTCTTTTCAACACCGCCAACCAGGGTGCATTTACCATCTTTGCGCGATACCCGCCAACGGTAAAAAGCGGCTTCAACACAGGCGTTGCAGCCTATGCACTTGGCACGTTGTTGAATAATGCGTATCATAATCAGGCATCCACCAGTTTATACAACTTGTCCGATGGGCGTATTTTTTCGTTGAGTGGAAACGTAAAAACATCGCCCTTGGTCACTTTCTCCACCAATTTATTATCCATACGCAATTCGGCAACCTTTGTTTCAATGTATCCTGTTGTGGGACCGGTAATCATAATTTCATCGCCCACCGAAAGGCTTTGCGTTTCGAGTTTAAATTCACCGGCCAATGCTTTTTCAAAAAACTTAAGGCCTTTGCCCACATATACCTTGCGTTTAGTGGCTTTAGAACCATATTCGTCGTTCCATTCCCCCATTTTTTTGCCGAGGTAGTAACCATCCCAAAATCCACGGTTAAACACGGTTTCAAGGCGCTTTTTCCATTCCACCACCTTTTCATTTGTATAGCTTCCATCCGAAAAAGCATCAATGGCTTCGCGGTAGCATTTGGTTACTGTGTAAACATAATCGGCCGAACGTCCCCGTCCTTCAATTTTTAAAACCGAAACCCCTGCTTCCAGTATCTGATCCAAAAAATCGATGGTACAAAGGTCTTTGGCCGACATTATGTATTCGTTATCCACTTCAAACTCCACACCGTCTTCCTTATCGGTAACAATGTAGCTTTTGCGGCAGTTTTGAATGCAGGCACCCCTGTTGGCCGAGGCAAAATTTGAGTGAAGGCTTAAATAACATTTGCCCGACACAGCCATACACAGCGCGCCATGGGCAAAAATTTCGACCTGCACCGGGTTGCCTGCGGGCCCGGTAATGTTGCGGCGTTTTATTTCGCGGGTAATTTCGGCCACCTGCTTTAGGCTTAATTCGCGGGCCATTACCACCACATCGGCAAAATTGGCATAAAACTCCACTGTGTCCACATTCGAAATATTGGCCTGGGTAGAAATATGCACCTCAACTCCGGCTTTTTTGGCGTAATTGAGCACCGCGTGGTCGGAGGCAATAATGGCCGAGATGCCGCTTTCTTTGGCCACATTAACAATGTTTTTCATTAAAACTATGTCGTGGTCGTAGAGCACGGTATTAAGGGTGAGGTATGTTTTTATGCCGTTTTCTTTGGCAATGGCCGCAATCTTTTTTAAATCGTCGAGTGTAAAATTATTGGTGGAGCGGGCACGCATGTTAAGTTGTTCTACCCCAAAATAAACGGAATCGCAGCCCGCTTTTATGGCTGCCATCAGCGATTCGTAGGAACCTGCCGGAGCCATTAATTCAAATTTTTTCATTTCTGTTCCCATGCCGTAATTGCAATTTACGCGGTTTGAAATTGTGTATTAAGGCCACAAAATTACAATTATTGCCGCACATATTAAATTTTGAACACTGAGACGGTGGAATAGTCTTTTAATATACATTGCCCTAAGCTTTTGGTTTATTAACCTATTTTAATAGCAAAGATGCATTTAGACGTGTTTTTGTTAAAAACCGCCTGATTTTTTTATTAACTTTGCAACGACAAATGAAACTTACTATACGCTTTTTCCTCTCCTGGATAATTTCGGCAATTGTAATGTTTGCCCTTTTTTATTTTTGGCACGGCGTTTTTTTAAACGACCTCAAAAGAATTCAGTTTCCGCTAAGTTGGTTTATTACGTTTGCAGCCTTTACCTACCTTATTTTAGGAGCCGGTATTTTTTTCCTTTTCGAATCGCGACTGCTTAAAAGTGTGCGCAATTTTATAATCAGAGGGCTTTACACCGGGCTTATTGCCGGATTTACCCTGTTTATGATGGCTACAATTGTAAACATTTCGCTTACCAAACATCTGAGCATGCAGCACCTTATGATTGACTGCCTGTGGCAAATGACCGAGCAAATGATTGGGGCCATGGTGGTGGTGGCACTTAAAATAGCCATCCACGAACCCATTGCTGAACACGCGTAAAAAATCTTATTTTTACACCACAGCTATAAAACATGCAAAACTTTTTGTCGTTTATAAAATCCAAACAATTTCTGATGCAATTGGGTTTAATTTTGTTACTTATTTTTTTGGTATTTTTTGTTCTCAACAAGTGGCTCACCTCCTACACCGGGCATGGCGAGTACGTGAAAGTACCAGATTTTAAAGGCCAAAAAATTACCGCCCTCAACGATTTTATTAAAGACAAAGACATTACCTATAACATTATTGACAGTGTGTATGCCCCCAAACAGGAGCCCGGAGTGGTTTTAAGGCAAGACCCCGACCCTGAAACCAAAGTAAAACACAATAGAACCATCTACCTTTACGTTACCTGTATGGTAGCCCCACAAATACAAATGCCTAAATTAATAGACAGAAGCGAACGACAGGCCCGTTTAATTATTGAAACCTACGGTTTAAGGGTGGGCCGGTTTATTGATAAAGCCGCCGATTGCAACGGTTGCGTGCTTTCTCAGTCCATTAACGGCAGGGCCGCGGTGCCAGGGCAAAGTGTAAAAAAAGGCAGTGTGGTGGATTTGGAAATTGGCCGTAAGGATAATTTTTCGGGGAGCTCCACAGCTGACAGTGCTGCCAATGCCAATAATAATCAGGTTCCAAACTTCGATCAAGAATAATGAAAAAAACACGGTTACTCCCACTTCTGGTTGTTCTACTCATAAATGGCCTCAACGCACAGGAAATGTTAAAACCATTGAGTGGAAACATCAATTATTTTCATCCGGAATTATGCGAAACCACTGAACGTGCTCAACAAAATACAAGCATGGCTGCAAAAACCAACAGCACTTCCACCTTCCTGCCATTTATCGAAGATTTTAGCTATGCCCCCACCCGCAATTATCCTGTAATTAATAAATGGACCGATTCCACCGTTTATGTCAATACCGGATTTGCCCTTGCGCCGCCCAGCATTGGTGTGGCTACCTTTGATGGCTTAAACAAACACGGTTACCCCTATTCGCCAACAGTAATTAACCTTAACCTTTCTTCTAAGGCCGACACGTTAACCTCGCAACCCATCAATCTGAGTATTACTGCCAACTCGCTGGTGTTACAACCTGCCGATAAAGTGGGCATCAGTTTTTATTATCAGGCCGGTGGCAAAGGCGATTATCCGGAACTTACGGATTCGCTGATGCTTGATTTTTACATGCCCGCTCAAAAAAAATGGGCACTGGGGCGTTGGGCCAAACAAGGCATTAACTCGCCCAACTACAGCGATACAAGCTTTAAAAGGGTGTTGGTGTGGATACAAGATACCGCCTTTTTTCACGATAATTTTCAATTCCGCTTTAGAAACTACGCCACCACCTGTGGCGATTTTGACCACTGGAACATCGATTACATTTACCTTGACCGCAACCGCGACAGCATTGCCGACACAAGTTATTACGACATTGCATTTGCCGGTATGCCCACTCCGTTTTTAAAAGATTATTCGGCCATGCCACACGAGCAATTTATCAACGCTGAAATGGCACCAAAAAACTCGGTGCGTATTCGCAGCAACCACAATCAAAATGTGCCTTTGCAATACAAATACAATCAGGAATACGATAAGGTAAACAATCTGGTTTACAATTTTACACCCGATAACGATAACATAAAACCCTTTATACCGAATGGCTATTGCAACTACCCCGGTATTTCCAACCCAAAAACCAACAGCTTTCCTTTTGCCAACATCAATCAGAATTTTGATTTTGAAATTAAACACATGATTGCACTTACCACCGGCACCGCCATTGCCCCGCAGTTTATAAACAGCAACGATACCCTTTTGCAATACCAGCGCTTTAGAAATTATTATGCTTTTGATGATGGCAGTGCCGAAGCCGCTTATTACGTTTATACCACCGGCCCCGGTGGCAAAATGGCGGTTAAGGTAAAACTCAATTATCCCGACGAAATTTTAGGTGCCCGCATCTATTTCGACCATGTGGGAAACATTCCTACCAAACAAAATTTTACCTTAAGCGTTTGGGCAGATAGCGGAAATGGTCCCGGAACATTATTGCTCAGCGATACCGCACAGGCAAAATACATTAACAGCGGTTTAAGAGAAATACCTGAGTACTCGCTCAGAGGCTATTCTCAGGCAGCGCGAACCCTGCCAGCCGGCACCTATTACATTGGTTTTAAACAAGGCGTGGCCAATGGCATTAATGTGGGCTACGATTTGAATCTGGATCACCGCAGCTCTTTGTATTACGATTCAGGTTCTGGTTGGACACAATCGCAATTTTACGGCTCGGTGATGATACGCCCAGTGTTTGGCAGTTTTGACGGAACGGTAATGACCGTGCCAAAAAATACAGGCATTGCGCCGGGTTCAGCTATTTCGGTATTCCCTACCCCATCCAACAACCAATTGTTTGTGTGTGTGGAGAAACATGCCGGTGCCACCGCTCAATTGTTAAGTGTAACAGGTCAGGTGGTGCTACAGGAAAAACTGACATCCGACAAACAGGAACTCAATACCGCCACACTCGAAAACGGCATTTATTACCTCTTGATTCAACAAAACGGCGGACAAATTCACAGTCAGAAAATAATTATCAGTCACTAAACTATGACTGAAGATTTTTTGGAACCGGATGAACTAAACACCGACGAAGCCCACTCGCTTTACGAACACCACAACATTAAAATTACCAAGGGTCAGGAGCTAATTCGCATTGATAAATTTTTAATGATTACCCTGCCCAATACCACCCGCACCAAAATACAACATGCCTGTGAGGCCGGTATGGTGTTGGTAAATGGCAAGGCTACCAAATCCAACTACAAAATAAAACCCTTCGACGAAATTTCGATCATGTTAACTGTGCCACCACGCAATGTGGAAATTGTGCCCGAAAACAGTCCGATTGACATTACTTTTGAAGATGACTTTTTGTGCATTGTGAATAAAAAACCGGGCATGGTGGTGCATCCCGCTTACGGCAACTACACCGGCACTCTGGTAAATGCACTTGCTTTTCATTTCGACAATTTGCCCAAAACGCGTACCAAATTAAATAACGACCTGTATCTGGACCGACCGGGTTTGGTACACCGTATTGATAAAAACACGTCGGGCATTATTATTATTGCCAAAACCGAACTGGCCATGACCCGCCTGGCCAAAGATTTTTTTGACCGCACCATGGATCGCAAATACGTGGCCCTGTGCTGGGGCGATTTAAAGCAAGACAGTGGTACCATAGTTGGCAATGTTGGCCGCGATTTAAGAGACCGAAAAAAAATGTACACATTTCCCGAAGGCAGTGAACATGGTAAACACGCAGTAACGCATTACAAGGTACTCGAACGCTTTGGCTACATTACCTTGGTGGAATGCAAACTTGAAACCGGTCGCACGCATCAAATACGTGTTCACTTTAAAAGCATTGGTCATCCTTTGTTTAACGACAATGAGTATGGAGGCGATGTGATTTTAAAAGGCATTAATTCGGGTAAATACAAACAGTTCGTGCAAAATTGTTTTGAGCTATTGCCCCGTCAGGCCCTGCACGCCAAAACGCTTGGCATAAGCCACCCCATTAGTGGCGAAAAATTATTTTTCGACAGCGAAATCCCGGCCGACATGCAGGCGGTAATTGATAAATGGCGCAAATACGCAAAGGATAAGGAACTTTAAAGAGTTTTCACTTTCGTTTATTGTAACAATAAACAGATTAGCCAAAAATTAAGCCGATTTAATTGTGCAGTAAAATTACAATTACAATAGTTTCCCTATCTTGATTTCGCTTTCTTCTTCTTACTCGCCTTAGCAATGCTGTTAAACTCCAGGCATAAATTTACCCAGTAGTCCAGGTCTTTTCGCGATTTTAATCCTTCTTCGCTCACGTACACATAACCCTTCATGTGTTTGGTGGTAAAGTCCATGGGCCTGGCTCCCCGCTTTTCAAGCGCTGTTTCCTCCAGTTCAGGATTGAGGCGACACATCATGTCCTCTTTAATTACTCCCACACACATTTTATCATTTACCATAAAACACACGCCGCCAAACATGTATTTTTCTTTCACGTCCGGAAGCTCCACCAAAGCCTCCCTGATTCGGTCTGCTAATTTTTCGTTAAAAGCCATGGAAAATAATTGTGTAATAACCTAGTTGATGATAATTTTTCTGCCTGCCATACTTCCTGAATTTTGTTCCTTAATAAAATACAAACCCGGATTCACATTCTTCACGTCAACCAAAGTGTTGCCCTTTTCTATTCGCATCACCCGCATTAACTGGCCATTGTAATTGTAAAGTTCAAGAACCATTTCAGTATCTGAGCTGATATAAAACGCATTGGTGGCAGGGTTAGGAAATACCACAAACTCAACAGCCTTTATCGTTTCTGAAAGACCGGTGCAGGTGTTTACTTTTACCTGCAACTGAGCATTACCTACACAACCACTGGCTGTAACCCCTACAACGGTGTAGATGGTTGTTGCCGAAGGTGTAACGCTAATCTGTGTGGAATTTGATCCGATTGTGAGCCAGGTATAAGAACTTGCCCCACTCACGGTAAGTGTGTTTGTTTCGCCTTTGCAAATAGATGCTGTGATAGCTGCTACAATTGAAACGGTTGGATTAGGATTAACAAAAACCGTGGCTAGGTGTGTACTTAAACAATTGGTATTTAAGGATGTTGTATTGGCAACCAAAGTGTAGGTGCTGGTGGTGGCTGGCGTGTACACAATTTGTCCCGAAGCCCCCAGGGGAACATTGTTCCAGGTATAAGTTGCAGCACCACTGGCATTGAGCGTGGCATTGGCTCCGCTACAAATGGCTAAAGACGAGGTGAAACTTACACTTGGCGTAATTGCCGCTATGGCAATGGTTTCGCTGGCAGTACAGGTGTTGCTTGCCGCCGTACCGGTTACTGAATAAACAGTTATATTTCCTGTAGGAATAACCGCTACACTTGATCCGTTGGCAGCCGTACTCCAGGTATAGGTGCCCGCCCCAAGTGCGTTAAGCGTAACTGTTTCGCCACTGCAAACCAACGTGTTGGAAGTTGCTATTGTAACCGTTGGATTGATGAGAACCACCACAGGAATTTGAGCGCTTGAAGTACAGCCCAAGGTATTGGTTCCGTAAA
>JADLED010000282.1 GCA_020846335.1 Bacteroidia bacterium
AATAACGGCTTTGGTGTTTTTCATCATGGTTACCACATTTACCTCGCCAACGGCTGATGCGGAATAACTGCCTCCACCCGCTTCTGTAACATCGCGCAGGGCTCTGGTACTGGATAAATTGCTAACCGTGTTGCCACCTTTGTGAGTTTTTAGTACAAAATCGGCCACTGCCACCAGAGTGTATTCTTCGCCAAACATTTCGCCATCTTCGCAAACAAAGGCCAGCCGGTCCACATCCGGATCGACACTGATGCCCAAATGTGCTTTTTGTTTTAAAACGGTTTTACTTAAATCGGCCAAATGTTCGGGCAAAGGCTCCGGATTGTGCGCAAAATCGCCGGTGGTTTCGCCATGAATAACCGTGTAATTATCAACCCCCAGCCTCTTTAACAAAGCAGGCACGGCAATGGCACCGGATGAATTAATGGCATCAATCACAATGTTGAAGCCGGCTTTTTTAATCGCAGCAACATCCACATAAGAGAGCGCAAGTATTTTATCGATGTGAGAATTGATTGATGTGGTATCCTGAATGTACTTGCCGAGTTTGTTTACTTCCGCGTAATTATAATCATCGGTTTGTGCCAGCTTTAAAATTTCCTGTCCTGCTTTTTCGCTAATAAATTCGCCTGATTCGTTCAACAATTTTAAAGCATTCCATTGTTTTGGATTGTGACTGGCCGTGAGAATAATACCACCCTGCGCATTCATGGATGTAACCGCCATTTCAACGGTTGGCGTAGTGCTCAGGCCAAGGTCAATCACGTCAATACCAAGCCCTATAAGGGTTCCGCTAACAATGTTTGAAATCATTTGCCCACTCATACGGGCATCTCTTCCTATTACAATCGTAATTTTTTTTGCGCTGCTGTTATTAATAATCCAGGTGCCAAATGCCGAAGCATATTTTACAGCATCCAATGGGGTAAGTCCTGTATCGGGTTTGCCACCAATGGTTCCCCTTATGCCTGAAATACTTTTGATTAATGTCACGGTTTTAAGTTTTGCGAGCGTAAAGATAAAAAACCAGCCCTCATTCAAACTTACATCTTATCAACAATTGCGATTTTATAAGTAAAGTGATACTTTTGAATACGCCTATTCAGTCTATTTGGAAGCGGCCCTTAAATTTTGTTAAAGCATTTTACCATACTTGTTCTGTTTTGTTTCCTAAATCAATTTAGTAAAGCCAACCTAAGTAACTACAAATTACTATTAGTTGAAACAGACAGTGTATTGATTCAAAAAATTGAATGTTCAGAAAACGTTGAACTAATTTCCGAAATGCATTTAAAGCGACCCAATCCTTTACTGCAACTTTTCAGAGCCAAACAAAAAAAGAACCGAAGAACCACTGCCGCTATTCTGGCATTTCCGTTTCCGTTTGGCATAGTTGGCCTTCATCGCATTTATCTTGGCTGCGCGCCTTATGTACCCGTAGTTTACATAGCCAGTTTGGGTGGGGCCTTTGGCGTTTTACCCTTTATTGATTTTTGCGTTTTAGTACTCGATAAAGACGTTGAAGCCTATGTGAATAACAAAAAGGTGTTTATGTGGGTAAAATAAGTGTGAGATTATGTGCGGCATAGCAGGAATAGTTTTGAAACAAGCTGCCGGTTTTAATGCCGGCGAAAAAATAACCTTAATGAGCCGCGCCATGCGACACCGCGGCCCCGATGGCGAAGGCTTTGTGATGGGTGATTTCAAAACGTTTACACCTTATTCCGGAGAAATTACCCAAACCTTTACGCGCCGCGATTTACCCTACCTGCCAAAAAACAACATCAGCACCTGTAATACTGATGGCCATTTTTTGTTTGCGCACCGCCGTTTGGCCATTATTGATTTGAGTGAAAGCGGCCATCAACCCATGTGCAGCGCCGATAGCAAATTATGGATCACTTTTAACGGCGAAATTTACAATTACATTGAATTGCGTGAAGACCTAAAAACAAAAGGTCACGTTTTTTTGTCGGAAAGCGATACCGAAGTGGTAATTGCCGCCTACAAAGAATGGGGAACTTCCTGCGTGGAAAAATTTAATGGCATGTGGGCGTTTTGCATTTTTGATTCGGAAAAACAAATTTATTTTGCCTCACGCGACCGATTGGGGGTGAAACCATTTTACTACCTGAACACTCCCGAACTGTTTGCTTTTGCGAGTGAACAAAAAGCATTTGTTAAAGCAGGACTTATTGCCGCGGGTATTAATAATAAAGCCCTACACAATTACCTTGTTAATGGTGTGTTGGAAAGCGAAGAGCAGAATTTTTTCAATAACATTACCGAGCTGTGGCCCGGAACCAACCTGATTTATGAAGTTTCTAAAAACCATCTAAACACGCATTCCTATTTTCATCTTAAAAACCATCTTACACTTACAAACGATAGGTTGAGTGAGCAGGAACTGATTGATAAAATAAATTACAGTTTGGAAATGGCCGTGAAACTCCGCCTGAGAAGCGATGTGGAAGTTGGTGTGTGTTTAAGTGGTGGCATTGATAGTAGTGCACTGGCAGTTATTATTTCTGAACT
>JADLED010000283.1 GCA_020846335.1 Bacteroidia bacterium
ATAGAAGACCAACTGATGCGCGTTGAAACCGAAGACCGCTTAATTTCCGACATCGAAAAAAAGATTTCAACCCAAAACGATTACGAATTTTATCAACTCATGACATTGATGACCGGCACCGAGCATGAGTTTATGATTAAAGAAATTACGCAGAACATTTTTAAGCTGATGCACGAAAAAAACAATTTGCTTTTTGGCAACACCGATCGCAACTCGGCCATTAAGCAATTGCAATACCAGTTGGATGAGCAGAAAAAACTTTTGATGGAAAGCCTTTCCACCATTCGCTTAAAATACAAAAACCAGTACCTGAGTTTGCTCAAGCGATCAGATGAGTTTAAATCGAAACTGCAAAAAACACCCGAAGACGAAGTGGAATTTTCGCGGCTCACACGCCTGTATTCTATTGGCGAAAAATATTACACCATGTTGCTCGAAAAAAGAACCGAGTTCGAAATTTCCAAAGAAGGGTATGTGTCCACCAACATTATTCTCGAACAGGCTTTAGGTGCGGGTGCCAAGGTATCGCCCAACCAGCGCAACGCCTTAATCATTGCCTTTTTGGTGTCGTTTCTGGCCTCTTTATTGCTGGTGTTTGTACGCTATTTATTTCACGATAAAATTTATACTCTCAACGACATCACTAAATATTCGAGTGGCAACGTGGCCCTGTTGGGCATTATTCCAAAATACCCTAACGACATTCCGGTGTCGCAGTTAATTGTGGATAAAAACCCCAAAGCCCTTATCAGCGAGGCTTTCAGAACCGTGCGTACCAATTTGAGTTTTATCGATTCAAGTCCCGGCACTAAAATTATTTCCATTACTTCTACCATCAGCGGCGAGGGCAAAACCTTTGTGGCCATTAACATTGCGGGTGTGCTGGCTTTTACCGGTAAGCGGGTAATTATTATTGACCTGGATATGCGCAAGCCTAAAATTCACAAGGGATTTGGGGTAACCAATCTGGTAGGTATGAGTACCATTTTAACGGGCATTTCAAGCATTGAAGAGTGTTTTATGAATAGCCCAATGGAAAACCTTAAATTTATTACAGCGGGTCCTTCGCCACCCAATCCATCTGAATTGATATTGAGCAACAAACTGGATGAGGTGTTGGAATATTTAAAAACAAAATTTGATTACATTGTAATAGACAATGCGCCCATTGGGTTGGTAACCGATGGCATTGCCACCATCCGCAAGGCCGATTATCCAATTTATGTGTTAAGGGCAGGCTACTCGCAAAAATTGTTTACACAAATATTAGACCGCTTAAAAAACGAATCAAACGTGGTAAACCTGTCGGTGGTGCTAAACGATGTGGATGTGAGCCGCAAGATTTACAGCTACAACTATGGTTATGGCTATGGCTACGGCTATGGTTATGGCAGCGGATATTACAGCGATGATGCCAAAACAAAACGATAAAATTTGAAATGGAAATAATAGAAACCAAATTAAAGGGAGTGGTTGTGCTTAAACCTAAAGTGTTTGCCGATGCCCGCGGTTATTTTTTTGAAAGTTACAATTACAATTTATTTAAGCAGGCCGGTTTGGATTTGAATTTTGTTCAGGACAATCAATCGCTGTCACAAAAAGGCGTGTTGCGCGGTTTGCATTTTCAAAACAATCCGCACGCACAGGGCAAACTGGTGCGCGTAATTACCGGCGCTGTGTTTGATGTGGCAGTTGATATTCGTAAAAACTCGCCCACTTACGGGCAGTGGTTTGGTCTTGAATTAAGCGAAGAAAATAAATGGATGATGTACATTCCCGAAGGATTTGCACACGGTTTTGCCACCCTGCGTGATAACACTGTTTTTTCATACAAATGCACCAATTTCTATAACAAGGCTTCGGAGGATTGCATTTTGTGGAACGATGAGCAACTGGCCATTGACTGGAACATTGAAAACCCGTTGCTGTCGGAAAAAGACATGCAGGGTAAATTATTTAAGGATTTTGTGAGTTTATTCTGATAAGGCATCAGAAAAAAATAACAGGCTGAAAAAACACAAACATTATGAATCCCGGTTTTCATTTACTCATAACCACCTTATTTATTATTTGTTTTATTTTTTCGCTGCTCATCAATTACATTCTTTTGCGTTTTGCCCAAACCCTTGGCGTAAGAAATGCTGACCAACACCAGGTGCGCTGGAACCCAAAGGTAAAACCATCGGTAGGAGGCATTTCGTTTTACGTGGTGTTTTTGTTTGCGTTTATTTTTACGGTGCTGTTGCCACCAAAAAGTTCGGGCTTTAACATACACATGATTGGCATTTTAATGGCCTCCACACTGGCCTTTTTAATGGGTTTGGCCGACGATGCCTTTAACACACAACCTTTGCTCAAATTCCTCACACAAATTTTCTGCGCCCTCATCCTTATTTTTTCGGGGCACAGTGTTACCATTTTCGAAAACCAGTTTGTGAATTATGCGCTCACCATTTTGTGGATTGTGGGTTTAATGAATTCGATAAACATGCTCGATAACATGGATGGCATTTCCACCATTGTGTCGATACTCGGTTGTTTTTTTATGGTAGCGGTCAACATATCACTGTTTAACACCAACAGTTATTCCACCATGCTCAATATGGGTGTCTTGGGGGCATTGTTTGGTTTTTTGGTGTTTAATTTTCATCCCGCCAAAATGTTTATGGGCGACACCGGCAGTCAGTTTTTAGGATTGTTTTTAGGCGTTATGGGCCTCGATAATTGCTGGAACAATCCCACCTCACCGTTGGTAAATGGTTTTCCGGTGGCCAACGTTGTAATTGTGTTGTTGGTGTTTTTATTGCCCTTAACAGATACCGTAACAGTAACCATTAACCGTTTACGGGCAGGCAATTCGCCATTTGTAGGAGGTAAGGACCACACCACGCACCATTTATTTTTTAGGGGGATTACCGAAAAACGCATTGCCATTTTATTTTTTATGCTTGGGGGTGTAGGCATTACCTGCGCTTATTATCTGGTCATCCGCTTTTCCTATGCTTTGTTTTATGGCTCTATTGTATTTGCCCTCTGTGTATTCCTGAGTCTCTACTTAAATACCATACTTAAAAAACGACGTTGACCGGGTCGGAAATAAATTTTATTGAGCGAATAAAGAATAACAAAATTGTGCTTGCCATTTTGTTTTTAGTTCTTTACGTGGCTGCCTATGTGTATTTGCGTATTTACATATATGAGCCATCGGCCAACAAGGTGTCGTATAAAAACAATAATTTTTATGTGTTTGGCTTAAACATTCCGGCGCACCTTGATTTTTGCGGCGAAAAAATTCCGTCGAACGACATGGGCATTAAAAAGGATTTGGAAAAGGAATTTTTTAACGACACGTATTGGAAAGCCCATTCAACCATTTTGTTTAACCGGGCACAGCGCTGGTTTCCGGTAATTGAGCCTATTTTAAAAGAAGAGGGAGTGCCCAACGATTTTAAGTACCTGGCGGTAATAGAAAGTCATTTGTCGAACGTTACTTCGCCTGCGGGCGCTTCAGGTTTTTGGCAACTGGTGCCTTCGTCGGCCTACGGCTATGGTTTGGAAGTGAGCAGCAGCATCGACGAGCGTTATAATGTGGAAAAGGCCACCCACGCGGCCTGCGCGCACATTAAGGATGCATACGCTGTTTTTAAAAACTGGACCCTTGCTGCGGCGGCCTACAACCGTGGCATTGGCGGCATACAAAACGCGCTTAAAACACAGAATACCGATAATTATTACGACCTGATGTTGAACAGCGAAACCGGAAGTTTTGTTTACCGCTTGTTGGCCTTTAAAACTCTGCTATCGAGCCCCTCGCATTTTGGAATAAAGAACAGACTGGGTAAACGCGGGCAAAAAATAAATTTTAAAAGTTTTAAGTTCGATTCAAGCATTACCAGTTTGTCGCATTTTGCCAAACACATTGGCACAACGGTTAAAACGATTAAGGCCTTTAATCCCTGGATTTTGGGCAACGACATTTTAAATCCGGCAAAGAAAAAGTACGAAATTAAAATACCGAAAAACAGCAAGGCCGATTATTCGGCGTACATGGCCGATCTTAGTCACGAATTAATAACAGAAGAAGCGGATGCTGCCAGCAGCCTGAGCACCGCTGCAGTTACCGACACCAGCCATGTGCCCGAAAAGGTAATTTATTACGCGGTAAAGGTGGATGAGCCTCTGAGCAACCTTGCAACTTTTTTTAAAATTAGTGTGGACGATCTTAAAAAGTGGAACAATTTAGGCGATAACACAAACGCAGTCAGAGGCCAAACCCTGACTATTTATTATAACAAAAAGTAGGGCAGAATCTGGTTTTTTAATTTGAGAGGGATTACAATTCTCACAATTAAATCACCAGCATCGCTCTTGACTATTTAAGAAAAAAAACTACATTTATAAGACCACCTAGAAGTTCGTGAATAAGTACTGGCCTATCTTTAACAGCAATAAATGA
>JADLED010000284.1 GCA_020846335.1 Bacteroidia bacterium
ACTTTGCTTAACATTATTGGTTTACTCGACGATTTAGACAGCGGCACATTTATGTTTAATAACACCGATGTTTCTAAATTTAACGAACGCAAACGCGCCGAAATGCGAAAGCACAACATTGGTTTTGTGTTTCAGAGTTTCAATTTAATTGATGAGTTAACCGTTTTTGAAAACGTTGAGCTTCCGCTTATATACACCGGTGTGGCCAGCGCCGAACGCAAACGCATTGTGGACGAAGTGCTTGATAAAATCCAGATTGCACACCGCCGGAACCATTATCCACAGCAGCTTTCGGGTGGTCAACAACAACGTGTGGCCGTGGCGCGGGCAGTGGTTAACAATCCAAAATTAATATTGGCAGATGAACCCACCGGTAACCTCGATTCGCGTAACGGAAATGATGTGATGCAGTTGTTATCTGATTTGAATGAGCAAGGTACCACCATTGTGATGGTAACTCACTCGGAGCACGACGCGCGCTACACACACCGGATTATAAACATGTTAGACGGACAAATTGTGACACAAAACATAAAAGTGTAACATGCTTAGAAATTATTTGAAAATTGCTTTCCGGCAACTTTACAGAAATAAAACATTTTCTTTTATCAATATTTTTGGTTTGTCTATAGGTATGGCCGCTTCTTTGCTGCTGTTACTGTGGATTCAGAACGAAGTGACCTATGATAACTTTCATTCTAAAAAGGACCGTATTTACAGCCTTTGGAACAAATCAATGTGGAGCGACAAACTGACGTGTTGGGATGTGACACCAAGAGTGGCCGCCCCTACCCTCCGCGAACATTTTCCGGAAATTGATAAGGTTTGCCGATTGGATTGGACACAAACCAAATGGGTTAAAGCCAACAACCATTTGTTTTTGGCAACGGGCAATGCTGTTGACGAAGAATTTTTGAGCATTTTTGATTTCCCACTACTTCAGGGAAATGCGCAATCAGTTTTTAAAAATAAAAATTCGGTAGTTATTACACCTGAACTTTCTAAAAAATTGTTTAACACCGAAAATTCAATCGGCAAATTTATTGAACTCGAAAACAAGGAGCGGCTGACTGTAACCGGTATTATTTCCCCACCACCGGGCAACTCCATGTTTAAATTTGAATATTTAATGCCCTGGAAATTTATTGAGGGAAGCAAACCGGAAAATAACTGGGGCAATAATTCCACCAAAACCATTGTGCTGTTAAAAGAAAAAGCCCTGATTGATCCTTTACAAAAAAAAATAAAAAACCTACGTAAAGACTACTCCAAAGACAGTGATGTGTACGACATGTTTTTGTATCCAATGAACCGTTGGCGTTTACACTCCAACTTTGAAAACGGTGTGGAGAGCGGTGGTCGCGTTGAAATAGTTCGGTTGTTTTCAATCATTGCCTGTTTAATTATACTTATTGCCTGCATCAATTTTATGAATTTGAGCACAGCCCGAAGCGAAAAACGAGCCAAGGAAGTTGGGGTGCGAAAGGCAATTGGCGCCGACAGGTTTTCGCTCATTAAACAGTTTTTAGGCGAAACACTTTTTATCTCATTTATTAGTTTTTTAATCGCCGTTATAATTGTACAAATAAGTTTGCCTGCCTACAATAAACTCATCGTAAAAAATTTATCCATTAATTACGCCAGTCCATTGTTTTGGTTGTTTGCACTTTCATATATTACAGTATCAGGATTACTTGCCGGAATTTATCCTGCTTTCTTCATCTCCTCCTTTAATCCTGTAAAGGTGCTTAAAGGCACATTTGTTCCAATAAAATCAGCACTTACTCCACGAAAGGTTTTGGTGGTAACCCAATTTATTTTTGCCATTGTTCTGATTATTTCCACCATCATTATCCGGCAACAAATTAATTATGTTACACAGCGCGACATTGGTTATAACAAAGAGAATCTGGTGTATCATTTTTTAAACGAAGAGCTGGATAAAAATTATGTTTCACTGAAAAATGAACTACTGGCACAACAAGTTGTTGAATCGGTTACTAAGTCCAGTTCACCAATTACACAGGGTTGGAGCGACAGTTGGGGTTTTGAGTGGGAAGGAAAAGACCCAAACGACCGCACCGATTTTGACCGCTATTTTGTAGATGAAAATGTGGTTAAAACCACCGGTATTAAATTGTTGCAGGGTCGTGATTTTAATCTGAAAGAATTTTCGACGGATTCTACTGCCATGATTATTAATGAGTCGGCACTTAAAATTATGAAATTCAAAAACCCAATTGGACAAACCGTAAAGGATGGTGATCAACCCTTTCATGTTATTGGTGTTATTAAAGATTTTATCCTGAATTCGCCTTTTGATAACACAAAACCAATGTTATTAATGGGGGCCAAAGGCTGGTTTAATGTAATTAATCTGCGACTCAACAATAATGCCACCCAGGATTTAGGTAAAATAGAAAAACTGTTTAAAAAGTACAATCCCGATTTTCCATTCGACTTAAAATATGTGAATACCGATCATCAGGAAAAATTTACCGACATACAACGATCTTCAAAACTGGCCACACTGTTCTCGATTCTTACCATTGTTATATCGTGCCTGGGTTTGTTTGGCTTGGCCTCCTTTATGGCCGAAAATAAAATCAAGGAAATTGGTGTGAGAAAAGTACTGGGCGCTTCCGTAATACAAATCAGCACTATGTTATCGGCCAATTTTATCAAGCTGGTGTTTGTTGCCTTTATTATTGCATCGCCCATTGCCTGGTGGTTGCTCAACGATTGGTTAAAAGAATATCCTTACCACGTAAACATACATTGGTGGGTATTTGCATTAGCCGGGGTGATGGCGCTTTTAATAGCGCTTGCAACAGTAAGCTATCAGGCCATAAAAGCCGCGGTGGCAAATCCCACAAAAAGTTTAAGGACCGAATAAAATGATAAAAAATTATTTAAAACTGGCTATTAGAAATTTGTTGAAGAATAAAATCTTCACATTAATTAATGTTATCGGCCTGTCACTGGGTATTGCTGTCTGTATCAGCATTCTTTTGTTTGTTCAGTTCGAAAAAAGTTTCGATACACAACACTCAAAAAATATTTACCGCTTAGATGAAGTACAAAGCCCCGAAGGTATGGCGGCTTCTCAAAAAGTAGCTCTGTCCATGTACCCTATGGCTTCTACTTTAAAAAGTGACTTTCCTGAAGTAAAAAACTATGTACGACTCCACCCTTATGAAATGGCAGGACTTGCTTACAACAACAAAAAAGTATTTTTCGATAATGTTTTTTGGAGCGATCCGAGTTTCTTTCAGATTTTTGATTACAAGCTATTGAGAGGCAATCCAACAACAGTACTTACTGAACCAAACAGCGTTGTTTTGACCCATGAAAGCGCTGCAAAATTATTTGGAAATGAAGATCCTATTGGTAAATTGGTGACTACACACAATCGTCGTGACATATTGCTTTTTAAGGTGACAGGGGTGATGGAAAATATTGCTAAAAATTCGCATCTTCAGTTTAATGGTCTGTACTCACTTAACACCCTCATTACACCCAATGATACTAATAACTGGAGAGGTACCTGGGGGGGCAATTGGCTCATTACCTATTTAGAACTTGCAGACAATACAAATATTAAACAACTTGAAGCTAAGTTTCCGGCTTACCTTAAAAAATACATGGGTGATGATATTATCAAATCCTATCAACTATTTTTACAACCATTAAAAGAAGTTCACTCCACTTCAGGCGAAATCACTCACGACTACCATAATTTTCAAAAGTTTGATAAAAGTTACACTAACATATTCTTAACTATAGGCATCATTGTGTTATTGATTGCCGGAATTAATTTTGTGAACCTGAGTACTGCCAAATCAGGCAACAGGGCCAAAGAAGTCGGAGTTCGGAAATCGATTGGGGCTCAACGCTCGCAGCTTACTTTTCAGTTTTTGATCGAATCAACTCTGGTTTCTTTTACGGCTATGTTAATTGCTCTGGCATTGGTTAAACTATTTTTACCACTCCTTAATACACTGAGCGGTCATGAACTTGAATTTTCTGTCTTCAAACAACCACTTCTTTTCCTATTTATCATTACAGGAACATTTCTTATTGGTTTGCTTTCCGGCGTTTATCCTGCACTCTATTTATCATCCTTAAATGCAGTAAAAGTACTTAAGGGAATTTCACTACAAGGAAGTGGTAAAAGCTTTTCAAGAAACACTTTAGTGGTTGGTCAATTTGCCTGTGCAGCATTTCTCATCATCACAACTATTTTTGTAATTCAGCAGTTAAATTTTATGCGTAGCAAAGATGCCGGTTTTAATAAAGATGAGGTTGTTATTATTTCTGGAGCTTATCGCAGTTATGCAAAACTCAAAACAGCCCTTGAACAATGTCCTTTGGTGAAAGGTGTTACTGGTTCATCGCAAAGTCTGGGTAATAATTTGCATCAAACAGGATTTATGTTTAAGGGAAATGGCCCTCAAAGAGAATTAGCTTCGTCACATGTTTTTGTTGACAAGGACTTTGTTTCACTTTATCAGATAAAATTTTTAGCCGGAAAAGATTTTACAAAAGAGGGTAGCGGTAGAGAATACATCATCAACGAAACGATGGCCAAAGAACTATTGAAAGATGAACCAAAATCAAAGTATGAATCTTTAATTGGAAAAACGTATTGGTGTGGAGAAGATTCAACCGGTATAATTGTTGGTATAACTACAGATTTTAATTTCAATACATTGCATACTAAAATTGAAACCCTGACCCTTGTTAACCAAAGC
>JADLED010000285.1 GCA_020846335.1 Bacteroidia bacterium
GGAAGATACCAACCAAATGCGCCTTTATACCATTGCACTTAATCTGTTTTTTCTATTTAATCTGGCCTTTCTTATTTTTAAAATAAACGCCATTTATGGGTTTGTACTAACCGGTTCAGGGCACTTTACCCAGTTTTTGTTTTTTGGTCTATTAGTGGTGTTAATGTTTGGGCTGCGTTTTGTGAGCAATAAACTTTTAGGCCTTTTTAGCCATGGCGAAAAGGTATTAGGCGACTACGAAAGTAGCTCAGGGCTTATAAATCAGGCCTGTGGGCTATTTATTTTTCCGTGGATTATTCTGGTAGAGTTTGCCAATGCTTTTAATCCATTGGTATTTATATGTGGCGCCTTAATAACACTGGCCGCTTCGGTTTTAATAAAATGGTACCGTGGAATTATTGTTTGCCTGATTCAGGAAAGAGTAGGTTTGTTGCAAATATTTGCCTACTTTTGCGGTTTGGAAATTTTACCTGCAATAGTTATGGTAAAATACGTTATTGAAACTTTTTAAACAAAGGGTAAATAAATGTCAGTTAAAAAAAGCTTGGCGAAGAAAAAAGTGGTGAGTAGGCCGGTTAAAAAAGCAAAAAACGCCGGAAAGGCAGCACTATCTCCAAAAAATAAAAAAGCCCCCGCCGCACCTATTAAAAAAGTAAAAAAACCTGTTGTTAAAGCGGCACCCAAAAAGGTAATTGCAAAAGCTCTGCCAAAACCTCCTAAAGAAAAAAAGGTTATTATAAGCAACGATGCCCGCGAAAAAATAGAAAAAGCGCAGGTTGTTAAACGGATTCGCAAATCCTCAAAAAAAACGGTAATTACACTGCCACCCCCACCGGCCATTGAAGTAAGCAATTACCCAAAAAACAAAGTAAAAACAATTTTGGTTTCGCAACCACGCCCCACCGAAACTGAAAAAAACCCATATTTCGAGTTGGCTAAAAAGCACAATTTGAATCTTAACTTCAGACAATTTATAAAAGTAGAAGGCCTTACCGCGCAGGAATTCAGGGCTCAGCGCATAGATATTTTAGAGCACGGTGCCGTAATTTTAACCAGCAAACTGGCGGTTGACCATTATTTCCGAATTTGTAACGAAATGCGTGTTACCGTTCCGGAGAGCATGAAATATTTTTGCATAAACGAGCAAACCGCCTACTACCTACAAAAATACATTCAGTACCGAAAACGTAAAATCTTTTTTGGTCACGGCACCATTATCGATTTGGTGGATGTTATCCGCAAAAACAGAGCAGAAAAATTTCTGTTGCCTGCCAGCGATGTGCACAAAGAACAAATTGTTGATTTTTTGGAAGAAGTAAAAATTACCTTTACAAAAGCAATTTTCTATAAAACTGTTGCTGCTAATTTAAGCGACATTAAATCCCTTTCAGAATTTGACGTATTGGTGTTTTTTACACCGGTAGGCATTCGCTCACTCAAACAAAATTTTCCTGCTTTTAAACAAGGCAATACACGCATTGCTGCCTTTGGCTACAGCACCGCACAGGCCGTAAAAAATTTGGGTTACCGTTTGGATATTTTTGCACCCAATCCAAAAAATCCAAGTATGACCGGCGCTTTGGACGCTTATATTAAAGAATCGAACAAACGCTAATTTGATTTAGCGCCCATTATTTTCCCGAGTAATTTTAGTAAGGCCTTTTGAATGCTGTTAAAATCTTCGGCGGCTTTACCCGTATAAATAAATGCCAACACTACTTTTTTGTTTTGCGATTGTAGTTGGGCATAAAAATTATTTTTTTCGAGGCGATAAGCTTCTTTCATTCTTCTTTTAAGCTTGTTGCGATCGTGTGCTTTTTTAAAAATACGTTTTGGCACCACAAACATAGCCTGAGCCTGAAAGTCAAGGGGTGTAAGGGTTTCCAGATAAATAATTTTAATGGGATGTTGTTGGGCGTGTTTTCCCTGAGCAAAAAGAACGTCCATTCGTTTTTTACTGTGCAAACGCTCTTGTTTACTAAAAGTATTTTTTGCTGCTTGTTGGATATGCTTTAGCAATTATGCCCGCCGGTTAAGATATTGGTTAGAGCTGTTTTTGTTTGGTAAAGATAATTTTTTACTTTTACATCAAACTAAAATTAATTTATGGGAAAAGGAGATAAAAGAAGCAAGCGTGGCAAAATCCACATTGGCTCAACCGGCGTAAAACGCCCTAAAAAGAAAGTAGCCGCAAAAAAAGCAGCAGCAAAAAAAGCAGCCGCCAAGGGAGCAAAAAAGGCACCAAAAAAAGCCGCTAAAAAAGCAGAATAATTTAAACGAAGCTGTCAGAAAATTGACAGCTTTTTTTATTTAAACATGAATTTGGTTGAATTTAATAACAGAGCTCAAAGCCTTAAAAAGGAAAACCAAACATTCTTTAAAAAACTAAAACTAAGGCCGCCAAAAAATCTGGACGCTTTGTTTAAGGCCGAACACAATAGCGTGTTTGAAAAAACAGACTGTTTGAGTTGTGCAAATTGTTGCAAAACCACCTCTCCAATATTTTATCAGCGCGATATTGAAAGGGCTGCAAAAGCTGTTGGGCTTAAACCCGGCGAGTTTATTCAATCCTATTTGTTTATGGATGAGGAGGGTGATTTTGTGTTGCAGCAGGCGCCCTGTCCATTTTTAGGACCCGACAATTACTGCTCAATTTACGAAGATCGGCCGGTTGCCTGCCGCGAATACCCACACACCAACCGAAAAAACATGCACCAGATTCTGGACCTAACGTTTAGAAATACATTGGTGTGTCCGGCAGTATTGCAAATTACCGGAAAATTAAAAGATCTCTTATAAACTAGAACCTCAATTTTATAAAGTAAAACCGCTATTCTACAAAACCGGGGTAAAATCGTAATTTATTATTTAAATATTGTGGCGCATCTATCAGGGCTACAAAAATCTAACAAATGAAAATGTTAAATAAGAATATTTACCTGATTGGTTTTTTGCTTGGATTGTTATTTACCAAAGCTCAAAACAATAAAGATCTGGTAATGCACTTTTCATTTAACCAGGGCATTGTTCAAAACGATGTTAGTGGAAAAAAGGGTAAAGCATACGGTGTTGAACTTACTGAGGACCGGTTCGGAAATTCTGACAAAGCATTTTATTTTCAAGGGATGTCTGGGAGTTTCTTAAATCTGGGGAATGAGGCCGAATTAAAACCAAAAGAAGGAACCTTGTCTTTGTGGTTCAATCCTCAGGTGCTAATTAGCCTTGGCAAGGGTGTTGAAACCAATCCAATTATTACAACCAGTTCTAACAATAGCGACGAATGTAATCAGGCATTTTATATTGGGATAGATTTGAATACAAGAAAGCTGAATGGATCAACGGTAAATTCCTGCACCGAAGCCTCAACCTTGTATTCTAAAGGCAAAGTTACGTTTGGTAAGTGGCACCATGCAGTGCTAACTTATAACGACCACGAAATAACCTTATTTTTAGACAACGAATTTCAATACAAAGCGTCGAAAAACTTTCAAAGCAAATTTCTTAAGGGTGATTCAATTATCATAGGTAGTTTTTGTAAAGGTTCTAATGCCCGTTATTTTTTGGGATGTATAGATGACATCCGGATTTACAATAAAGTTCTTACCACCAATGAAATAAAAGAGTTATACGAAGAGCCAAATCCTGTTTGGATTCGAAATGTAATAATTTTCCTCACTTATTTAATTTTAACTGTTTTTGTTTTTGTAATACTTGTATGGCTTATTAAACACAGAATTAAGAGAGCGGTAAAGCTGGAACAGGAAAAGAACGAACTTAGAAATCACGCATTAGCGCTTGAAAACAAGGTATTGGCTGCTCAGATGGATCCACACTTCATTTTTAATTCACTGAACGGTATTCAACAATTTATAATTTTAAACGAAAACGAAAAGGCTCAGTTATACCTTACCAAATTTTCGCGTCTTATCCGGAAAATGCTCGAAACAAATTTAAAAGACAGCAAATTCCTTAGTGAGGAAGTTGAAATTCTTACCAGGTACCTTGAAATAGAATCGTTACGGTTTAACAATGTGTTTAAGTACAAAATAACTATTGCAGAACCAATTGAAGTTGAAAAGATTCAGATACCCAATTTTTTAATTCAACCTCTGGTAGAAAATGCAATTTGGCATGGATTGTTGCCCAAGGAAGGAGATAAAAAACTGAATATAATTTTTGAATCTATAGACGAAAATACTTTAAGTTGCATTGTTGAAGATAATGGGGTGGGAAGAAAAAAAGCCAGAAATACACAAAAACAAGGAAGAGATAAATCCCTTGCGCTTAATTTTATTGAACAAAGATTGGAATTAATGAGTAAGATGAGAAATGCCAACTATGGCATTACTATAATTGACAAAGTTAATGCCAAAAATGAAAGCGAAGGAACAAAAGTAAAAATCAATATTCCAATCATAAAAGAATAATAGAATGTATAGAGCAATTATTATTGACGATGAGCAAATGGGAATTAATGCACTTAAAACACTCATCGAAAGGCATACAAATGGCTTAAAAATTGTGGCGTGTGCCACAGACCCAGATAAGGGAATCGAACTCATCGAAGACTATAAGCCTGAAGTTGTTTTTTTAGACATAAGCATGCCTAAAATGAATGCCTTTGAACTACTGGAAAAATTAACCTACACAAATTTTAAAATTGTGTTTACAACCGCACACGAAACCTATGCGATAAAAGCAATAAAAAAACAAGCCTACGATTATTTACTTAAACCAATAGACATTGATGAACTAAGGGACTGTGTGGACAAACTTCTAATCGATAAATTGCAACCCATTGCACCGGCCATGCAAAAACAGTTAATGGAATTGCCGGTAAAAGACGGAATTATATTTATAAAACTTCACGAAATAATCCGTTTGGAAGCTTCGGGTAGCTATACATTTATTTATCTCGAAAATAACATTAAACATCTGGCTTCTAAAAACATGAAGGAATGCGAAGCTTTGTTGATTGGCGATTATTTTTACAGATGTCATGCATCGCACATAGTTAATCTGCAAAAAGTAGAACGACTTGTAAGCACAGATGGTCTTTTTGCAAAAATGAGTGATGGCTCAATGCCTGAAATTGCACGCAAAAACAAAGAACAGTTTTTAGAAAGACTAAAAAACATCTAAATTGGTTTCACAATAAAAACCACTACATCAATTCTATAAAGCAAAACCCACACTCCACAAAGTAGCGCATACGTTTTCTTTTTTCTGAGATACATTTGTTTTAGTTAACACAGATAAGCACTGCAGGCTAATCTGAAATTAAACTCAAATTAAAAACCAATAACTAAAATCAAAGAAAATGAAAACGAAATTAAGTATCATAGGAGGCATGTTATTATCATGTTTCTTAAATCAAGCCCAATTAATCAATCCACTAAGCTTAAATACGGCAATAACAGCTAATTTAAATGGGGTTTTGGTGACACCTGGCACACCGGATGGCGGTTGGAAGGCTTCAATTACAGGTATAAATGGACAGTATGTTAGTGCTGTAAAGGTAAATCCAGTCTCTGGTTGGGCGCCTCAACAGGCAAAAGCAGGTTGGATAAGTTATCCGCATACCTGCACACCCAATATTCCTTCTGAACATAGTTGTATTCTCCCAAATGGAGATGTGGATGAGTTTTACAAAAGAACCATAGATTTACCAGATTCTATTTGTGGAACACCTGCTTCACAATTTTGTTTGAATATGGATTTTTTTGCAGACAATCTTGTGAGAGAAATTTATGTTAATGGAGTTGTGGCGTGGACCAACTTAGCCTATACAGGCGCACTTGATTCTGATGGATCATTGTACAATATTTATACTGATTTTAATTCGGGCAACCAAAAAAAAGTGGCACTATGCAGTAACTGGAAAGCAGGGTCAAATGTTCTAATTGTACGCGTAGGTTCGGGAGCTCCGCCAGTAAATGGTATGGGATATACCGGTTTTATGGCATCTGTAAATATTAATCAAACCACAAAAGACACCTGCCATCCGGTAATGCCAAATTCTGGTTGTTGCTTAGGTAACTTATGTTCAGACACAGAAAATGTGTTGAATGGCGATTATGAAATTCCACTAAATACCTACAATTTTAATTTTAACGGAGACACCCGGGGTGGTGATAAAGTAAACGTAGGTTACTCTTGTGGCACAGCAGGTAAAGGCAAACTAAACGCAGTAACTTCTTTTGCAACAAACAACTCCCCTGTTGGCAGCACACCAGAAAGTATTTCAATTTTTGGCAACAATTTGTACAGTCTTATGGGAACAGGCGTTGGCGTAATGGGAGTAGCAAATAACAATGAAGAGTTTAAAGCAACTTCGGTAGGAGTTTGGGGAGACGCAGTTGGCAATGCTGACAATATTGGAGGTAAATTTTTTGCAGGAGGAAAAAGGCTTAATGCAAATTATTATAATATTGGTGTTAGTACAGTTGCTCAGGCATCTAATGGAAACCCACCAGCATATACATATAAGTTAGCATATCCAACAGGTGCAAACATTGGGATTTATGCAACTGGAAGATTAAATAACTCATTGGGTGGAGAGCCTCTCAGCAATGTGGGAAGAGATTGGGCCGGCTGGTTTGATGGTGATGTTAACATTAATGGTAACGGTTGGATATTGACTACCTGGACTACTTCTGATAAAAGATTTAAGAAAGAAATTACGAAGCTTGAAAACATGTCGGAAAGACTAAAAAAGCTTAACGGATATTCCTATAGTTTTAAAACCGATGAATTTAAATACAAAAACTTTGATAGTAAAAGGCACATAGGATTTATTGCACAGGAAGTTAAAGAAGTTTTTCCTGAATTGGTAAATGAAGATTCAAAAGGCTATTTGGCTGTTGATTACCAAGGAATGATTCCGGTTTTATTACAGTTAGCAAAGGAACAACAACAACAAATAGACGAACTTAAAGCCATTGTTTATTCTTCACAAGGAAACAATGCTAAGCCAACAGCAATTCCTGTTAATTTGAGCGATAAAAATGTGTTAGTGCTTAATCAAAACGTTCCAAATCCATTTGCAGAAAGCACAGTAATATCGTACAACATTCCCTCCGATTTTACTAAAGCGCAAATTATTTTTAGCACAAGCGATGGCAAAGTAATTAAAGTAATGGAGGTTACCGAAAAGGGATCCGGTAGTTTAAATGTGTTTGCTAACGACCTTACACACGGTGTTTACTCCTACACTTTGGTAGTTGATGGCAAAACCGTTGATACTAAAAAAATGATTAAAGAATAGAAACCTGATAGGCGCTAAAAGAACCCCAATAAACCTGAGAACTCCTGGTCAGAAATGGCCGGGAGTTTTTTTAATAGTTCACAAATGTATTTTCAAAAAGGATAAAAATGTGTTCAGATGTACCTGATATGTCCTGCAGGGCTGCAAATTACCGAAATGATTAAACAAAATCTTTCAGAAAAAAAGGAAAGTAATACTTACTTTGATATTTTATCTAAAGTAAGAGAATGGTAACCATGATTCGATTTAAGTAACACATGTGTGTTGTTACAAAAACCACAAATCCTCGCATTAGTTTTTAAAGTACTGTTATCAAATGTGTCTTTCACTTCAATTTTTACTTCCTCACCACATTTAAGCGTTCTCATATTTCTGTTTTGAATATAAAAAGTATTGCTTTTTAACGGCACCAAAATTGTCGGATAATCTTTTCCCATCGCATTTAAAATAACCGATTCCTTGTCGAGCGAAGAAACCACATATTGCTGATAGGGCACATTTTTGTAGGTATAAAGCACCGTATCGCCATTCGCCAGTTCTTTGCCATTGTATTTAGAGGTGTCTTTTGCAACGTCAGCATTGGTTAGTGCCATATAAGGAGTTATGGTTTGGTTAAATTCAACAGTAAAGGGCGAAGTTGAAACTGGTTTCGAAACCAGCACATCGGCATTTACAGTTGCTCTGGTAATGGTTACAATACCAAAAATAATTTTTTTA
>JADLED010000286.1 GCA_020846335.1 Bacteroidia bacterium
AGTCGGCACCAAATTTCCATTGTCGGTGCCGGATGATTGAAAGCAAATGTGGAATATTATAAAGGCTCCAATCCTTAGGCAATGAACTGGCCCAGATATTCATGTTTACTTTGCGGCTAAGTTCGGCTGTTAAGTGCAGGCGCGATTGGTGATAATCGGGATGTGGAATTAATGAGCCCGTAAATGAAATGCGATACGGTTCTTCCAGTTTTTTAAGGCGTTTTAAAATTTCGGCTTCAAAACCAAATTTGTGATAATACACTGTTTTGCCCTGTTGTTTGTAAAATTGAGCGGTATCTGCCACGGGAGTTAAAATGGCATCGCAATATTGATAAGTTGTTGGTTTATGCCATAAAATACCGTCCCAGCCCAAGAGTAATTTAATAGATGGTACCAGTTTTTTTATAGTGGCCGATAGGGAGTTGTCGTTGTATAAATCCACCAGCATCAACACATCGGGCTTAAATGCTTTGATTTGTTCGGTAACTATTTCTTTCTGCCAATCCTTTCCGTAACTAAATTTATTTTCGAGTGCCCATTTTTTTTGAAGGAACTCCACGTTCATAATAATTTCGGCGCATTCAAATTTCCCGGTGGCCTCCAGATTCATTTTCCAGAAATCGGCCCAGCCGTAAGCATCGTAAAAATAGGTTTTAAGCGCTTCCTCATAGGGTAAATTCAAAATATTAGGAGATTTCTTCAAAACACCCGGAATGTACTGGTTGTAGTTAGTTGTAATTTTTAAAAACCGGATTTTCGACATTTTGTGTTTTTACCTTGCAATGTTACTTAAATAGTAAGCATATTCTTTATTATCACTCAAATAAATGCTATCCCTTAGTACGGAGTTATTTTTAAAATCCAAACCATATTTTTTAAACACCTGGTATTGTATTTCACTGTTTTTTATTCTTCCCGAAATTAATAAAAAAGGAATTGTTTTTTGGTTATTAACTTGCTTCAGAAAGGCCTCATTAACGGCCACATCGTTTTCGTTATCGGCCAGCCAAACCACCTCCAACGGCTGCATTTTGGCCAGGGTTATTGCACCAAGACAGGGCGGGCTTGCCAACACCGGATTGCCCGCGGCATTGTATTTTTTTAATTTTGAAACCATTTCCTGCAAAAACACCAGGCGGGCGCTGTCTTCGTGAATGGATGTGTGAAAACCGGTAAATGACAGGGGAATTGTTTTCTCGCTCAATGCTGTTTGACGGTAGGGTGTTTTGTACATGCCCTGATAAACAACACCGGTAACAAAAACCAATAACAAAGCACTTGTAAATGTCAAATAAATCCATGCTTTATTATTGCCTAACTGAGTGATAACATAACACATTGCCGCCACTAAAAACATAAAATAATGGCTGGTGGTGTAAACAAGCGGATTAGAAGTGCCAAGCGCCATGCCTATTGGCATGATGAGTAATAATGAGGTTATAAAAATATTTTGTTTTGCAAAAATGAATGTGTTTTTGTTGTACAAAAGAACTACTAACAACAGCGCATTGATTAACAACCAAAAACCAAACATAAAATCGTTGATGATGTTATTGCTGTTGCCCATAATGAATTGAAGGCCCTGCATGGCGTGCAGCCCAATTACCAATATGGCTGGCCAGAGGTTTTTATTTTTTTTGCGGATAAGGTACATGGCAAGCAACAACAACAAATAAATGCAGAATTGTTTGGCACCAAAAAACTGAATCAGATCGGTGAGGTCCTTGCCATAAGCTCCAAAACTGGTGTGTTTAACTGTTGTGAGATTTATGTAAAGTTCGCTGGTTTTTTCGGTAAAGGCATGAATGTTTCCAAAAAGTAAAAACAAACACAGCACCGCGCCTGCCAAAGCAGCCAGACTTATTTTTACAAGGTTTTTAAAATGAAATATTATTACATAAACCAAAAACAAAAAACCCGAAATCAGGGCGTTGGGTGTTTTTACATAAGCCAGAACAAAAAGCGAGAATCCAACTGAGGCAGAGGCCAGCCAAAAGCCGGTTGCTGTGATTTTAACGCTACTTAAATAAACTATCGCGGCTAAAAAAATAAGCGAAAAATTAAATGACCAGCTATTGTACGACAAGGCCATTGGAAGGTAGTCGTAATTGATAAAACCTGACAAACAGCAGGTAATAAAAATAAGAAGTTGCTGTTGGGTGTTAACCTTATTATTGGTTTTAAGAAAACGGGTAAAGGCCAGAGAAAAAATAATAAGTGATAAACTCTGATAGATTAATTTAAAAATTCTTAATGCCAATAACTGGGTGCAACCAAAGGTAAATTTAGAGTTAACCAGGCCAAAGAGCGAATTTAAAGCCTTGCTGCTGTTGGGATACTGACTCGCAAGCACGTAATACGATTCGTCGCTTAATTCAAATCCTTTTTGAAGCTGGCTTGCGATAAAAAAAATAAGAAAACACAGGCCGGCAAAAAGAACGCCGTTTGCCCAACGGATGCCATGGCTCTGCGGATTTATTGAATTTTCCATGTATAATCTACAAGAACACTTGGTTGATTACCGGGCAAAATTCTGCCATTGCCATAAAAATCACCTTCGTAAACGGTTAATGCAAAACCTTCGCGAATATAATCCTGCAATATCGAATCCTTGTAAATACTCACATTGGCAACATACTCGCCGCGTGTTAAGGGGAATTTTTTTATGTTACACACCAGTTTTTGTTTTTGATGCAATTCATCAAATGGTTTATCAGCAATGTGATTGGCAAAAGTGAGCATCTCAATGCCTTCATCCGAATAAAAGGTAATGGCTAACGAAATATTGGTAACATGGCTTTGCTTAATAAGCGTTTCCACAACAATGTTTATTTCCTGTCCGCTGTGCACGCCGTTTAACTCTGTGCCATCCGCATCCACCAGTGCAATGTTTTCAAAACGAATTTGCCCCTCCCCTTCTCTGTCGGTACGGTTAATTAATTTTGTTTTTCCTAAAAGTGAAGAGTCTTTCATGTACTCTTTAATGGCATGTTGGGCTTCGCTTACGCCAAGTTTTACCCTGCCACCGCTCAAAATCATGCCTTTGTTGCAAAGGTTCTGAATGGCGGCCATGTTGTGACTCACAAACAAAATGGTTTTTCCCTGACCCGAAATTTCTTTCATTTTGCCAAGGCATTTTTTCTGAAAAGCCACATCGCCTACTGCCAGCACCTCGTCAACGATTAAGATTTCTGATTCGAGGTGAGCTGCCACCGCAAAGGCCAAACGTACATACATGCCACTGCTGTAGCGCTTAACGGGTGTGTCTAAAAATTTTTCAACTTCGCTAAAGGCCACAATTTCTTCAAACTTGGCATCAATTTCTTTTTTGCTCATTCCCAAAATGGAGCCATTGAGGTAAATGTTTTCACGCCCCGAAAGGTCGCCATGAAAACCGGTACCAACTTCCAAAAGGCTGGCCATTCTGCCATCATATTCCATGCGGCCTGTGGTGGGCTTAACAATACGGCTTAATATTTTTAGCAGGGTTGACTTTCCGGCTCCATTCCTACCGATTATACCAATGCGGTCGCCTTTGTTAAGTTCGAGATTAATGTCTTTAAGTGCCCAAAATTCTTCGGTGGAATTTCGTTCTTCGCAGCGTTTAAACACGTCTTTTAATCCACCGGCAAATGCCGAAATTATTGAATCGTTTTGACCCTTTTGCCTGTGAAGCAACTTATAACTTTTGCTAATGTTTTCTATTCTTACAGCCGGTTCACTCATGGTTAAATATAATCAGCAAACGATTTTTCGAAGTTTAAAAAATAACGGATGGATGACCAAAGCATGGCTAAGGTAATACCCAATGACACAAATGCATACGTAATGCTAAAACTCTCGAATTGACCGTAAAGACAGTATTTAAAGGCATTGAGGATAAAAACAAAAGGGTTGCACTGGTAAATTACCTTGAGTGCTTCGGGAATGTGCAGGTTTAAAATAAATTCTGAACTCAAAAATACCGGCGAGGCATAAAACAAAATCTGAATTAAAAAAGGTAGAATAAATTTTACATCGCGGTATTTAACCGATGCGGTGGCAATAAGCAGACCTATGGCAAAACTAAAGGTAAGGCCATACACAATTACCAAAGGAAGAAATACAAACTGCCAGGGCGGCAAACCTTTTAATGCCACAAAAATAATGAAGAACAACACAAAG
>JADLED010000287.1 GCA_020846335.1 Bacteroidia bacterium
GCGTCTATTGCGGCGGGGATCACCTCTTCCCATTCCGAACAGAGAAGTTAAGCCCGCCAGCGCAGATGGTACTTGGTCTAAAGCCCGGGAGAGTATGTCGATGCCAATTTTAAAAAAATCCTCACAGTAATGTGGGGATTTTTTTTTGCCCATTACTTAATATTATGCCAGCACTTAAATAAAAAAAAGAGAGGTTGTTGCTAATAGTACGAAAACCAACTCAAATTCTACCTTCGCTACACTCTTGGATATAAACGTGAATATACTTGAACCAACAAATACAATATTCTTTTGAACATTGCTTTATTTAAAGGGCAAATGAAAGGTCGGATATTCAAGTGCGCAAGCTTAAAATAATCTGTAAGGCCTAATTTGTTATATACTGCAGAAAATTAATGGAAATAAACAGTAAAGTAGGAGAAAATGGTTCAAAAAAACTTGAGATTCAGATGTGACATAGAACCTTAAACGGGGCATTAGTCCTCTCAAGACAGGCTAATTCCAAATTTAGTCTACAAATAGGTTGTTTCCAGTAACTTATTAATATAAAATCGTGAAATGATTTTTTGAATGGTTGCTTTTTAATTAGGAATTAAATGAAACTCGTAACTATCGCCATTAAAGGTACTTTTATACCACAACGAATTGTTTTTTAACCGCAAAATAGTAATATCAGAACTGATTTGTCCATTAACACCGCCTCGCTTAATCATGGTGTTATTATTGGCAAAGTTCCAGGAGCCACTACCAATAAACAGCGATGATGAAAATGAAAAATAGCCGTTTTTTTCGTAGGTTTCAGTATAATTGGTAGATGTAAACAGGCTGCTTATATCGGATTCGTTTTTTATTACCTTCTCTACTTTCCAAACATTGGATAACCTCGATGACTTGCTGCTAATGGAAATGGCAGGTCCCTCGGGATATTTTTTGCAGGAAACAACACTTGTAAAAATCAGTAGCAAACACAATAGTAGAGTATTGAATTTAATTTTGTTTGATTGGGTTGAATGCATAAGAAAAAAACACTTTCTGAATGCCGAAATTAATAAAAATAAATTGGTAAATTGTGTTTTGACATAATTTTTATTTTGTAGTATGCCGGCACGGAAAAGGTTTTAAACACAAATCACTCGCCCCATCTGAACGTTTTGTTTTCCAGACCAGCCAAATCAAGAAGACGACTTACTACGGTATCGGCAAGTTCTTCGATGGTTTGGGGCTTTGAGTAAAACGAAGGAGATGCCGGACAAACAATGCCACCGGCTTCGGTTAACGTTTTCATGTTATTTATGTGTATGAGGTTTAATGGGGTGTCGCGGGTTACCAAAATAAGTTTGCGTCTTTCCTTAAGCATTACATCAGCGGCACGGCTTACCAAATCGTTGCTTAGCCCCGAGGCAATACGCCCCAAAGTGCCCATGCTGCACGGACAAATAATAAGAGTGTTGTATTTGGCTGAGCCCGAAGCAAAGGGTGCTGAAAAATCGTTCTTTTCAAAAATCCTGAACGGATAATTTTTGTATGCGTTATTGCCTAGTTCCAGTTCCCAAACTGCTTTTGCGTTATCGCTCATTACCAACGATACTTCCTGCACCTGCCCGCTTAGTTGTAGCATTTTATCTATGAGCAATTTGGCGTAAATACTGCCACTGGCACCAGTAACTGCGATGGCTATTTTATGTTTTTTGTTTTCCACTTTGTTGCTGTTGGCCTAGCTGATACGTAAAAAATAAACTCAGCAGGTTGTTGTAAAATCCTTTATTAAAAAAGCGCGCAATGGGATTGTTGTAGTAAACCAATGTAGCCGCCTGCCCGTAGTTTCTGATGGCCACTATGGAGTTGCAGGTTCTTAGCTCCACGCTCAAGCCATTTTTTATACGGCGACCTATGCCACCGTTTAATCCAATTTCGGTTTTATTAAAGTTGGAGTAGGCCGACATGTTGGCGTTGTTAATGTTTTCGTTGTAATTAATCAGGTAGGCAAACGAAAGACCTCCGGTTACAAAATAATCGGGATGAAAAATAAAGCGATAGCTCAAAGGAAGATCGATGTAATTGAGATTGAGCCGATAGAACGAGTAGTCGCCCGACTTAGGATTTTGATTGTGCCTGGCACCTTTTTGCGAAAAATAAAACCCAAGTTCGAGCGATGAACGAAGATTGATTTTGGCATTTACAGCCGTACCGGCAAACAAGCCCAATTTGTGGTAACCCGAATAGTTGTCGCCGTGAACCTGACAACCATTAATGCCCAGCGAGGGTTTAAGGCTAAAGGTTTTTTGTCCGTCGGTTTGACAGATATGTAGCAGAGGCAGCAACAAAAATAAAACCAAAAATCGCATCAAAAAAAAAGCCGTCCTTTATTAGGGACGGCTCTAAGTTAAGGATAAAATGTTTAGAATTTGTAACCAAATCCAACAGCAAAGGTGCTAATAACCTGAAGGCGCGGACCGTTGATGTTATCTTCAGGTTTAAACAATGAGCTGTAACGGTAAACGGTAATATCGTCGTCGTATAAAGTTTGAACAACAAGGGTAGCGGTGATGTATTTGCTAAGTTTATAACTTACCAGGTTATTAAAAACCACGTCAATATTACCAGGATTGTGCATGTAATTCGAGAACAAATCGAGATAAGAGTCAAGATTCAAATTTTTAGCAATGTCTTTTTTAAACTTAAGCATTAACCTGCCACCAAATTCGGCACGCAAACGTTTGCCAGGAGTTAATAATACACCGTTGGCATCGTAAGTAGCCTTTTCAACCCCAAAGGCGCCGGCGTCGGCCAGGTATTGGCGGTTAACAGTGGTGATTTTACCAGCTAAAGGGGCAAAGGTGGCCGAAAAATAATTGGTGGGTTTGTAATCCAAACCAATGGCCAACTGAATGTAGCCAGGCGAGTTTAAATCAGAAACAGCACGACCAACCACATTATCACCATCGTAATTTAAACCCGGTGCAAATTGTGTGCGGTAATCGGCCTGAGCCATATAAAACCAGTATTTACTAAAAGCGTCGATGTTGTATTTAGAAAGGGCAAATAACTGGTCGATGTTTTTGCGAAACAAATTGGCATTACCCGGACGAATGATACCATATTGGGCATCGAGTTTATTCAACCATTGGTGTTTTCCTTTTTTGTATTCGGCTTGGTAGTTAAAAATTCCGTTAATGGCAATGTTATTCTGACCACCACCTTGCCAGTTACTTAATTGTGTCATGCTGGCATTCAGTCCCAAAAAGCCTGATTTTTTCCAGTAGCTGGTGTCTTTTTTAGCAGTGGCTGCGTCTTGTGCGTAGGTACCCAATGCAAACATCAGGATAATAAATGTGGAGATTTTTTTCATTTGATTGTTACGTTAAAAATTTGAGAGCGAAAATAACAAATTCATTTTAATAATTAAAACTGTGTGATTATTTATATTCTGTCACAATGTTGTAAAGTGTGTCGCGTTGAACCGGGGTTCTGCCTACAGCTTTAATTAAATCAACC
>JADLED010000288.1 GCA_020846335.1 Bacteroidia bacterium
GAGGTGCTCCGTTTCGCCAATAAAAATGCCAGCTTCGGCGGTTTTTAAATTGTAGTGAAGGTCTTTTAAATTAACAAGCCCGATTTTTTTTCCATCGCTCACAATCACAAAGTATAAATTTTTTGTGCGGTCCATGGTGTGAAACCAGTTGTGTTGCATGTCGGGTGTTATAATGCCCTGATAGTGCATGTTGGCGCGCACGTGGTCGGAATTGCGCCACTGACGAACCATTTCCAAATCTTCTTCATTTAAGCGTTCTAAAACAATTCCGTATTTTTTTATGTGCATTACAGCTTTAGTTTAATGGCGTAGTGTGGTTTTCTAACCCTTGCCGAATAAATTCTGTTTAAATAAATTCCCATAATACTGATGCTTGCCAGAATGAGTGATATGGCAATGACAATGAGTACCAAAAATCCGAGTCCCTGCCCAAATACAAAATGACGGTAGATGTAATAGCCTGCCAATGCCAGTGAGCCACTTGAACTAATGCTACAAATCGCAATCATTAATTTTAGCGGCAGGCTGGTGTATAAAAATATTAAGCGAAAGGCCATGGCAAACAACTGAAAAATGTTATACCCCGATTTGCCTTCCGGACGCGGACTCCGCTCTATTTCTACAAATCCGGTATTAAAGGTGTACCACGATACTACCTGATTGATGAATAAATGGTCCTGCGAGTGGTTACGAAGATGATCGGCAATGTTGCGGTTCATCAGGCGAATGGATGAACCGATGTTGGAACCGCCTTCTGATTTATTAAATATTTTTTTAATTAAGCGCGAGCCGGTGTTGCGAAACACTGAACCCGTTTGTTCTTTCGACACACCATAAACCACGTCGCACTGATGTTGTTGTTGGTAGGCAATTAGTTTTTTTATTTCGAAAGGATGCACCTGCAAATCGTCGTCGAGTGTTACGAGCATGTTGCCAACCGCGGTATCAATGCCGCAGAGCGTGGCACCGTTTTGTCCGAAATTTTTTGTGAGTTTAATCAGTGTAATGTTTGCCGGAAATTGTTTTTTTAATTCGAGTAATTTTCTCCAGCTCTCTTCGGAGCCATTGTCTTCCACAAATATCACTTCAAAGCTTTGACTGCTTGCGCGCATCATGTCGTCAATAGCCTGATAAAGCGGCCCGAGTGTGGCCACACTTTTGTAAACAGGAATAACAAACGAAAATGCCAATTTATCCATTAAAGCTCAATCAATACGGGGCAAAGCACTTGGTTAAAATTAACTACAGCCGAAGCCAGAGACAAGCCCACCCCGAAACCCGAAAGTACCATTTTACAGTCAATAAGCCTATTTTGCGCCGACATATTTGTGACAATGGTAAGCGGAATGGTGGCACCACTGGTGTTTCCAAACTCTTTTAAGGAGGATGGTACTTTAGATGAATCGAGTCCCAGTTTTTTGGTGAGTGCTTCGAGGATGAGTTGATTGGCCTGATGGAACACAAAATAATCGATGTTGGAGGTGCTCAGATACGATTGCAACAAAAGCTCTTCCACATTTGGTGTTACTTTTTTTAAACTAAAATTAAACACGTCCAATCCTTTCATGGCAAGGTGATGGCCCTGGCGCTGGATGTTGCCCTCTGTTTGTTTGTATTCGAACGAGTTTTGGTTAATTGGAAAACGGGCGCCACCTTCGGGAACAATAATGGTCTGGTAATCGGCGCCCTCGGTACTGATGTTGAAATTTAGTTGTTGTGCACTTTTATCAAACTCCAGCGCAGTTGCGGTTCCACAATCTGAAAAAATGGGCAGCAAACTTCTGTCGTGTGGCGAAATGAGGCGGGTAATGGTATCGCCCACCAACAATAAACCTTTTTTTAATCCACTGGCCGACATGAAGGAACTGATGAGCGACAGACCGTAAACATAACCCGCACAGCCCTGATTAATGTCGAAAGTGGCACAGGATTTTGAAAGGCCGAGTTTTTCCTGAATGTACATGCTGGTGCCGGGCAAAGTATGGTCGGGTGTTTGCGAAACAAAAAACAACACATCAATTTCTGACCGGTTCCAGTTTAGTTCGTTGATTAATTGATTGGCAGCGGCCATGCAAAAATCGGAAGCGCACTGCTCTGCCTGTGCTACACGGCGTTGTTGAATGCCAAGGGTTGAAATTAATTTTTGAAGTTCTTCGGGCGAATAACCCTGAAGGGTGCTGTTTGAAGCCACTGTTTTAGGAACCGCGGCGCTGATGCCTTTAAGGGCGATGTTTGCTATGGAAAAAAAAGCCATTACCTGCCGCGCGACTGAACAATGTTAAAGAGTTGAGCCACGGTGTTGGCGTTTTTTAAATCTTCAAAACCAAGAATCACGTTGTAGGCTTTGTCAATTTCGTTCACAATAATCATGGTTTGTAACGACGACCACTCGTTAAGTGTTTTTAAATCGGTATCAAGAGTAATGGCCTCGCGGTCTTCGGGCCTGAACTGATTGCGGATTAATGCTAAAAAATTATCGTGTGTGGCGCTTGTCATTCGTGGTACTCAAATATAAAAACTATTTTTAAATGAAATCATACTTTAAATTACCGAAATCCCCTATGGTTTGTAGGTTTCGGAATTGCTATACAAGCTTTCGATGGTGGTTTTAAACAACAAAAACCACAAGGCGCTATGCCTGAACTGGCTTTTAATTTCTTCGTAATTAATATGGATATTACATTATTTTCAACATCTTTACTTTTTAAACACCTTTGGTTTTATGGCAAAAGATGCCGACTTTAAATTGAAACTTTTTTTGTTTTTGATGGCCTTTGCGCTTTATGCCAATACCATTGGGTTTGATTATGCCTGGGACGACAGCATTGTAATTACAGAAAATCCGCGCGTAAAAAAAGGCATAAGTGCTATTCCGGATTTATTTGTGAAATACCACAGCGACTACAAAGCCGACAAATACGGTTACCGTCCTATTACCCTTTGCTCTTTTGCCATTGAATACGGACTTTTTAAAAACACACCCGCAGTCAGTCATTTTATGAATGTAATATACTTTGCCCTGCTTTGCATGGTGATGTTTGGTGTGTTGCGAAAATTGTTTTATAAGTTTGGAAACCTGGCACCTTTTTTAATAACCGTGCTCTACATGGTACACCCCGTACACGTGGAAGCGGTGGCCAATATAAAAAGCCGCGACGAAATTTTTGCGCTCTTGTTTAGTTTATTGTCGCTGAGCCATTTTTTAAATTACGGCAAAAGTGCGCAACTTAAATATTTAATTTACTCGGTACTACTTTTTGTGCTGGCCTTTTTATCCAAAGAAAATGCCATCGTGTTTTTGGCCATAATTCCACTCACCCTCCTTTATCCAGAAGGTTTTGGTCGCATCAAACAACTGGTTAAACCACTACTTGCCATTCTCTTTTTGGCAATTGTGAGTGCGCTTATTCTCAAACTCATTAACAGTGGCAGCAGCGGTAAACAAATGTCGGAAGGGGCAGGCATTTATTTCGAAGGAGGTTTGCTTGGAAACAGTTTTTTTTACACCGATGTGTTCAGTACCAAAATTGCCAATGCTCTTACCGTATTGTTGCTTTACCTTAAAAACTTTGTGTGGCCGCTTAATCTGGTTTATTTTTATGGATACAACGTGGTGCCTGTGGCCAGTTGGAGCAGCCCACTGGTTTACGTATCGCTGTTGCTTAATCTCGCCCTGATTGGGTTTGCTGTTTTCCGTTTTAAAAAATACCCCGAAATGGCTTACGGCATTTTGTTTTATTTTATAAGCATTTCCATTTACACCCATCTTTTTATTACTCTTGCCGACACCATGGCCGACCGTTTTTTGTTTAGTCCATCATTAGGCCTTTGCATTGCAGTGGTATTTGGCGCCTTTCATTTGTTTGGAATGTCACTTAAAGATGCAAAGGTTAGTAATTTCTTTTCCCTTCAACAAAACAATACACGTTCTCAAAAAAACTTTCGCATGGCATTTCTTTTAGTTGCGTTATTACTTAGTATAAAAACCTTTACCCGCAATGCTGTTTGGAAAAACGATTGGACGCTGACTTCAGGCGACATGCCACGGTTGGAAAACTGCTCGCGTGCACATAATTATTACGCCGACAATCTGAAAAAGAAATTAATGCAAAACTATAATCCTGAAGTGGAGAATGAAATGATACAACACTATCAAAAAAGCATTGCCATTAGCAAAGAAGCATATTACTCCCAGCTTTCACTGGCAGATTACTATAACAAAACAGGCAGATTTAACGAGGCCATTGTTTTGCTCGATACCATGCTGGCCATTTTTCCCAATCAGGCCGACCCACATTTTTACATGGGCGACGCACTTTATAGTGCCGGTAATTATACCAAAGCAAAAACGCATCTTTTAAAATCATTGCAATTGGCGCCGGAAGTCTTAATCACGTATTTCCGTCTGGCAATCACTCAATCGCGTTTGGGCGAATTTGAGGAGGCATTTAAAACGGTTGAAACCGCACGCGCTAAGTTTTCTGAATCTTCTTATATCTACGAAGCACTTGGAGCCATTTATTTTGAAAAAAAGGAGATGGAACTATCTACCAAAGCCACACTTGAAATGTTACGTTTTGGTGCCGATCCGCAAAAGGTTTATGGAGCTGTAATTGGCCGTTACCAAACCCTTAAACAAGACAGCCTTGCCAAAAAATATTATGTGGAAGCACAATCGAAAGGCTTATTCAGGCAGGGTGGACGATAAACCAAATAATTGGCATTAAAAAAATCCACAGCATAAGGCATGTTTTTTAAACGAAATAAAATAAAAACGGTACAAGATCTTAAAAACAGCAAGGCCTTTTGCATGAACCCCTGGGTGCATTTATTTGTTTCGCAAAAAGGCACCGTGGGTCCGTGTTGCCTTGCTTCGTGGGAAGAGGATAAAACCTTTGGCAACGTGAACACACAAAATGTGAACGAAATATGGAACGGCGAAAAAATGCGGGCTTTCAGAAAATCAATGATGGCCGATAAGCCAGATGAACGCTGCCACCAGTGTTACCTGAACGAACAAAACGGCTTAAGAAGCAAACGAAAAACCGTGAACTTTTTATATGCACACCATTTGCCTTTGGTAAATGATACCCAACGAAACGGTTTTTCTAAAAACGCGCAGCCGGTGTATTGGGATATTCGTCTATCTAACCTGTGTAACCTGAGTTGTCGCATTTGTGGCCACCATTCAAGTTCCTCGTGGTTTGAAGATGCAAAGGCCCTTGGACAAACCAATTACGAAACAAAAATTCACAAAGGCCCGGCAAATTTTGAAGCACTGGTGAAACAATTAGACAATGTGATAGATAATCTGGAAGAATTGTATTTTGCGGGAGGCGAACCCTTGCTTATGCCCGAGCATTTATTTTTAATAAACAAACTTATTGAGCGTAAACGCTTTCAGGTGAAATTAAGGTATAACACCAATTTTAGTCAAACCAATTTTAAAGGCACTGAGTTTTTAGAAGTGTGGAAATTGTTTGACGATGTGTTTATTCATGCAAGTTTAGACGATTCGGGTGCAAGGGGCATGTTGCAGCGCCATGGTTTAAACTGGAGCCAGGCGGTATTAAACCGGAAAAAAATGCTTGAAATTTGTCCGAATGTGGATTTTATGTTAACGCCCACCATCAGTGTTTTTAATATTTTTAGTTTACCTCAGTTTCATAAAAGTTTGGTGGAACAACAGCTGATTAAGATAGATGAATTTATTCCACACGTGCTTAAAAGTCCACCCTATTACAGCATACAAATTTTGCCCGTTCACTTAAAGGAAAAGGCCGGCAAATTAATTCAAGATCACATTCAGTGGGTGATTGATTACGCCAGGCTTAATCCACCTGAAGCTCCTAAAGAAGAGCACATTAAAAAATGGGGTGGAAACTTTGATTTAATGGGCATTCCAAAAGTAACCGGGCATGGCAAACTCGATATACAAATAAACGAACTCAAACAATGTTTGGAGTTTATGATGAGTGGCGATAAGAGTGCGCTTATTCCGGAGTTTGTAAGAATAAGTAATCAGTTGGATGCCTTGCGGGGTGAGGATACCCGCGCCAGCTTGCCGGAATTGGCAGAGCTTTGGTAGTAATTAAGCCTTTAATTCACTGTTATATCGGCATTACCATTGTATATTATTGTTTGTCAATTGCACTGCATAATAATTACAATTGGTATTATTTGCAGTGAAACCCGAACAAGGGGATTTTTATTTTGTCAACTTTTCGATCCAGGTTTTGGTGTAAAGCATCGATTTCATATTTAAAAAACCGTTTACACTAATTATTCCACTTAAAAATAGAAAAGAACTTCCTGTGAACTACATTTTGAAAGGTAATGTAAAACCCCAGTACTGGAGCAATGAAAAAGAACTTTTTTCAGGTGTTTGAAAAAGAAGTGCTAATGGAGACCGTGCTTTAATTCGTGGAATCAAGGCTTTAAGTTCAGCCCATTCAATTTAAGCGAGCACCTATTTTCCTTTTTGTAACAATTCCGATCCGAGTTTGTAACTTATGCTGAGATTGGTTACAACATCTTCTTCACTAAATTCAATTTTACCGTCCTTATTTGTCTTCGGTAATTTGTTTGCAATACTCACATAATAATCACTTTCATCGCCATAAAGTGTAATTCTGCTGTGAGCCGATGTTTCATTTTCGCAAAAAGGAAGTGTTTGTAAAGCTTCTTCTTTGCCGGCTTCGAGGTCTTTAACAAACTGTTCTTTGTTTTCAATCAGAGTAAACAATTTACCTAATTCAAACTCATCAAACCACCGATTGTTATTTTCGCTAAAGGGTTTTTTGGAAGGAACGTAGGCTAAGGCCAGAGAAATGCCTGTAATAATTAACGCTTCTATTATCCAAATAATTGTAAGAGGAATGCCACTTACCTGGCCACCTTTAATGCTCCATGTACCTGATTCGTTAATTGCGCTTGCTAATCTGTAAAGCATTTCGGGGTGAAAGCTTAACTGGAACACCTGAACAATTTTTATATTACTAACCGTAAAACCTAAACTATCAAAACCTACATGATCGCCGGCATTAATTACTAAACTCACCCAAACGGCCCACTGAAAATAACAGGCAAACAGTCCCGCAATCATTCCAAATACCAGAGCTAAAATAGGATTCCGTACCATCCCTTTTTTAATAACCAGTTTATCGGCTATTACACCGGTAAAGGCACCCAATGCAGCGGCTATAATGATGTTGATATAAATAAACGGTATGTACCAGGTGGCGTAGGCATAACCCAATGCCAGCAAGGGAACAATTAAAAAGCACAAAATAAGAAAGTAAATAATAGAAATGGGTGCCATTGCGCCGGATGGTTTGTAATAGGTATTCATGGTTTTGTTTTTATTAATTTCTACTTTACTTCAACCTATTAGCAGCTCCGGCTTTTTCGCAAAAACAACATCGGCGTTCATTGCCCACAATGCAAATCTGCCTGGCGCAATTGTTCTAATTTTTGTGAAACACCAAATTAATTATCTAAAACCTGCGTTAATAGATTTAAGAATTTCTGAGCCGGGACACAATTCCGACTCCACCATTTTATTCAATGGTTTGTCGCTGGTATTTAAAATGTCGTGAAGCTCGTTACCACTTTCATCCAAAAATAAAAGACCTGTTAAAATCTCTCCTTTTTCTTTGGCATTTTGCATGGCGTTCATTGCCGAGCGCCTGTCCATTGGGTCCCAATCGTTCGCCAACTTGTGTAAGTTGATGAGCGAACCATCGTGCATTTTTACTTTTTGCAATGTGCCTTCCTGATGACTGGTGGTAATTTCGGCCATTTCGGGCACAAAATCAATGGTGGAAGTGGCTTCTACGTGTTCACGTACATAGTCGTACGATTTTGTTGAACCTACATTATTGTTAAACGTAACGCATGGCGAAATCACATTGATAAAGGCAAAGCCCTTGTGTTTCATGGCGGCTTTTATTAATGGAACCAACTGACGTTTATCTCCCGAAAAACTCTGAGCTACAAAGCCTGCGCCCATTTCAAGAGCAAGGCTGGCCAAATCGATTGATTCAAAGGGATTGGTATTGCCACTTTTGTTTTTAGAACCAAGGTCGGCGGTGGCAGAATCCTGTCCTTTGGTTAAGCCATAACAACCATTGTTCATCACAATGTAAATCATGTTTAAATTACGACGCACTGCATGAATGAATTGCCCCATGCCAATGCTGGCGGTATCTCCGTCTCCTGAAACACCAAAATAAATTAAATCGCGGTTGGCCAGATAAGCGCCTGTAGCCACTGAAGGCATACGGCCATGCACTGAGTTAAAGCCGTGCGAATTACTTAAAAAATAGGCCGGTGTTTTGCTCGAACAACCAATGCCCGAAAGTTTGGCCAGTTTGTGTGGCTCAATATCCATTTCAAAGGCAGCCTGCACAACGGAGGCGCTGATGGAATCGTGCCCGCAACCGGCGCACAGAGTGGAAAGAGAACCTTCGTAATAATCTAAGGTATAACCTAATTTATTTTTTGGTAATTCGGGGTGACGAAATTTTGGACGTAAATAACTCATACTGCTTTTGCTTTTTGAATGTGACTGTCGGAGGCGAATTTGTTTGAAATTTGTCGTAAAATAACTTCTGCGGTAATTGGGGTGCCATCGTAATTTAACACCGAAATTAATTTATCCGGATTGATGCCCAATTCAATTGTGAGCAAACTTTTTAATTGTCCATCACGGTTTTGTTCAATCACGTATACTTTGTCGTGACTATGAATAAAGTCTTCAACGGTTTTATTAAACGGAAACGATTTAATACGAATGGCATCCATTGGAATGTCGTTTTCTTTTAAAATATCCAGGGCTTCTTCGGCGGCGTAAGTAGAGGTGCCGAAAAATAAAATGCCACTTTCATTCGTGTTTTTTTCCTGATAAACCTGTGGAGCGGGCACCATGTCTTTGGCGGTGTTCCATTTTTTTATCAGGCGATCCATATTGTATTGATATGCTCCGCTATCTTCGGTGTAGGCCGCATATTCATCGCGAGAGGTGCCGCGTGTAAAGTAAGAACCTTTGGTAGGGTGGGTGGCAGGAATGGTACGGTAAGGAATGCCATCGCCATCCACATCTTTATAGCGGCCAAATTTTTCTATTTTGTCCAGTGCTTCCGCATCCAACACTTTACCGCGTTTATAGGCACGTTTGTCGTCCCAAACCAATGGCGGACTTACGTGATCGTTCATTCCCAAATCCAAATCGGTCATTAGCATAATTGGTGTTTGTAAACCTTCTGCTAAATCAAATGCTTCCACGGTCATGTCGAAACATTCTTTTGGTGAGGCCGGAAACAACAACACATGTTTGGTATCCCCGTGCGATGCATAAGCGGCTTCCATAATATCCGATTGTTGCGTGCGAGTTGGCATTCCTGTGGATGGGCCGGTGCGCTGCACATCAATCAACACCGTTGGTATTTCGGCAAAGTAAGCCAGGCCTAAAAATTCGTTCATTAAACTTAAACCCGGGCCGCTGGTGGCAGTAAATGAGCGGGCGCCGTTCCAGTTGGCACCAATCACCATTCCAATGGCGGCAAGTTCATCTTCGGCCTGCACAATGGCCACGTTGCTTTTTCCGGTTACGGGGTCTACGCGGTATTCGTGGGCGTAATCGCTAAATGCCTCCACTACTGAAGTGGATGGTGTGATGGGGTACCAGGCGGCCACAGTGGCTCCGGCGTACACGGCTCCGAGTCCGCAGGCAGTGTTGCCATCAATCATTATGCTATCGCCTACAAGGTCGCGGCGCTCTAACTTAAACTCGAGCGGGTATTTAAAATTGGCTTTCACATAATCCATGCCAAGTGTAAGGGCCTTGATGTTGGCAGGAATTAGTTTTTCCTTGCCTTTAAATTGCTCTGCCAGTAAACCTTCAAATTCTTTAAAGTCGATGTCTAAAAGAGCCGCCAGGGCACCCACATAAATAATGTTTTTAAAAAGTTGGCGTTGACGGGCATCGGTGTATGCGGCGTTACACATTTCCATTAAGGGAATGCCTAAATAATTTATGTCTTCACGTATAAATTCCGAATGCAGTTTTTTAGATGAATCGTAAAGGAAATAACCGCCTCTTCTAACCGACTTCACATCCTGCAACATGCTTTGAGGGTTAACGGCCACCATCAGGTCGATGCCTTTTCTTCTTCCCAGATAACCTTTTTCGCTCACGCGAACTTCGTACCAGGTGGGCAAGCCCTGTATGTTACTTGGAAAAATGTTTTTAGGCGTTACCGGAATTCCCATTCGGAAAATGGCTTTTGTAAATAAAAAGTTGGCACTTGCCGAACCGGTTCCGTTTACGTTGGCAAATCTTACTACAAAGTCGTTTATTTTATTATCGTTGTTCATTTTATACTTTCAATTCTTCGTTCACTCTATTCTTAATTTGTTTTTTGGGTCTTATTTGGGCGCCCCTGCCTGCCGCACTCGGGCCTGCGCAATGGCAGGCAGGCGGGCGGGCTGTCGCTACTCGCTCTTAATCCAACCGCTCCGGAGTTTTCATTGAAATGCGGTTGGATTAAGGAGCTCAAACAGGCCGCTCCATCCCTGGCGCGGATGTTCCGTTAGCCCTTACCTGCTTTTGTTACATTGTAAAAAAACTTTTGCATATCCCAGGCAGATGTTGGACAGCGCTCTGCACAGAGGCCGCAGTGTAAGCACACGTTTTCGTCTTTCACCATCACCCGTTTGGTATTGAGTGGTGCAGAAACATACAAATCCTTTGTTTTATTTTTGGCAGGTGCTTTTAACACCGCGCGTAAATCGTCTTCTTCTTCCTGATTATCTAAAAAGTTAATGCAGGCTGTTGGGCAAATGTCCATGCAGGCATCGCACTCTATGCATTTGGTTTCGGTAAACACGGTTTGCACGTCGCAGTTGAGGCAGCGTTCGGCTTCTTTAAACCCGTCCAATGGATTAAAGCCCAATTCCACTTCCTTTTTAATGCTTTTGAGTGTTTGTGCTTTTTCGGCTTGAGGCACCACATGGCGGGCATCGTTAACAACCGCGTTATCGTAGCTCCACTCGTGTATGCCCATTTTTTGGCTCACCAGATTAACCATTGGAGACGGGCGTTCTTTGGCCATGTCTTTTGCCTTGCACATTAAATCAATA
>JADLED010000289.1 GCA_020846335.1 Bacteroidia bacterium
CCAATATTCTGAACTAAGTTTTTTTAAAGTTAATTTTAATTTCGCCAGTTATTTTTTCTTCTTTCAGAATTTTGCCTGGCCGCACCCCGGTTTTTTCCCCGAAGTATGGCCACTCGCTATTGAGGAATGGTCGTTTTTGTTGCTGCCTTTACCGGTATATGCCGCAGTAAAATTATTCAAAAATCCCTTAAGCCAAAAACAACTTGTAGTTCAGATTCTATTAGAAATAGTGATTATCAGTGCGCTAAGAATAAACTATGTCATAAACAATAATCCGGAAACAGACTGGCAATTGCGCAAGATTGTTGTATTTAGGCTGGATGCTTTATTATACGGCTTTTTGGCACTTATACTGGTTGAAACAAACACCGCTTTTTTTAAAAGAAATAAAAACTATTTGTTACTTGGCGGTATAGGTGGTAGCCTCTTAATTTATTATGTGGGTATAAAACTTCATCCGCTGCTTTTTAAGTCTTTGTTATTTACTGCTGTACCAATGTGTTGCTGCATTGCGCTGACTTATTTTTATTTTACTATATTCTCAACACTTTCAAACAAATTAAAAGCCCTGGTCACACACATCAGCCTTATTAGCTACTCTTTATTGTTAACGCATTTATACTTCATTCAGTTTTCATTGCTTTGTTTTTTTAAACCTTCCACTTTAGTTCAGGCATTAGGTTTTACATTTTTTTATTTTACTGTGCTTGCCCTAATAACCACTGCGCTTTTTAATTATGTGGAAAGACCTTTATTGTTAAAAAGAAATAAGTAGTAATTGGGCAATATTTCAACAAATACTCAAAATTATAAAAACCGCGGACGACTTGTTCAGCGTTTCTTACAGATTGTTTCCAACCTCTCACGCTCTTTTCTGGTCAGTTTTTTTGGTATTATTGTTAATTACATTCTTTTGCGGTATAAAGCCGGTGGCATTCTTACCACTTATGTTTACAGTATTTCCATCATCAATTTTCTTTTTGTGTTTAGTAATTGGGGTGGTAAAGATTATATAACAAAAGCATACGCTAAAGAGCCATTTGCAATAAAAGAACTTACAGCCGGGCTACTTGGAAGCAAACTTCTGGCTTCTTGTTTACTCATTTCTTTTGTATTCTTATTGCCGGTTGATTTAATGGTTAAATGTTTTATTGCGGCTTACCTTCTTTTAAAAACATTTAGTCAGGTATATGAAGCGCTTATTGTGTTGAGAAAAAAATATCATCTCTCATTAGCAATTGATTCTGTTCTCAGTCTTGGCTTACTCCTAGTTATTTTTAATGATGGGAACAAAGATAATCCAACTATTTTTTTGATGGAGCTGTTGGTTTTAGAGCTGCTTCGCATCGCATTTTACTTCGTTATGTTCCGGGCAGAAATGGCATTAACACTGAATATTAATGCATGCATGCAGGTCATTAAAAAATCCTCGTTGTTTTTTTATATTTCGCTGGCAGGTTTTTTATGTTCTAAGGCTGATTTATATGTAACAGGGTTTTTCCTTGGCAAACAAAGTATGAGTATTTATTACATCATCACTAATCTGATAAGTTTTTGCCTTATTGCCTACGCAGCCATTAATGGCACCTTTGTGGCAGGCATACTCAGATACAATCAAAAAGTATTTGGTAAGTTCGTTCAGTCCTCTGTTTACACAGGCTTTATTTTCTCACTTTTATCTGCACTGGCAGTGTACGTGTTGTGTACTTATTATTTTCGCCTCACACTAAGCGCCTTCTTTTGCACTTTAATAATTGCAAATGTGTTTGGTTTTACCCGGGTATTGATGCAAATGTATCGCTACACGCGCTTAGAAAGGCAGGACCTTGTTTTACGTTGCCTACTGATTTCGGGGCTTGCAAATGTTTTATTAGCCTGTTTGTTAACCAAAATGTTCGGGCATACCGGAGCCTTTGCAGCTAATACAATTGCAGTTTACACCAACCTGATATTGCTTCAAAAAATGTATAAAGAAACTAGTTAAAAAAAACGATCTATTCTTAGCGCCCGCGCTAAGGCTTTTATTCTTAAAGGATACTTAAAAAAAGAACGCAGATAAGTAGTCCATGCTTTGCCCTTTGATCCGATAGAGTACATTTTTTCAGCCTGCTTAAACAAATAGCGCGAATAAGCCCTCCTGTAAAGGGGTTTACTAATAAGCTGGTTCTGCCTCAAAAAATCCAGGCTTATGTACTCTTCAAAATAACCCTGTATAAAAAGAGAGTCGTAGGTTTTGGGAGCACTAATGTTTGCATCATGTTTACGTATGTACACCAGCTCTTTCATGCTAATGAGTGAATTGCCAACAGCAAGTGTTTTAAGGATGAGATCGTTCTCGCCATGTTTAAGTTGGGTATTTAATCTTTGCGTACCGTTAAACCTAAATGAAAAACAGCTCGGGTAAATCACCAAATTATCGTTGAGTAAATGTTCTTGCAATAAGCGACCGCTCATTGCATTAAGTTTACCGGCCTCCAAAAGCCTGTACCTTTCCTGTTCATTAAACACCTGGGCATTACTTATTAAAGATACTATCTCTGGGTTCTGGTAAATCGTGTTCAATTCCATCAGATAATCCTGATGCCAATAATCGTCAGAATCTAAAAACGCAACAATGTTTCCTTTTGCTTCCTCAAGTCCGCGATTACGGGCTTTAGATAGATAGCCGGTATTGTTCATGTAAAAATACCGTACACGCTTATCGGCATAGCCGCTTATTTCATTCCGCGTATTGTCGGTAGAACCATCATCTATGATAATGTATTCAAAATCACGAAAGGTTTGAGTTAAAACCGAATCCAGAGCCAATTTTAAAAGTTCGCAACGATTATAGGTTGTGGTAATAACACTTATCATAGAGCAAACTCAAAGGTGTTAATTTTTTTGGGTTTATCAAAAATAACCTGCAATCACGGGCTACATTTTGAACCATTTATTTAAAATTAAATCTTCTTTTATTACCTTATCAGTAAAGGTTAACCATCCGTTAAACCAATGCGTGGACAAATAAATAAAAAAGGTTTATAATCCCAAATCATGCAATAGAACATCTACTACAAGGTGAAATCCCTTCAAAACAGTAAGCTTTGCCGGTTTGGCTCTTTCACCATAGTGGTGACTATGCTTCATTCACCAAACCGCCTGTTTTATTGGGCTTTCGCTACGATGCCTATTGCATGATTTGGGATAATTATTATCATGTCAGATTTGGTTCCGGTTTTTTAACAGGATGTAGTATATTTATATGATTTTCAATCCTGAACAATTTTATTAAAATAACGATTCCTGTAACACTTGTGTTGTTAGTGTTAGTAGAAATTGTTCTGCGTTTTTTTCCTGTGGAAGATCCTTACAAATCTCAAAAACTGGAACGGGCCAGAAATAAAAGTAGCCATATACCCTCTCACTACCTGCCTAACCAAAAATACATCTTCACTTCAAAAGAAGGCTTACCCGGTTTGGATACAATCACCCAATTTACCACCAACAATTATGGCTTTCGTGGCAACCAATTAAAAGATAAAAAAGCAGGTGCATTCAGAATATTTTTAATGGGAGGAAGCACCACCGAATGCATGTTGATAGATGATATTAAAGCCCCGCACTCACTTATGCAAAAGCAATTAAGTAACTTCCGGGCGGAGGTATTTAATACTGCCAAATCAGGCGACATGAGCGTGGAACACCTGGCCATGCTGGTTCACAGGGTTGTTCATTTACAGCCG
>JADLED010000290.1 GCA_020846335.1 Bacteroidia bacterium
ACAACTGGATACGTGGTGCCGAATTTGCAGATAGTGTAGGGGTGGACATGTTAACCACTTCGCTGGGTTACACCGAATTTGATATTCCGTCGCAAAATCACAATTACGGGATGTTAAACGGGCGCACCGCCCCCATGAGTATAGCCGCCACCATGGCTGCTCGCAAAGGCATATTTGTTCTAAATGCGGCAGGTAACGATGGTGATAAACCATGGCATTATGTGGGTGTACCAGCCGATGCCGATAGCATTTGCACCGTTGGTGCTGTTGACACAGTTGGCAGATACGCTCCATTTAGTTCGGTTGGCCCAACAGCCGATGGCCGCATTAAACCCGATTTGGTAGCCACCGGTTGGGGTGCCTGGATATGCGATCAAAGCACCATTTGTTACCCGGGCAATGGCACTTCTTTTGCCACACCCATTTTGGCCGGAGCCGTGGCCTGTTTTTGGCAATTTAAACGCGAATTAAACAACATCCAATTGCTCAACGAAATTAAAAGCCGGAGTTCTAATGCTGCAGCACCCAACAACAAAATTGGCTGGGGCATACCCAAGCTTTGCCGCCGGAACGATGATTTGGATTTTAAAGTAGCCTACAATCCCAATACCTCCATATTAAGTATTGCACTTTCTGAATCGCTTTTTGGTTTTGTAAAACTAAAAGTTTACGATATGCAGGGTAAATTATTGATTTCAAAAGACATAGATGTAAATGCCACCAAAATTTTATTAAATACCACCATTGCTGCCGAAGGCCTTTATTTGGTAACTTTAGAAACCTCAAAGGGCAAACTTTCAAAAAAATTCTTCAGGTAATGTTAAAGGAAATACTCTCTGGCAAACATCTCAACAAACTTATTGTAGTGGCCGCCTTGGGCTACTTTGTTGACATTTACGACCTGGTACTTTTTGGTATGGAACGGGTGGCCAGTCTTCAGGATATTTTAAAAAACGATTTTCCGAACGATGCCGAACGTAAAAGCATGGTGGCTGCAATAGGCTCTGATCTGTTAAGCTACCAAATGATTGGCATGTTGCTGGGTGGAATTTTTTGGGGCATTTTGGGCGATAAAAAGGGGCGTTTATCGGTTTTGTTTGGAAGCATAATTGTTTATTCACTTGCAAATATTGCCAATGGCTTTGTAACCAACACTTTATGGTATGCCATTTTACGTTTTGTTTCAGGTTTTGGACTGGCCGGTGAGTTGGGTGCAGGCATTACTTTGGTAAGCGAAACCATGAAAAAAGAAGACCGGGGAATAGGCACTACCATTGTGGCATCCATCGGCTTATTTGGTGCAGTTGTGGCCGGACTAACGACCATACTTTTAGATAACTGGCGGGTGAGTTATTTTATTGGTGGTGGCATGGGTCTATTGCTTTTATTCTTAAGAATTGGTGTTTTTGAAAGCGGTATGTTTAACAATCTTAAAGAAGACAAGAGCATAAAAAAGGGAAATTTCTTTTACCTGTTTTCGCATCCAAAACTATTGATGAAATACCTTAATATTATTTTAGTGGCCATACCCGTGTGGTTTGTTATGTTTTTTCTGGTTCAATTTGCACCGGAAATGAGCAGCGCTTTAGGCCTTAAAAATGGCCCAACCGAAGCCAAAATTCCAATTATGGTGGCCTATATTGGCATTACCATTGGCGATGTGGTGAGTGGTTTAACCAGTCAAAAAATGCAATCCCGTAAGAAAGTTCTTTTTCTTTTTATAAGCCTAACTCTTTTATTTTCAATTCTTTACTATCTGTTTGCTGCAGTATCGGTTTTTGTATTTTATACCATTGTTTTTTGTATTGGTTTTGCAACAGGCTATTGGGCCGTTTTTATGAGCAGTGCATCCGAATTATTTGGCACCAATATCAGGGCCACGGTTACCACCACAGCACCCAATTTTGTGAGGGGAGCAGTAACTTTAATGGCTCTGTCTAATGACTGTTTAAAACCACAGTTTGGTTTTGTTACTTCTTCATTAATAGTTGGTTGCGTGGTGTTTGTGTTGGCTTTTGTGGCCGCTTATTTTCTCGAAGAAACGTTTAATAAAGACTTAAATTATTCAGAATAATGGGTAAAGCAACTGCCATCATTGGCGCATCCAGCAATCCCGAACGTTACAGTTACATGGCCACAACCCGGCTTAAAAGTAAAGGTCATCCGGTGTTTCCGGTGGGAATAAAAGAAGGTAAAATCGACCAGGAAACCATTTTAACTGATAAACCTCAATTAAATGATATTCATACAGTTACCATGTATATTGGTCCGCAAAATCAGCCCGAATGGATGGATTATATTTTAGGCCTTAAACCCCAACGCATTATTTTTAATCCCGGTACCGAAAACCCCGAATTTTATAAAAAAGCCGGTGACCAAGGCATAGAGTGCATTGAAGCCTGTACATTAGTAATGTTGGGCATTGGCAATTATTAAGTATGGAATTCTTCTGCCTGCCATTTTCGAAATTAAATGTTGAACAACTTTACAACATATACAAGCTTCGCAGCCAGGTGTTTGTGGTTGAGCAAAATTGTGCTTATCAGGATGTGGATGAGAAAGATCCAAAAGCCTTGCACGTTTTAATGCTCCAAAATAACCAATTGGTGGCCTATAGCCGCATTTTACCACCGGGCGTTTCGTATGCTGAAACGGCCATCGGGCGGGTGGTGGTTGACCCTGCATTCAGAGGGAAAAATATAGGCAAAGAGTTAATGAAGTATAGCATCCATCAATGCCTGGAACAATTTAAAAATCAAGGTATTGTAATATCTGCTCAGACGTATTTATTAAAGTTTTATACCGATTTGGGTTTTGTGCCCGAAGGCGAGATTTATCCGGAAGACGAAATACCGCACATTAAAATGCGGTTAAAGTTTTAGAAGCCTTTCTCCAAAAAGTAAAATTATTTTCTACGAATCTGTTATTATTTACGATAAAAGCCATATTTTTATCGTGTAAATAAAATGATTGAATTTCAATCCCATAGAAGTCCTAAAAAAGAAAAAAAGGAAAGAATGGTATTCTATGGTTTTTTAATTTTCTGTCTTATGGTGCTATTGGCCATTTTTATTTTTGCCTAACTTTTCTTATCAAAGATTTATTGCGTACTCCAATTAATTTCGGTTTTGCCGTTTTGAAGAAGGTAGGCATTGGTTTTACTAAAATGTTTGCAGCCAAAAAATGCGCCTCTTGCCAGTGGGGAAGGATGTGCGGCCGTAAGAATCAAATGTTTGGAAGCGTCGATGAGGGATTGTTTGCCCATGGCATAATTGCCCCATAACAAAAACACCATTTTTTCTTTTTTATCGCTAATCAGTTTAATCACAGCATCGGTAAAAATTTCCCAACCAAATACTTTGTGACTGCCCGGTAGCGTGGCCTCTACGGTAAGCACCGCGTTGAGCATAAGCACACCTTGTTTGGCCCAGGCCTCCAGATTACCCGAAACAGGTCTCACAAAACCCGGAATGTCGTTAGCTAATTCCTTAAAAATATTCTGCAAACTGGGGGGTTGGCGTATTCCATCGTTTACCGAAAAACATAAGCCATTGGCCTGACCAACACCATGATAGGGGTCCTGACCGATAAGTACTACTTTAACTGAATCGAAGCTGCACAAATTAAAAGCGTTAAACACCAAATTGGCGGGGGGATAAACTGTTTTGGTTTTGTAGGCGGTGTTAACTAATTGACTAAGATTGGTAAAATAGTCTTTTTCAAACTCCGGTTTAAGAAGTTCGTTCCATTGGGGTGAGAGGCTTTTGATACTCATTAACTTTTATTTGTTATTAAATTTTTAAAAGGAGAATTTAAACAGTACCAAAAGTAAAAGTAATTAGTTATCTTTATCGGATATAAAAAAGACTATGAAAAAAGTTTTATCCATATCCTTAGTTGTGCTGGTTATTGCCGTTTCAACTGTTTCCTGCAAAAGCCACGAAAGATGTCCTGCTTACAACAAAGTAGAGCAGTCGCACAAACAATCTATTTAATATTTAGGTAAAGTATCTTATGAAAGGGATACTTTTACTTTTGATTTTTCTATTTAACATAATGTTAATTATGTATATTTCATGAATCTCTGAAAGGCCCTTCAAATAGTGATTCCTTATAAACTGAATACGGTTAGCTGCAAAAACATCGATACACCTCGGTCTGTTAAAATAAGTAATTAAATACTTCATTATGCGAAAATAAAATGACTCTTCAATAAATATTTTTAACTCTTTGTAGTAGGTCGTTTTAATTCAGTGAGTATTTAAGAAATTTGCTACATAACTAACAAATAATTTTGAAGAACGAATTAATGCTTTCCTGATTTACGTTTTGAACAATTGCCTTTTAATCCTTTTTTATCCCTCAGTGGCTTTATTCAAATTATTTATCTAAATTTACTTTCTCTAAACCAGTGATTATATGCTAAGATTCGACCTTAAATTAATACCACTCGAAGAGGCCAAAAATGAGGCCGATGCAAAAATAATTACCGAATCCAACACAAAGGCCGAAGCTGCCTGCGCACACATTAAAAAATTGGTTGGGCACAAAAAATGCCGTAAACACCCCAGCAGCATCAACAAAATAAGAATTACCGCTCACAAAGGCGCCGATCCAAAAGCCGAATTTGTGGTATATTGCTGTCCGGAGTTTGTTAAAACCATCAAGTAATTTCAATTTACAATTTAGTAACCGCAAGGTAACTTGCGCCCGTTTTTTCTACCGTAATTTTGTGGCGGCCAAGGTGTTTTTGGTAGTTCACCCGGTCAAAATTAATAGTAGAACTGTTTTACCGCTTCCCTGAAAAGAAGCGGTTTTTTGTTGGGATTTACTCCTCACCTGCCAATAAAAATGCCCAAAATCACTACCTTTAAAGCCTTATTTTAATTATGAGTTCGGGTTACAAAATATTAATTGTTGAAGATGAAGAGAGCCTGGCCAAAACTCTGGCGCTTAATCTGCAAATTGAAGGTTATTTAGTAACCACTGCCACCAAAGGCAACGAGGCCCTTAAATTTTTTATAGCCAATAACAATGCCCTTAATTTGGTGCTTCTCGATGTAATGCTGCCCGAAATAAACGGCTTTGACTTATGTGCAGAGTTTAAAAAAATTAATCCAAAAGTGCCGGTGATATTTTTGACCGCAAAAAATAACAGCATCGAAAAAATTGCCGGACTTAAACTGGGCGCCGACGATTACATTGTTAAACCTTTTGAACTGGAAGAATTGTTGCTTCGCATTGCCAATGTTTTAAAAAGAAATGTGCCAAAGGCCGCTTCGGTATATATTTTCGAGAATGGAAAAATAAATTTTGACACATACGAAATCACCGATACACAAGGCAACCGCAGCACCCTTTCGAAACGAGAAATTGGTTTGCTCAAACTTCTTACCGACCAGGAAAACAAGGTTATTTCGCGCGATGAAATTATTGAGAAATTGTGGGACATTGACGAAAATGCCTCGTCGCGCACCATCGACAATTACATTTTGTCTTTCAGAAAATACTTTGAATCCAATCCCAAAGACCCCAAACATTTTCACTCTGTTCGTGGGGTTGGTTATAAGTTTACGAGCTAAATTTTAGTACTTTTAAACTACAAATTTGAGAAATGAAAAATCAAATAAATTTTGTTGAGATTAAGAACTTCAAAACGATTAAACACGTAAAGTTTAATACAAAAAAAATTAATCTTTTTGTTGGGAAACCAAATGTGGGGAAATCGAATTTGTTGGAGGCGTTATCGTTATTGGGTTATCCAGCATCAAGAA
>JADLED010000291.1 GCA_020846335.1 Bacteroidia bacterium
ATAGTTAAACAGGAAATGGAAGATAAAGGCCATTCACTTCTGTTGCCTGCCAATGCGCCAAAATACATAACAGCCACATTGGCCTTAATGGGCATTACTAATATTACCAGCATAAAAAAAGGCCAATATTTGTTTGCCAATAAACTTTTGGTGCCTTATTATCTGGCAGGTTCGGGGCACATACATCCTGGGCGTGTAAGGGAAGTGAAACACTTTTTTACCGAAAAAATTACCGCAATTAACCCGGTCGATAAAATTTATGTGAGCCGTTCGCGACAAAAGGCCAGGCGTGTGGTAAACGAAGAACAGGTAATTGATACCTTAAAAGCCCTTGATTTTAAAATTATTTATTTTGAAGATTATACCTTCGAAGAACAGGTGGCCATTGGCAAAGGTGCGCAGATAATGGTTTCCAGCCACGGTGCCAACCTTACCAATTGTTTGTTTATGCCATCGGGTGCTAAAGTGTTGGAGCTTATTCGTTACGACCAGCCAAATTTTTGTTATTGGGCTTTGGCTTCTGTTGCAGGATTACAATACAATTATCAGCTTTGCAAAGTGGTAGGAAACGACCATTTATTGGTGGATATGGAATTATTTAAACAAAATCTCAAAAGCCTGTTGAATGAATAATCCTTTAGTGAGTATATGCATTCCCACCTACAATGGGCAGGAGTTTTTAAAACAATGTTTGGATTCTTGCCTAAACCAAAGTTATACCAGTTACGAAGTTTTGCTCTGCGACGATTGCTCAACCGACAGCACACTGGCCATTGCCAAAGATTACGCTTCAAAATACCCACAATTAAAAGTACTGGTTAATCCGCAAAATCTGGGCCTTGTGGGCAACTGGAATAAATGTTTGCAGGAAGCCCGCGGTGAGTGGATTAAATTTGTGTTTCAGGACGATTACATAACTCCAAATTGTTTGGAAAAATTCGTGCAGGCGATTGAACCCAACACCAGATTAATTGTGAGTGAAAGGCATTTTTTACTTCCGGCAGATGCTTCGGAGGATGTTAAAAATTATTATGCCAATGTGGTACGAACACTTAGTAACACCTGCAACAATAGCTCACTTTACTATTCTCCCAAACAGCTCAGCAATGCTGCCGTGCAAAACATGGCCATGAACTTTATTGCCGAACCAAGTTTAAGTTTTTTCAAAAAAGACATACTTACCAATATTGGAAATTTTAAGTCTTCACTTAAACAAATCTGCGACCTCGAATTTATCCTCCGAGCAGGCACCAACTTTGGCCTCCGCTTAATTCCGGAAAAACTCTGCGCATTCAGAATTCATTCCAACACCACCACCAGCACCAACATCAGTCAGAATTACTTTGTGCTACGGCACATTGAACCTTTGTTGCTGGCTTACTATTTGCTTTACGATGAACAGTTTAAAAATTTCAGGTCGCATTTAAGTTTTTTAAACGGCTTAAAATTAAAGTTATACTTTAAGGTAAAAGCCTACAAAGCTTATCAGCAAAACCTTTTAGGCCAGCACCAACACCCCATGTTTAATGAGGGTGGTCCTGATTTTATGGAATTAAGAACAATAAAAAAGGGAAATCTACTGGTTAAGCTGATTTCCCTTTTGGTAAAATAATTCTTAAAAAATTATCGTTTCACGTATTGTTCGTTGTAGTAGTTGGAGTAGTTGCCCGAAGTAACATTATTCAGCCATTCTTCGTTATTCAGATACCAATCCACGGTTCTTTCCAAACCTTGTTCAAAGGTTACAGATGGCACCCAACCCAAATCGTTTTTTAATTTGGTGGCATCAATGGCATAGCGTAAATCGTGGCCGGCGCGGTCTTTTACAAAGGTTATCAGTTTTTGATTGGTTCCTGCCGGGCGCCCAAGTTTGCTGTCCATCATGTCGCACAACAAACGTATCACATCAATGTTGGTCCACTCGTTATGGCCACCAATGTTATAGGTGCTTCCCAGTTTTGCCTTGTGAAATATTTTATCAATGGCCGTGGCATGATCTTCTACAAATAACCAATCGCGCACGTTTTCGCCTTTACCATAAATTGGTAGAGGACGGTTGTGCTTAATATTATTGATGCAAAGCGGAATTAATTTTTCAGGAAAATGATTTGGCCCGTAATTGTTGCTGCAATTGGAAATTACCACCGGCAATCCATAAGTGTCGTGATAGGCACGTACAAAGTGATCGCTGCTGGCTTTGGAAGCAGAGTAGGGGCTGTGTGGGTCGTAAGAAGTGGATTCGGTAAACATGCCCTCGTCGCCCAAAGCACCATACACCTCGTCGGTACTCACATGGTAAAATTTGGTAAAGCTGCTGTTTGCGGCCTTGTAGAGGGTTTTTGCGGCGTTCAGCAAGTTCACAGTACCAATCACATTGGTCATTACAAATTCCAAAGGGTTGGTAATGCTGCGGTCCACATGGCTTTCGGCTGCAAGGTGAATAACGGCATTGTATTTTTCGCGGTTTAGCAACTCATTAATAAAACCGGCATCAACAATGTCACCCTTTACAAATGCGTAATTGGGTTTTTTCTCAATATCGCTAAGGTTTGCAAGGTTGCCCGCGTAAGTAAGTTTGTCAAGATTATGTATGGTGTAGTTGGGATATTTATTTACGAATAATCGCACCACGTGCGAACCAATAAATCCGGCACCTCCGGTAATTAGAATTTTCATGTTGATGAAACTGTTAACTTGGTTGATTTTTAAATTTTCGTAAATTTATTGAAAAATAAGGGCAGCGGGTAAAATTTATACTTTTTTGTAGCTCTTTTTTGAGAAAAATGTTTTTACTGATTTGAGTTTGTTTTGATAAAATCAATTTTATTTGCCTGCAAAACCAACCATATCCTGTTTTTAAGCCTATTGAGTTATTGAACATAAACAGAAATTATGAAAACAAACCTACTTTTATGGCTCCTTTTCATCAACAGCTTAAATCTTAGTGCTCAAACCTCTTTTAACAGGGCCTATCACAGCATTAGCGAGGTGCCCATGCCCTTTTTGGTAGAACTAAATGGCGATCTGTTTTTTTCAACACAAACTCAGGATGCTACTAACTTTGGCCAAAATTGGCTGTATAAACACAACAATTCGGGTACATTGCTTTTTCGCATAAACCTTAATTTGCCCTCGGAGCCGGCAATAGCTTTTAAAACGCTTGATAATAAACTTTTGTTAGCCGGTGGCAATTGGCAATGCGATGTGGTGCCGCCCACACAAACCAACTATATTGCCAAGTACAATGTCAATGGCAATGCGGTGTTTCAGGCAACCTACACGGCAGCCACTTTTGATGAACCAAGGGCCTGTTTTCAGAGCTCCGATTCCACCTACTATTCTTTTACCGATAGTTTAATGGTAAAGCATACTAAAACAGGGCAACAGATTTTGCGGCTTAACTTGGGAACCGACAGCATCGGCACTGCCATTATGCTTCCACAAGGCACTATTTTAGTGAGTGCTAAAAGTGGAAATACTTATTATTTAAAAATAATAAGTACTCAGGGTGTAGTTAATGCAATAGTGCCCACAAACCGCTTGTATAAAAAACTCAGCATATATGGCACTGGTAAAATTTTAGCTTTGTCTAAGGATAACAAATTGTACAAATTTTCATCAACGCTGGTTCCGATAATTTCTGCAGCAAGCACCAATACCTTGTTGGTGAACGATTTTACGATAAAAAACGACACTATTTATTGCTTAAGATTTTCGGCAAACACTTTGGCTGGTTATTCGGTATGCGATACATCCCTGGTTCCTTTTTGGACCTCATTTACAAACGCGGAGGGCATTAATCAAAATGCGATTTTACACTGTCAAAATAACCAAATGGCCATTCTTTCGGCTGTTGAATCGAGCACGAACACCAGCGGATTTTATAATGCACGTCAACGTTCAGTGTCTTTATCGGTTATTAATAAACTGGCGGCTAATACCTTTTCTCAGGATTTGGCCCTTGTTTCGGTGGTGCAGGACTCGGCCTATTCAGTTTCATTAAATTCGCCCCTGGCACCACCAATGGCGAACGTGTATTTAAGAGCAAAAGCCAAAATTAAAAATGTGGGCACCCGAGTAATCAGCGGTTTTAAATTAAACTGTTTCGAATACCTTCATGTGGCTTGCGGGGCCTATTTTTATCAGGAACAATTTAGTCAGATAAATTTAATTCCCGGAGATTCTATCACCGTAATAACAGGTTCTTTTGTAATTAAACCCCAGGTAATGGTAAGCGCTTCTACGGTCAATGTTCAGTATTGTTTTTACCTGACAGTGCCGGATAATGAAACCGATAATAATTTGGCCGATAATGAACTTTGCCAGAATATTAATTTTTTAATTACGGGCATAAAAAAAAGTGCGGCGAATGAAAGAGATATACTTGTGTATCCAAATCCGTTTGAAAACAGCCTGACTGTTAAAAGTGATTCAAAGATTAAAAAAATTCGACTTGTAAATAATTTGGGTGAAGTTATTTATTCAGATTTTCCAAATAAAAACGAGGTGGAATTAAGCTTACCCGAAATTAGCCCGGGTATTTATTTTGTTGAAGTTATTCATGAAAAAGGAACGGAGTATAAGAAGATTTTAAAGCAATGACGCAGTTTTAATTCAGTTTAATAAAATCTTATAACTTACATTGACTTTTACCCGTGATATTTACAATTCCTTCTTCGGCAAAACCAGGCAGGAAGTATTGAAACAGTTTTCGGATGAAAATAATGGCAAATATTTTTCAGGAGAAACAGAAATTGATGACTATGTAGTGATAAGCCATTTAAATTACAAAATCATTTTTGATAAATACCTGCATTATCAGCTCTATAAGGGGCAACCAAACGATCAGGAGTACAGCCGTGTTAGGCTCGAATTTGAATCACCTGACCAACTGAAATTTAATTTAAAACTTAGAACCTATACAGATAGTTTTAACGAATTATTCGGACCTGATACAATTAAAACCCGGGATAAACAATTTGATAGAAAATTTGTTCTAAAAGGAAATAACGAATCGAAAATACTGGCGATTTTTAAGGATGAACGTATTAGGCATTTAACATTACAACATGGTGAGTTGAAATTAGGTATACTCTACAACAAAGGTATGTTTGGTGAGCAAATACC
>JADLED010000292.1 GCA_020846335.1 Bacteroidia bacterium
CAGCCCAAGGTATTGGTTCCGTAAACCGTGTATAGGGTGGTAACGGTAGGATTTACCACCACAGTGGCGCTGTTGCCTGCCCCCGGCGACCAGGAGTAGGTGCCGTTGGTTCCTGCACCGCTTGCAGTAATTGAGGTCGTTTGTCCGATACAAATGGAAACCACCGAGTTGTTAATTGAAACGGACGGGGTAACAATGGTGTTTAATTGCAAAGTTTGAGTGCCCACACAAGTGCCATTGCTGGCCGTAACCGTATAAATGGTGGTGGATGATGGCGATACCACAATACTGGAACCTGTTTGACTAACCGGCAACCAACTGTATGTAGTGGCAGCCGCACTGGCCGTTAAGTTACAGGTGTAGCCCTGACATACACTTGTGGTGCCGGCAGTGGCTGTAACCGGAAGTGGAGCAACCGAAATGCTGTGTACTGAATTAACCACACCACAGGCATTTGCGGCAGAAAGTGTGTAGGATGTTGTAACCGTAGGCGTAAACAATTGCATATTTACAATGCCTCCTGTCCACGAATAAGACACTGCCCCTGTTGCCGAAAAGCTGGTTGAAGCTCCCGTGCAGATTGGATTTTGGGAAGCGAGCACAGTTACTGTAGGCGGCGCACTGTTAACTGTAATTGTAATTACGGAAGCCATGGTGCAGTTATTAAGTGTGTTGGTAACCGTAACGGAGTAATTTCCGGTGGAAGTAGGTGTAATTGCAATGAGTGTTGAAGTGGTGTTACCGGTACTCCAGGTATAATTACTACTGGCATTGGTTGTTAACGACACCGAATTGCCACTACAAATGTAGTTGGCCGGACTGGCAGAAATAAGTGAGGCCCCGGAGCTAACCCTGCCCGGCACCCAATTGGAAGTAGTACCTGTTAAAGTAAAACTATTCAAGGTGCCGTTATTGCCGTTTCCTGAATAATCAATAGCCGTTGTTGAGCCAGTGTTGTTGGCATTGGGCACCCCTTCATTTAATTTATAATAGGCCACTAAGCCGGGTTGGGCCGAACAGTATTCCAATGTGTCGGCTGCCACCTGGGCCTGAGTGCGCGCATAGTTATATACTTTTACTTCGTCAACCGCCCCGTTAAAATAATTTATTCCATCCACTCGAACGCCAATTCTAAAACCCACGGTGTTAGTGGTGCTTAATACGGCATATCCGGTAAAACTGCCTGCGGCTTCCAGATTACCGTTTAAATAAAGAAAGGCATTTGCTCCGCTGGTTATTGATGGAGAATAAACCGCTGTGACATGCACCCATTGACCGGTGTTGACATTGGTTGTTCCGGTAAATCCCACGCCACCCACTTCTATTCTTAATTTGTTGTTTATCACATTCATGGTAAATCGCGAAGCATTTGGTGTGATAACTCCCCAATCACAAATTACCATTTGAGTGGTTATGGAGCTGGTGGTTTTTATCCATGCATCCACTGTGCGTGCCTGATTGCCAATTACCGGTGTGCCGTTTGTTGACACGTAATTGCTGCTGCCATTAAAAGCAAGTGCCACCTGAGCCCTGACTTTAGTAGAATTTAAAAACAAAGCCAAAACGGCTAAACAAAGGCCAGTGATTTTTTTCATATTAGAAATTTAACATCCTAAATATAGCCCGAATTTCTGATTTATATTTTGCGACTTTTAAAATAGCTGCTGAATTATAACGGAATAAGGTTGACGCACAAGGCGGCTTTATTGAACAAATCCGGTAATCATTTAAAACCTTAAATTGGGTGGATAAGCGCGGTACCGCTTGGCCTGAAAGCGAAGGAGGACACAAGTACCCTGGCTCAACGTGATGGTTTGTAAGCAATAAGCAAATGCTGACCCATGGGAAAATGCTTAGTTTACAAAATGGAATGAAGGAGTGGTTGGCAAAAAATTATTACATTTATTTCAAATACAAATTGCATGAATCCAAAAGTTGATTTTTATTTTAGCAAAGCCAAAAACTGGCAGGAAGAAATAAATAAATTAAGAATCCTTGTACTCGAATGCGGTCTCAACGAAGAACTCAAATGGGGTTGCCCCTGCTACACCGCGCAAAAAAACAATGTGGTACTCATTCACGTATTCAAAAATTACTGCGCCTTGTTATTTTTTAAAGGGGCCCTTTTAAAAGACAGCAAAGGGTTGTTAACGCAACAAACCGAAAACGTTCAGGCAGCCCGTCAAATGCGATTTACAAGCATTTCAGAAATAGTAAAAAAAGAATCGCAAATAAAAGCCTATGTATTTGAAGCGACTGAAATAGAAAAGGCCGGCTTAAAAGTGGTCTTAAAAAAAAACACTGAGTTTAAGATGCCGGAGGAATTTGAAAATAAATTAAATAAAATGCCTGCACTTAAAAAGGCCTTTAACAGCCTCACACCGGGAAGGCAACGCGCTTATCTGCTTCATTTTTCGCAAGCCAAACAAGCGCAAACACGCGAGGCCCGCATCCAAAAATGTGTGCCTAACATTATGATAGGTAAAGGCTTAAACGATTAAGCCTATTTATTAATTAATCGTTCGAACAGATTCATGAAAAAAACATTGAGCTCCGCGCAGCAAAAAGAACTCTTAACAAGTTTGCAAAACCGTTTCGATAAAAACACCGGGCGTCACAAAGGCATTGAATGGCCAATGGTACTAGAAAAACTAACAAGTCATCCTGACAAACTCTGGTCGCTGCACGAAATGGAAAAAACCGGTGGTGAACCCGATGTGATTGGTTTTGATAAAAAAAGCGGCCACTTTATTTTTTGTGATTGCTCACCCGAAAGTCCTGCCGGGCGCCGCAGCATTTGTTACGACAAAGAAGCGCTTGATTCGCGAAAGGAAAACAAGCCCAAACACAGTGCCATTGGCATGGCTAAAGAAATGGGGGTAACTATTTTAACCGAAGAACAATACCGGGCTTTGCAAAAACTGGGTAAATTTGATTTAAAAACATCGAGTTGGGTGCTTACACAACCTGCTATCAGGGATTTGGGGGGCGCACTGTTTTGCGACCGGCGTTACAACACGGTTTTTCTTTATCACAACGGTGCCGAGTCGTATTATGCCGCCCGCGGTTTCAGGGCCATGATTGAGGTCTAAAAATTTTTAAGATAGTTGAACCTTGTGTTCTAAATAAAACCAAACAGGTTGCTAAAAGGCTTTGGCCCTACTCCACCGAACTTTGAATGAGCACCTGCCGGTATTTTTCGAGCACGGTTGATTTGGAAATAAAACCTGTATAAACACCTTCTGCTAAAACCGGAATGTTCCAAAGATGCGACTCGTCGAATAATTTCATGGCCGAACGCACATCATCCGCTTCCGTAATCACATAAACCGGCCGGCGCATTAACTCTTTTACCGAAATTTTATCATAAAGCTCCTGCTTAAACATGATGTCGCGGATGTCGTCGATGCTGATCAAACCCACCAAACGCCTCTCTTTATCGAGCACCGGAAAAATGTTGCGCTTGGATACTGAAATTATTTCCACCAATTGGCGGAGATTGGTTATATCGGGTACTTCCGAAAAATCATTCTCCACAAAACTGCCCAAAGTAATGTTGCTGAGTAAATACGAATCGGTATCGGTGGTCACTATTTTTTCTTTTTCAGAAAGTTTTTGCATGTCCATGTTCAGCGGCATAAAATATTTTGACACGGCGTAACTAAGTGCCGACACAATCATTAAGGGTATAATGAGTTCGTAGCCTCCTGTTATTTCGGCAATAATAAAAATACCGGTAAGTGGGGCGTGAAATATGCCGCTTAAAATACCAGCCATGGCCACCAATGTAAAATTGCTAATGGGCAGCTGGGTTAAACCTGTTTCGTTAACCAGCGATGAAAATAAAAATCCAACAAAAGCACCGGTAAATAATGAAGGTGCAAAATTGCCGCCATTGCCACCACCGCCAATGGTTAAGCCTGTGGCTAATGGTTTTAATAATATTACCAGCAACAGTAAAAGATACATGAGTGGTTTTGAAATGGTGCCAAAAAAAACAGCCGAGCCATCAAAAACCCCCATGCCATTGAGGTTCGACAATTGTTTGATGTTGTTATATCCCTCGCCAAACAAAGGCGGCACAAAAAGTATGAGCACAAACAAACCTAATCCACCCAACATCACTTTTAGCCAGAGACGGGTTTCGAAGCGTTTAAAATAATTTTCGGTAGCCAAATACACTTTGGAGTAATAAAACGAGGTGAGGCCACACAGTAAACCCAACAACAGGTAAAAAGGAACATTCATGTAATTAAACGGTTCCTGTAGTTTAAATTGCAGCAATAAATCTTCGGCCAATATTATTTTAGAACAGAGTGCGCCCGATGCTGCTGCAATTAAAATGGGTATAAAGGCCGAAATATTGGCTTCCACCAACAACACTTCCAAAGCAAACAACACCCCGGCAATGGGCGTGTTAAAGGCGCCGGCAATGCCCGCCGCAGCGCCACAAGCCAACAAAAGCGTGCGCTCCTTGTAACTCAGGCGGTAAACCCGTCCAAAATTAGAGCCAATGGCCGAACCTGTGGTAACAATGGGCGACTCTAAACCCGACGAACCACCCATGCCAATGGTTAAGGCGCTTGTAATAATGTGGCTGTAAGTTTGGTCTTTGGGCAAAATGCTCGACTTTTTAGCAATGGCATGTAAAATATTGGCCATGCCTTTGCCCAGTTTGTTGCCGTTGAGGTAATGCACAAAAGCCGCGCACAGGGCTATGCCAAGCAAGGGAAAGGCAGCAAGAATATAGTGTTGGTTGTTGGCAACAGTGGTAATCCTGTCGCGTAAAAAATGTACAAATAATTTTAACAACACGGCACCAAAACCGGCGGTGAGGCCAATCAAAATGGCACTGAAAATAACAAACTGCTTGGGATTTAATTTTTGCTGAATCCAAACAATGAGTTTGTTGCCACGAAACAAGATGTTTAAAATAAATTTCATGTTTCCCAAAAATAGGATTATTTAATTTGAAAACAAGCTTGCATTTGATGGCTTTTATGATTAAAAAAGTATGAATCGCCAGCAAAGTTGTATCGCTATACAACCGGCAAAAAATGCAGGTCTGCCAGCAAACGCCAAAAAATGTGTTCTTCAACTTCATCTAAAAAGTTAATAAAGGGCACGTTTACCCCAAACCACACTCAATGAAGAGAATGAAAAAACTCCGCAGAATAAATTTCCACGGAGTTTTTTAAAAATTAGGTAAGGACTTAGTTATTGATCACAATTTTCCGGCTAAAACTTTGCTCACCAATACTGCCGGTTACAAAATAAATGCCGGTGCTTAATCCGTTTACCTGAACTTTGTACCCGTTCAAATGATTTAATTCTATTTTATTTAGCACCTGGCCCAACTGATTTACGAGCACCAAGCTTAGCTCCTGGTCTGATTCAACAATAAAATTATCCTGAGCAGGATTTGGATAAACCATTAAACGGGAGAGTGTTGTGCCGGATTCGTGGATAGCGTTGCAGCCGATAACAACTACCGACACATTTATGTCATCGGTGCATCCATTGGTAGCGGTACCAACCACGCTGTAATTAAGCGTTGTAATCAGCGATGATGTTACCACAATGTTACTGCCAAACGATACACTGTTCCAGGTATAAGTGGCCGCACCGGTAGCAGAAATCGTTGTGGTTTCGTTGCGGCAAATAACCGACCTCTGTGGCACCGCCGTAATGGTTGGATTTGCATTTACATCCAATTGTAAGGAAGCGGAAGCCGGGCAACTGATGTTATTACTCGAAGTCACTACCGCACTCGCTGTATAAACAGTAAGTGCAACCGGCGAAACGGTGACAACCTGCCCGAACAAATTACCGGGTTGCCAGCTATAGGTATTGGCACCGGTGGCCGAAAGTGTGGCAGTGCCACCTTCGCAAACAGCCGATGGTCCGCTTACTGCGAGTGTTGGCGTAAACACATCTATCACCAATGTTTGAGTGCTGCTACAACCGTTGTCTGTTCCGGTAACGGAATAAACCGTGGTAATGGTTGGATTTTCGGTGGTTAAGGAAGTGGTGGCCCCACTGCTCCATGCATAAGCCGTGGCACCGGAGGCGGATAAGGTTACCGCATCGGCTGCACAAATAAAATTACTGCTTGCCTGAGCCACAATTGTAGGGCTGGCAATGGTTAGCACAACGGCTGTTGTTGAGGATAAACACCCGGCTGCATTGTCGCCCGAAACCGTGTAAGGTGTTGGGTTGGTTGGATTAACCGTTACGGTGGCACCCGATAAATTGCCCGGTGTCCAGGTGTAATTGTTGCCTCCAGTGGCGCTCAACACTACTGCATCGCCGCTGCAAACCTGTGTAAATGCAGGTGTAGCAACGATGGTTGGATTAGCGTTTACCAAAATAGCCACGGTGCCCGCACCTGCACAGGTTCCATCGCTGGCTGCCACCGTGTAAATGATGCTGGCTAGAGGCGAAACGGCCAAACTGCTTTGGCTGGTGCTGAAATTTATTGGTAACCAGGTATAACTTGTTGCAGCGGCAGTGGCATTGATGATTGCCGAACTACCTGCACACACTACCGTTGGGCTAATGCTTAATCCCACAAAAAGAGGAGCCACAGTAATTGAAGTAACTGCACTTGCCGTGCCACAGGCATTTTGAGAAGTTACACTGTAGTTGGCTGTAGCTGTTGGTGTAAACCCTACACCGTTAATTACATTGTTGGACCATGAATACGTGGTGGCACCACTGGCAGTAAGTGTTACTGTTTTACCCAAACAGGTTTGATTGGTACTGCTGGCAATTGACAAGGTTGGTAATCCGGCACTCACACTCACCGTAATCATGGCGGAGGCGTTGCACAAGGATGGTGAAGTGGCGGTAAGCGAATAAGTAGTTGTTAGCGTTGGTGAAACAGCAATGGTTGAAGAGGTGGTATTGCCATTGCTCCAAACATAATTACTGATGCCATTGGTGGTGAGTGTTACTGTGGCGCCACTGCATATATGAGGACTCAGGCTGCGTGCACCGGTACTGGTGAGAGTAATGCTGCAAAGTTCGGTAATAATAACGCGGCCGTGTCCGGTTGCAGTGTTCACACTGTTTAATTGATTGGTGCCGCTGTTGTAAGAGCCGCCACCGCCGCCGCCCATGCGTCCGGTGCCACTGGTAGAATTGCGGTTTCCGCCATTGCCACCCGAAAAACCACCACCGGCGCTACCGGCATAGGTTCCTGTTCCGTTCTGTCCGCCTCCACCACCAAATCCACCAGTTTGTGAATTATTTGAAGTTCCACCCAATCCTCCTAAAGTATAAGACATTCCTCCCACACCAATTCCTCCATTCTGGCCATCTGTAAAAAATCCACCGCCTCCGCTTCCGGAGTTTCCGGTAAACGAAATTCCTCCATTGCCACTGCATTGCGCCGGGCCCGATTGCACGTCAAATGTTCCACAGGTTGCTGTTACTGCGCTTAATCCTGAAAAATCCTGACTGGCACCGCCGCCGCCGCCTGCAACTACTAAAATTGAGCCGAGGGTGTTGTGTGGGGTTTGCGTAACATAAGTGGCGCCACCGCCTCCGGCCGAGGTAGTTCTGTCCTGACCCATCTGACCCACTAATACTCTGATAACCTGACCAGCGGTAAGATTAAAATCACCGGCCATAATTGCACCATAACCCGGGGTGGTGACATAACTTGTGGCATCACCCCCACTTGCTCCATAGGCGGTAATCCTGTATAATCCACTGGTTGGCACCGTCCAGCTTTGTATGCCCGAAGTTGGTGACGTGGTAGCTACTAAACTAAGATTGCTTGCCGCATAGGCAGTGGTTACCATGGTTTGGGTTGGGCCAATGCGCCCGGTAGCACCACAATTGGTAAACGTGTAGGTTTGTTGTGCGCCAATAGTTTGATTAAAAAGACAAATAAACAGTATCAAACCAAATTGCAAAGTTTTTAAAACCGATTGCAGAATGGCCGGTTTTTTAAAAATGGTGTAGTTTTTTTTCATGGTATTGTAGATTAAAATTCTATAATAAAAGTACATTTTTCTGTAAACTATCCAAAAAAAATTATGAAAAGAAGAATCTTTTTCTGGAAATATAAAAATTCCAATTAATCAGTTCCACTTATGCTTTCACTTAAAACGTTGATTCTTAAGGTGACCTTCTTTCCTGACAAGTCGAAAGCAATTCTGAATTTGCACTTTGTTTCTAAGACTTTATGAGCAACTTGTTGAGTTAGTTAATTCTAAATTAGTACATTCGCATGAGTTATGGATGTTTTACTTTTAATATCGCTGATTGTGGTGGTGTGCGCCGTGTTTTCGTATATCAACGTGCGCTTTTTAAAACTGCCATCGGCCATTGGTCTCATGCTCATTTCGTTAATTGCTTCGCTGGTGGTAATTGTAGAAAGCAAACTCAGCAGCAGTTTCCATCATTACATCGAAGAAATGGTGCGTTCGCTCAATCTTTCACAAACCCTTTTAAACATTATGTTGGGCTTTTTATTGTTTGCCGGTTCGCTGCATGTAAATTTAAGTGAACTCAAAAAACAAAAAGCGGCCGTAAGTTCTTTTGCCCTGTTAAGCACCGCTCTTTCTACCTTCTTTTTTGGTTCGCTCATGTGGCTGTTGTTTAAACTGTTTAATCATCAGGTGGAATACATTTATTGTTTGTGGTTTGGTGACGTGGTTTCGCACAACGACCCTATTTCTGTGA
>JADLED010000293.1 GCA_020846335.1 Bacteroidia bacterium
TGAGGTAAATAAATAGCCCATTTTTTTATTTTATTAGTTTTTAGTTGAGAGTTATTAGTTGAGAGTCTAGAGTTGAGTGTTTAGATGCTCGTAAGTTTAAATTCGTAAAACTCCATAATCTGATTGCAGAGTAATTTTTTGCAGGCCTCGTCCACCTTGGCTTTGGCGGCAGTTTCGCTGTCGGCAGTAATTTCAAGGGTAATGTGTTTTCCAATTCTTACATTTTCGATTTCAGAAAGGTGAAGGTTTTTCATTGAACCAGTTACTGCTTTGCCTTGTGGGTCCAGAAGCGCCTTAAGAGGCATTACATCAATATCTGCTATAAATTTTGCCATTATGTTTAAAATTTGAGCAACAAAAATAAAATTAAACTTTCGTCTTTAAAAATATGTTATTCACAATCTCTTAGTTAAACAACTCTTCAATAAAAGTTCCTTTGTTTTTACCCAAATGAGTCGCAATTTCGGATAAAATTCCATTTAATGTTCCAATTTTTAGCGGGTCGTGATTTGGTACTGTAATATGGTGTTCTCCATTTGATTGAGTACTTAATCGGATATGGCTACCACTTTGCCGTGTAACTTCGTAACCGTATTTTTTAAGAGCTTTTATTAGCTGATTTCCTGAAATATCCCTTGGTAAACGCATTCTATGAGGAGTGGATTCGGTGGTTTATGGAATGTAAAGCATTAGTAATGCAGGGAATTCAAAGGGACAGGATTTCTTCTTTAACAAGATGGAGCCGTATTATTTTTGGCAATTTTTCAGTATCAAAATGACATTTTACAGCATCTATTATTTGAATTTTCAAATCTTCAATAGTTTCTGCCTCAGTAAAGATTGACTCTCCCAATGCCTTTCCAGTGTAGCCGCCTTCAGCTGCTTCTTCTACTAAAAAAAATACTTCATTCATAATATTAAAGTTACAGAATTATTGTCGGTTAAAAAATATGTTATTCACAATACTTACCAAAATATAAAGAACAATGATTAAGGGCACTGCCACCACTTTTAAAAGGGCAATCAGAATAACTGAAAGAAGCAGAAATATAAAGCGCACTTTATTGTCTTTCCAGGAGAAGTTTTTGAATTTTAAAGCCAGTAAGGGGATTTCTGAAACGAGCAGCAAACTCAGGACCACACTTATGCCCACCAATACTAAAGGCGATGTGAGCAAAAATAGGGCCGCCATGCCGGTAACATTGCCATCGGCCTTAAACAATTCTTCTTTGGCCAATACCTCATTTATATCCGAAAAATTTAAACCCAGCGAATTAAAAATAAGTGGTAACCCAATTACAAAAATGGTGTTGGCAGGTGTTGGCACGCCTATAAAAGAGTCGCTCTGGCGGGTATCATTATTAAACTTGGCCAGCCTTAGAGCCGAAAATATGGCAATTAAAAGTCCGGCAAATTTAACAAGGTTTTGACGGCTGTATTCGCTCCACAATCCGCTGGCGTCGCCACCCGCGGCTTTACTTTTCATAAAGGCCAAAAGACAGCTCACGTCAATGAGTTTAAACATAATCATGGCGGGCACAATGCCAAAGGTTACCATGTCGGCCAAACTATCAAGGTCTTTGCCTATGGGCGTACTTACTTTGAGCATGCGGGCTGCAAAGCCGTCGAAAAAATCGAGCACAGCGGCAATTATTACCAGGTAACTGGCCCACATTAAATCGCCTTCAAAAATTTTGATAATGGCCAAACAACCGCACAACAAGTTGCCACAGGTGATGGTATTGGGAATGTATTTTTTAATCGACATGAGGCTAATTTACGATTTGTTTTTTATCCTTTAAATTCCTTGAAAAGATACCACTATTCTACCACTGATAATGCAGATACACGAGATTAAGACAGGTGAAGTCAATCTTGTGCAATCATAAACAATCATTATTATCTGTGTTCCAATAAATATTGGGGTTCCGCATTTGGTCTAATAAGTTGCTAATATTCCGTGACACCGGATTTTAAATCAGCTTTTCACTCACACTTTCCCACTTTTCCATTTCGCTTTCCAAATCTTTTTTTAGCTTGTTGTATTTGCTAAAAAATGCCTGATCATTCATCAGTTTTTGGTATTCGTTCGGGTCAGACAGTTGCGTGTCGCAGTTTTTTATTTCTGCTTCCAGTTTTTCAATGTTCTCTTCGGTTTTCTTTAACTGGCTGCGCAATTGTTTTTGTTCGGCTTCTTTAGCTTTATCTTCGGGCTTTTCGGTTACAACAGGCGCGGCGGCTTTTTTAATTTCCACCTTTTCTTTTTTGTCCAGATCGAGTTCGTTTAAGCGTTCTACTTTACGCAGTTGCATAAATTCTTCAATATCGCACAAATGTTCTTTCACGTGGCCATCTCTGAACTCAAACAAACGGTTGCAAATGCCTTTCATAAAATCGCGGTCATGGCTCACCATTACCACCGTTCCTTCGTATTCAATCAGCGCCTTTTTTAAAATGTCTTTTGAGCGAATGTCTAAGTGGTTGGTAGGTTCGTCCATCAACAACAAATTATAAGGTTCCAACAATAATTTGCACAAGGCCAAACGCCCGCGTTCGCCACCACTCAGCACCTGCACTTTTTTATCAATGTCGTCGCCCCTAAACAAAAAGGAACCTAAAAGCCCGCGCACCTGCTTGCGCACTTCGCCCACAGCCAGTTCATCAATGGTTTCAAAAACGGTTTTTTTAGCATCCAGTTTTTCTTCCTGATCCTGTTCAAAGTAACCCATCATCACACTGTGCCCAATCTGAATATTACCTTCGTAATCCACTTTTTTGGCAATCATTTTCATCATGGTACTTTTTCCTTCACCGTTCCGTCCCACCAAACCAATTTTTTCACCTTTGGTAATAATAAAATCAGCATCGCTAAAAATGCGCTTGTCGCCGTATTTTTTGCCGGCATGTTCTACCGTTAAAACAATTTTACCACTGTGTGCCGGCGGCGGAAAACGGAAGTACATACTTTGGTTATCTTCGTCGTCTACTTCCACACGCTCCATGCGGTCGAGTTTTTTAATGAGTGATTGCGCAAAGGCCGCTTTACTGGCTTTGGCGCGGTACTTATCAATTAATACCTCTGTTTGGTCAATAATTTTTTGTTGATTTTTGGCAGCGTTTTCCTGTTGCTCTCTGCGTTCCTTGCGCAACACCAAATAACGTGAATAATTAGTTTTGTAATCGTATATTTTCTGATTCGAAATTTCGATGGTGCGATTGGTAACGCTATCCAAAAAAGTTTTATCGTGGCTAATCAACATCACCGAACCATTAAAGGTTTCCATAAATTCTTCCAGCCACATAATGGCTTCAATGTCTAAGTGGTTGGTGGGCTCATCCAGCAATAAAATATCCGGTTTTTGTAAAAGCAGTTTGGCCAGCTCAATGCGCATGCGCCAGCCTCCACTAAATTCGGCGGTTTGGCGGTCAAAGTCGCGGCGCTCAAAACCAAGGCCTTTTAATATTTTTTCCACTTCTTCCTGGCGGTTGCCTGCACCTAAAAGGTCTAAGCGGGTATAAACGTCGGTTTGTTCTTCAATCAATTTGGCATACGAATCGCTTTCGTAATCGGTGCGGGTTTCGAGTTGGTGGTTAATTTCGTCGATTCGTTTTTCGAGGTTTTGAATTTCTTCAAAGGCACTTTCGGTTTCTTCAAACACGGTGCGTCCGTGTTGGTGAATCATGTCTTGCGGCAGGTAACCAATGGTGCAGGTTTTGGGCATCGATATTTCGCCTTTGGTGGGATTTTGTTGCCCGGCAAGTATTTTAAGCATGGTACTTTTTCCGGCACCGTTTTTTCCGGCCAAACCAATGCGGTCTTTAGGATTAATTAAAAAGGAAATGTTGTCGAACAGGTTAAACCCTCCAAAACTTACCGTTACTCCGTTAACTGAGATCATGCTTATTGCTAAAAATTGTAAGCGGCAAAGATAGGGTAATTTTAAGAGATTTCGGGTTTCATTTTTGAGTCTTTTGGGGCTGCCCCCATGAAGCGAAAACGATTTCAAAAAAACAGGGGCGTTTTCCGCTTCATGGGGTCGCGCTTTCCGCTTTAGCCGCAGCCTTTACTTTGCAATGTTTGTGCGTCTCCGGGGTCTTTTGTTTTACCAAACAAAAGCCTCCTCGCCTGCCAAACATTTAGCAAAGCATAGGCTGCGGGCTGCCGCTTCAATCGCTCAGCCGGAAACCCTGGCAAAAAAGGATTCAATTTAAAATCGTTTCAGATTTTTAAAAATGCTTTCTAACTCAGAATTGTTTTTATAAGTGTTTTTTATCTCGGGTTTGCTTTTCACATTTTCAATCCTGGCCTCTGTGTCCGGATGAGTGCTCAGGTATTTCATCATGCCGGGCATTTCGGCGCCTTCTTTATTTAATACTTCCAGCAAACGCAGCATGCCATTAGGATCTACTTTGTTGCTCACCATAATTTTAAATCCTTCATCATCGGCTTCTGTTTCCAGTTCACGCGAATAATCCAGCGATTTAAATTCATCGGCCCTCGAAAGCACCCAGCCGCTGATTTCAGACACATCGCCAAACAAGGCCGAAATTACCATGCCTGTGGCTGCATCGCGCATAATGCTTTTGAGCGAGTGCCTTTGTGTTACGTGGCTGCTTTCGTGCCCAATTAGGGCCACCAATTCTTGGTAGCTGTTTAATTTTTTAAGCATGCCCGAATAAATAAAAATACGCCCACCCGGTAGTGCAAAGGCGTTCAGCTCGTCCGACTCAAGCACTTGTATCTTAATCGGGTAAATGGTTTTAAGGTTTAATTGATTGGCAAATTTTTCGAGATAAATGTTTACCGAGTCATTGGTTTTATATTGCAAGGCGTATTGTTTGCTTAGGCCATCGCCCATTTTTATTTCCATTTCCATTGGCACCAGTTTCACCGCTTGCCTGCCCAACCAGGGTAATACAAAAAAATAAATAATTAGGCCAACACCTAGTATGCTTAAACAAAAAATCAAAAAAGGCGTGTAACTCACCAGCGGCCGGCGTGTTTGTGTTTCTTCCTTAAGTGGATTGGAATGAGTCTGATAAATTTCAGCGGCTATTTGTCCACTGCATTCAAGCCATTCTTCACTATTCGAATTCTTTGTAAGTTTTAATTTGTGGCCATCGAAAGTGCAATCTCTTACTTTTTGAAGGTGCCAGATGAGAAGGCTTTTTGTAAGATTGTTTAAGTAGATGTAAACCGAATTTTGGTGCAGATTAATTTCACAATCTATAGCCTGATCTTCATTATTTTTATGATAAGTGCCTTTTTCCATGCAGCTTCAGTTTCAATTGGCGTAGGTTTCCCACCAGTTTTTTTGCAGTGAATTCGGCCCTTGTTCATGACGGCGCAAATAAACCCTTAATACTACATCAAAATAATAATCTTTGATTTTTAAATCGTTAAACTGCGAATAACGACCACCATCAAGCGCCCAGCCTGTGCTAAGCAACGGCAATCCGCCGCCGCCTCTTAGGCCAATTATAAAACCGGTCCGACGTTTACTATAAATTAAATGAAAATCAAGTTCAAGTCCATAATTTAAAATCAATTCGCGTTTTTTTAAATTGTATTCCACACCTCTTTTATTGGCGCTGGTGGCTTTTATCAGGGTGTCAAATTTGTAGTTTTTTAAATCGAACAATTGTTCAGAGTTGTTCACCAAATCGAAGGAAGAGGTTTGATATTGTAAACCGGTATATGGAAAGAGTTGTACTCTTTTTTCATCAATGATGCAGTATCCTAAATTGTAGTTGATTGGACTTTTGTAATTGTAAGTGATACTGATATCACCTTTTGAAACTGTTCTGGCGATGCCA
>JADLED010000294.1 GCA_020846335.1 Bacteroidia bacterium
TATGGCCCGCGCGGCTGGCAGGACGAGTATTGCGAGTGGGCAGTAACCCGTGTAAACGACAAAATAACATCGGTTATGTTTACCTGCGAAAATCCTGAATACTGGTTTTTGCTCTGGAACACCGATCCAAATGTTGTACTTAAATTGTACAAACAAGCTTTTGGAATTTCTAACATTCAGCTCGACGATTTGTGCCTTTACTCAGAAGACGGTAAAAAGGTAATTGATCCCGAAACCGGAAGGCCCGCCTACAATCCCATCAACAAATGGAACAATGGCACCGCCACTAATTTTACCGACCCCTCAAATCCAAGTGGTGGCGCCATGCACCTTACCAGTCCGCCCAACTCACTTGGAGCCGAAGTGTATCTGGCAGCAGCAGCCACCATTCAACGGTACAATGGCACCAAACACATTACCGCAGCCGATAAGTTAATTTGTTGTTCGCAATACGGGCAACCCAACCGCAACAGCGATCCGCACATTGGGCAAAGCGTTAACCTAACCATTTACAATCAGGGCAGTACCGCCATTCAGGCCACGCTGCTAAATCCGGTGGGCTTGTATTTGCAGTTACCCGATTCAACGGCGTTTAATACGGTATTTTCCTTTCCTGCAAAAAATAACGCACCTGCCGGCAAAACACCTATGGATTGCTGGAAAGTAACCAGAGGTCAGGCAAACTGTCCGGGTTATCCCAACAACGCTATTTTGCATTTGGTGTTTGAAGTGCCCGCAGAGTGGGGTTTTACTGTTGGCGACATGACCATGAATTACACGAGCGCTCAGGGCGAAGGTTACAGTGGGCCAGTATTATACGGTGCCCAGTTGGTTGAACTTTTGCAGGTGCAATTGTGTGCGGTTGGCATTGCGGCCACCACACCCATTCAAAATCTGCCATGTGTGGCAAGCACTACTGCGGCCAACACCCTGCCATCAACCAATTACCTGATGGATGCCGGAATTTATTTTGCCAGCGTGAACCAATACAATCAACTGAACAAATTTGCCAACCTCACACCACAAATACTTAGTGTGCAGCGGGGCACAACACGCAGCAACATAGTGTTGCAAACTAACGATGCCGATGACACGGCCAGCATTTCGTTTGGTGCCGGTGTGCAGGTAACCATCAACAGTTACACAGCGGCCACCTCGGTGTTTTTAATAACTATTGAGGTTGACAAAACTGCCGCCACTGGTGAGCGCGACCTTACCATCAGTATGCCCGGTAAGCCCGGCATTGCCGCACCATGTTACCTTAACATTACTGCATAAACAATCTTTGTAAAATTTACAGTCAGCTATTCATCCATAAAAAATAACACATGAAAAAAACAATAAGCCTGATGGCAACACTGGTACTGTGTGGACTCTTAACGCTTCAAATTACACGCTGCGGCACAAAAATAAAATCGGAAAAGGACGGAACGGATGGGCTGACCGCCATGGCCGCCGCCCCCGTGGCAACCCTCAGCAATGCCCTGCCTTCTGTCGATTTTATGGCCAATCAACAAACAGTGGCTGACTATGCCTGGCAGTTGTTTATCGCCTTAAACTGGAAAGCATCTGCCTATCCCGGACCACCCGATACGCTTTCGCTCAGTGCTGATTTTGGAAACCCCGGTGATTACTCGCCGGTGGTTTTTGATACCTACCGCGATGTGAACGAAGTGTTTGGCGATTCGGCACCTAATCCTTGGACTCAAGGCAAAGGTTTACTAAGAGCAGGTGCCAACACAGCGCTTAAAAAAATACACATGCTCTCTAAAAGCGACAATGGAAAAAAACGCCGAAGCCTTCGTAAGGCAGCCATGGCAGCGGGCAGTGGCAGTGGTGTGGAACTGATGCAGGCACAGGGTTATTGGTTAACCGACCAGGACAGTAATTTAATTTGGTACGAGGTTAAAATAAATGAAGATGAGTTTAAATTCATTTACGATAACCAACTCTACGATTCGACCACGCAGGTAAATTATGCCAAAAAAAATGGGATATGGTTGCCCGACGAAACTTCTGACCTTTATACCTCGGCGGGTGCCATTGAAATAAAATCGGCCTGGCGAAAAATTCCCGACAATCAACTCAGTGCCTGTATGGGAAAATACAAAATAGTAAAGGCCATGATACCTACCACCATTACCTTCGATAAAAACAACAACAGCCAGATGAGTAATTACCAACCCGCTTACCTTGGCCTCATTGGTCTGCACATCATTCGCAAGGTGAGTAACTTCCCGCAATTTACCTGGGCCACGTTCGAACATGTGGAGCTGGCACCAACCGAGGGCGACACCATTAAGCCCAATGCCAATTATTTGTTGTTTAATAAATCCTGCCAAAATGTGTGTGGCACTGCCAGTCCACAAAACTGTTTGGCCAATCAAAGTCCCATCCCAAATGTGAGTTCACTTAAAAATCCGGTACAGGTTATCCGTTGCAAAACCGATGTGCCCAACGACCCCTATGTGAACGCCGTAAACAGCAATTACCAGCAAAAAATAAAAGCCGCCAATCCCAATTCGGTGTATCAATACTACAAGCTGGTGAGCACACAATGGCCGATGGCGCCCGTAAGCGACCCCTTAAAACCGCAACCCCGCAACGTGCCATTGCAGGTGGGTGGCATTACACCGGCTACCATGGGTAATGTAGCTGCCGAAACCTATGCCTTAAACAAAGGTTGCATGTCCTGCCACCAATACGGCAATTCGTTGGCACAAACAAGTGGTACCCACATTGCTTCCGATTACAGTTTTATTTTTGGCATGGCACAAAACATTAAAAAGGGTAAACAGTAAATTGCAACAAACAAAAAACACATTTGGAGCAATAAATAACTCCGGTCAGGCCTACCTTATTTATAGGAACGCACATAAGTAGAAACAGAAAGAATGGTGGCTGTAAAAATAGTTGACAGTATTCCGCTTATCAGGCATTTGCACACTTGCCTGATTGCAGGCGAGGGGAGGGGCTCTGGCATTGAAAATAGACCAAGCGGTGCAAAATTTAAAAGCATATCCCCTTTTTCAGTGAGAAAAACAACCAATAAAGGGGTAAAAAATGGGAGGAAGACAGTGCAAATTTGTTGCAGGCAATTAGCCACCCGCATAACAACAATTACTAAACTTAAAACCAATTAACATGATTATTTCAGTGATCAACCATTCAAATGGTAAAATTTCAGATGAGGAAGTGCAACACGTTATCCGTGCCATTAACCGTCAGGTAAAAGAAGATTTTATGCCATATTGGAGCCTTGGTGCCACCATTCGGCTGGAGGGGCGTAGCAGCAAAACACCCAACCAACAAACCCACGCCGACATGAGGGGCGATGCCGTAATTTATCTGTGGGACAAAACCAACGTGAAAGATGCCATGGGCTATCACGAACTCAACAACCAGGGCATTCCCTATGGCTTTGTGTTTTTGAGCATTGCCGCAGAACTCGGCGAACCCTGGTCGGTAACGCTTTCGCACGAAGTACTTGAACTTATTGGCGACCCTGAAGTAAACCTGTTGGTGGCGGGCCCGCACCCCGATCCTAAAAAAAATCACGACGTGTTTCACTGGTACGAAATGTGCGATGCCGTGCAATCAGAAACCTACGAAATTGACGGTGTAAAGCTGTCTAACTTTGTGTTGCCACTTTATTTTACCGGTACCGACGAGTTTAACGGGCGCAACGATTTTTTAGGAACCGTTAATGCCGATGGTGGTTCACTTAAATCCTTTGGTGTAAATCCCGGTGGCTACGTTGGTTTTTTCGATCCGGAATTAGGCGACCACAATACCTTTTCGCGCAATGCCGACACCAAAGCCAAAAAGCGCATGAAAATAAAAGCCCAGGTAAAAGAAACCCGACGTGCCATCCGTTACAAACGACTGGCCAAAAAAAACACTAACAAATAACAAACAAAAATAATTACGTAATGACACAATTAACCATCGCCACCTTTAATTGCGAAACCATGCCGAGGTTGAGGGTTTAGAGTTTAGAGTTGACGCTTCGACCCTGCTCAGCGCGAGGAGGGAAGAGTTGACGCTTCGACTCCGCTCAGCGCGAGGAGTTTAGAGTCAAGATGTGTCATCTAGCATTTAAAATTTGTCATTTCAAAGCCGGAGTATGCCGAAAATCCGGTGATGAGTAAGCGTTATAAAACTAAATAAAATGGATATTCCTTTAAAAGACGCCATAACAATTATTGATTCAGTAAAAACACTCGATTGGTATTCTATTTGGCTATGGCTGTCAATTGCTTTACCAATTTACTATATCACATTTAAGAAAATTATTCCTGAAAAACCCGCCATTACTAACATTCAGGAACCCATAGCTGCTCCAATTCCAGAGATACCAAAAAAATCTTTAGTTTCTAAACTTGGATCATTTCTATTCACCATTCCATTAATTGAACCCATATTTTTATATTTATGTCTCGCCATGTTTTTAGTTGGCACATGCGTTTTAGTTGTTGGTCAACAAAAGAAGCAAACCATCAGAAATCAGGGTTGGATGCTCAAAAACTACATGCTTAGTAAATATTTATACAGTATGTCACAATCCAATATTCGCGATGAAACTAAACTAACCTTTTGTGAAATGAAAAAAATTGCAGAGCAATACCCCAATGAATTTGGCATTAATTATGGGTATTATAAAGATACCGTCGTTGTGCTTGTTGATGACATACCTAGAAAAGCTCTACTAGAAAGATCCGAAAAAATTCTGGCTTCTTATCTAAGAAATCCTTATGTATTATCAAAGGATTCAATGAAATCATTTGCTGTTCTGTTCAGTCAAAATAATATATACACTTATGATGTTGTTTACAAATTAATTGTTGACTCCGGTTACAAATACACCTTTAATTTGAATAAAATAAATAACCCTGAGGCTGGTTTTGGAATAGTTAAAAGCAATGCACCATAACAAACAAAGAATGTTTAATGTAATGGAAAATACACATATATTTGAGGAAACACAGGATTTATGACCAACCACGCCGAACTTGAAAAAACCCTTTGGACCACCGCTGATAAACTGCGCAACAACATGGATGCAGCAGAATACAAGCATGTGGTTCTGGGGCTTATTTTCCTTAAATATATTTCCGACGCCTTCGACGAATTGTTTCAGAAACTGGAAAAAGAAAAAAAGAAAACCGGTGCCGACCCCGAAGATAAAGACGAATACACTGCCGAACGCGTATTTTACGTACCACCATCAGCCCGCTGGAAATGGCTGCAGGGTCGTGCCAAATTACCCACCATTGGCAAAGATATCGACGAGGCCATGGATGCCATTGAAAAAGACAATCCATCCTTAAAAGGTGTACTGCCTAAAGAATATGCCCGCCCTGCATTGGATAAACAACGACTTGGAGAACTCATTGATTTAATAGGCTCCATTACCCTTAGCAACAAGGGCAGCGGCAAAGGCAAAGATATTCTGGGCTTTGTGTTTGAATATTTTTTAGGCCAGTTTGCCGATGCCGAAGGCAAAAA
>JADLED010000295.1 GCA_020846335.1 Bacteroidia bacterium
AAACACTTAATGAACGCAAAGAATACCACTACCCGCCATATACGCGCCTTTTCGAAATTAATGTTATTTCAAAAGATGTAAATGAGGTCAATCATCTGTCGAACGAGTTGTTTGTGTTATTGAAAAATTATTTCGGCGATAATTTGCTGGGGCCAGAATTTCCGCTGGTTTCAAAAATCAAGAACCAGTATTATAAACGCATTTTGGTTAAAACTTCGCGCCAGCAAACTGCTGTAATTATTCGGCAACAAATTTTCTCCTGTTTAAATGAGTTGCAGGACAAGTATAAAAACTGGCGCTACCGTGTTTCTATTGACGTGGACCCTGTTTAAGCGGGAACGTTGAGTAATTGCTTAAGGTTTTTTATCTGCTCCGAATTTCCTAAAACAAATATTTTTGATTGTGCAATGATACGGGTGTCGGGTCCCGGATTGATGGTGTATTCGCCACTTACCGATTTAAAACCAATAATGGTGGCGCCGCTTTTATTTCGGATTTCAAAATCCTTAAGTGTTTTGTTTTGTAATGATTCGGGAATTACATCAAAGGTAATTTCCTCCAGACCAATGCTGCCCGAATTTTGAGCGGTGATGTAATCCAGAAATTCAATCACATCGGGTTTCATTACCAAACCTGCCATGTGTGCGCCGCCCACTTTATCAGGCATTATCACATTGTTGGCTCCGGCAATCTTTAATTTTGTATCGCTGCCATCGTCGCTGGCACGCGAAATAATGGTGAGTTTGGGATTGAGGTTGCGGGCAGTAAGCACAATAAACACATTGGCCGAATCGTTGGGCAGCGTGGTTATGAGTGCTTTGGCCTTCATTACACCTGCTTTTAAAAGCGTTTCATCTTGTGTGGCATCGCCGGTTAACACCAATTCGGAAAATTTGTGGTTAAAAGTGGCCGTTAAATTTCCATCCTGTTCTATCACCACAAAACGCTTGTCGTGTTTCTTAAGCACTTGCGCAGCCTGACGACCGTTACGTCCGTAGCCGCAAATAATAATATGGTCTTGCAATTTTTCTACTGATGCGTTCAATTTTTTGTTTTTAAAAAAGAGGTTCAGTTCGCCATCCACCACAAATTTTGTGATGCTTGAAACGGCATAGGCAAATGTACCAAAACTTGTGATGATTAAAAAGGCTGTGAATATGCGTCCACCGGTGCTAAGTGGTTGCACCTCGCCGTAACCCACGGTGGCCACCGTAATCACAGTCATGTAAAAAGCGTCAAAAAAACTGTAGCCGCTAATAATAATATAACCGAGCGTGCCTGTAATTAATAAGGCCAGCATTAAAAAAACCGGAATTAGAAAGCGGAAATAATCTTTTACAAAATTAATCATGCGGGAATGTCTAAAATAACGCGGGTGCCTTTGCCCGGCTCTGAATCAAAATGTACGGTTCCATTAATAAATTCAACACGCGACATAATGTTTTTTAAGCCTATGCCTTCAAAGGTAGAAATTTTTGAGGTATCAAAGCCCACGCCATTGTCCTCTATCATAATCGTTAGTTCGGCATCATGCTTTATGAGTTGCAGGGTTAACTCGCTGGCTTTGGCATGTTTAATAATGTTGGAAACCAATTCCTGTATTACCCGGTAAAGCACGCTTTCTTTTTCCTGTTCGAGCCGGTTTGTTAATCCCACAATTTCGAGGTTAACTTTTAAGTTTGGCGTATTCTGAATCTTCGTGATAAATTCCTTAACAGCGCTGGCCAATCCCATTTTTAACAGGGTATTGGGCATCATGTTGTGCGATACTGTTCTAACTTCCTTTACCGATTCGTCAACCAACTCCAGGGCATTTTTAAAAATTACATTGTCTTCATCGCTGGTAATTTTTATTTTATCCTGTATGCTGCTCAAATTCATTTTTGCGGCCGAGAGCAACTGCCCTACTCCATCGTGCAAATCTTTGGCTATTCGCACACGTTCTTTTTCTTCGGCTTCTATAATGGCTTTGGCGCGTATGTCCTTTTGGTGAGCGAGTTCGGCGTCTCTCTCAGCCTTTGCCTGAACCTGTCGTTTTCTAAAAAAGAAATACAATGAAGCCAACAAAAGTAAGGCAATGAGAATGGTAAACAGAATAAGGTTATTGCGCGAATTTACCTTTTGTTCTGTCACCTCCAGTTCGGCTTTTTGTTTGGCTATTTCCAAATCCTTTTTTTCTGTTTGATAGCGTGTTTGCATCTCTGCCATTTTTTCGGCGTTATCGATGGTATAAACAGAATCTTTATAATTATTGTAGAGCTGATAATATTTAAGGGCTTTTGGTAATTCATTTTTTGCTTCGTAACACTCGGCAAGTTTGCCATAGGCCTGTTTAAGGTTAATGTAGTTTTTCAGATTTAAAAAAACGGTGGCGGCCGAGTCAAGGTGTACAATGGCTTTATCATACCTTGCAGAAAGATACTCCACTTCGCCCAAATTCAAATTCGATAAACCAATGCCATAACCATCTTCAAGAATTATGCGGTTGCTGAGGCCTTTCCGGTAATAATCCAAAGCCTCTTTATAATTTTTATGAATGGTATAAATACGGCCAATGTTGTTATATACCACTCCCAGATTGTAAGCTGCATGAAGGCTTTCAAAAATTGATTCCGCTTCCTTAAAGCATAACAGTGCCGTGTCAAGCGCCACCTTATTTACGAGTACATCTTTTACAACTCCCTCTTCAAATTTAATTCCACCAATGTTTACAAGCACATTTGCCACGGTAATTTGGTGATTTGCTTTACGTGCCAACTCAATAGATTTGTGCATAAATTGTAAAGCGGGTCCGTTTTGTTCGAGTTCGTAATAAAGGTTGGCTATATTTCCCAATGTGATGGCCTGTTTTACGTCATCACCTACTTTTTCAAATATTTTTAATGTTTTAAAATTAATATCGAGCGCTTCACTGAATTTATTTTGCCGCATAAACACGGTAGCAATGTTGGTGTAAATTCCGGCTTCCTTTACTTCTTGTTTTAATTCCTGCCTTAATTTTAAAGCCTTGTAATAATGAATAAGGGCTGTATCGTAAATGGCCTTGCGGTTATAGATACTTCCCAAATCACTCTCCGATTGGGCAATGTCGGCCTTCCGAGAGGTTTTAACCGAAAGTTCCAGTTCCATAGCAGCGTATTTCTGCGCGGCGTTAATATCGCTGCCTATCAGCTCCCAGCTTATATCACCATAGAGTTTTATTTTAACACTATCGGCTAAGCCTTCCTTTTTTGTAAGTGCCAACAGACTGTCCACAAGCGGGCTCTGGGCAATTACACTTCTTATCGAAAATAAAAAACAAATTGCAAAACAAACCTTTTTTATTGCTCCCATATTAAAGCCTGAATTTAACAATATTCGCTTAAAGTGAAGCAAAAGGTGCAACCATCTTTAATAATCACCAATAATAAAATGGTATCTTTACCCCACTATAATGAAAACCAAAACACTTAAAAAAAACAAAGTAAACGTTGTTACTTTGGGTTGCAGCAAAAATCTGGTAGATAGCGAAGTGCTGATGGGCCAGCTAAAGGCCAACAAGTTTGATGTGGAGCACGAAGGCACCTCAGACGATCATCAAATTGTAATCATAAACACCTGTGGCTTTGTTGACAATGCCAAACAGGAAAGCATTGATACCATTTTGCGGTACGTGGAAGCCAAAAAAGACGGCGATGTGGAAAAGGTTTACGTGACAGGCTGCCTGAGCGAACGCTATAAAAAGGATTTACAAATCGAAATTCCGGAAGTGGATGCCTGGTTTGGAACCCGCGAATTGCCCAAAATTTTAAAAACACTTAAAGCCGATTATAAACACGAGTTGGTGGGCGAACGCCTTTTAACCACCCCACAACATTACGCCTATTTTAAAATAAGCGAAGGCTGCGACCGTCCCTGCAGTTTTTGCGCCATACCTTTAATGCGTGGCAAACATGTGAGTGTTGAAATGGACGAACTGGTGCAACGCGCCAAAACACTGGCCACCAAAGGCACCAAAGAGTTATTGTTAATTGCTCAGGATTTAACTTACTACGGTTTGGATATTTACAAAAAAAGAGAACTTGCCAAACTGATTGAGAAACTAAGCGAGGTGGAAGGCATTGACTGGATTCGCCTGCATTACGCCTTTCCAAGTGGTTTCCCAATGGAAGTGCTGGACGTGATGAATGCAAAAAGCAATGTGTGCAATTACCTGGACATGCCCCTGCAACACATTAGCGACAACATGCTCAGCAGTATGCGCCGTGGCATAACCAAACAAAAAACCATTGATACGGTAAATAAAATCCGCGACAAAGTGCCGGGCATTGCCTTGCGCACCACGCTCATAGCGGGCTATCCGGGCGAAACCGAAAAAGACCACGAAGAAATGCTGCGCTGGGTGGAAGACACCAAATTTGAACGCCTCGGAATTTTTACCTACTCGCACGAAGAAAACACCCACGCTTATAATTTAAAGGATGATGTGAGCGAAAAAATAAAACGCAAACGTGCTGATGCCGTAATGGCGGTGCAACAGGAAATTTCGTTTAAACTGAATCAGGAAAAAATTGGTAAAGAATACAAAGTTTTGTTTGACCGCAAGGAAGGCGATTATTTTATAGGCCGCAGCGAATTCGACAGCCCTGATGTGGACAATGAAGTGCTGGTGAAAGCCGGTACTGACACCTATGCACGCATTGGTGACTTTGCGAATGTAAAAATTACAAGTGCCACTGATTTTGATTTGTATGGTGATTTAATCTGACAACAGTGTTTTCGTTTTTAAAAAAGCCATATCCTTTTCTTGGCGAAATAAAGCGCGATGTAATCAGCAACCTGATGGTGGGTGCATTTGTAGCCCTTTTCCTGATTGTGCTTCAGCCATTTCAAATATCGGTATGGGAAACCAATTATAAAGTTTTAAAACTGCTGGGCTTTGGTTTTATTTCGTTTTTAATGCCAACACTACTCAATCTACTCATAAATGTGTTGGATAAATCGGGGCGCCTGGAAGAAAAGTGGAATATTTTATTTGAGATTTTATCGGTGCTCTCTGTTTTATTTTTAATTACCGTAGGCAATCTGTTTTATGGCAAATTGCTTGGTATAATTCCTTTTGGCATTCAGGCTTTTTTTATCATCTTTTTTATTACTTGTATTGTTGGAGTATTTCCCATAACCGTGCATGTTATGTTAAAGCACAACAAACTTCTTAAAATTAATCTCGACAATAGCATTCGTGTAAATGCAAAATTAAAACATCTGCACGAACAACTGTTGGCGCAGCAATCTCAAAAAACTGCGGAAGAACCAAAACCCGCACCGGAGCCCGAAAAACCGGTAGAACCAATCTCAAAAAACGAACAGATTTTACTGGCCGAAAACGAAAAAGACAGAATTACTTTTAATACCGAAAATTTAAGATACATCGAATCGGCCGATAATTATTCCACCCTTGTATCTTTTGAAAATAGCACTCGCAAAAAACAACTTATCAGAAGTAGTTTAAAAAGAATTGAATCGCAATTAACCGACGAATTTATTGTACGTTGCCACCGCACTTATATTGTAAACCTTCGCCAGGTTAAAAGTGCCGAAGGAAATGCCGCCGGTTACACCTTGAGTTTTTACGATGTGGAAGAAACTATTCCTGTTTCGAGGAATTATGTATCTGTTGTGAACGAAAAGCTCAAAGCGTTTAATTAGCCGAGCCTCAAAAAGTCGTTTTAATTCTTCGGCATACTAAGTACAATAATTTGGGCGTGCCCCCATGAGTAGAAAGGCACTTCTTCTTTTTTTTTTCTAATGCCTTTCTACTCATGGGGTCGGGCGGCTCCGGGCTCGGCTATCGCCTCGGTTTTTTTTGGTGGGAAAAGAGGCACACCAAAAAAGAACTAAACCCTGCACATCCCTCACGCTGGCCCGTCAAACCACTGGTTTGCCATCCTCCCTCACGCAGAAGCAGCATTTGGTAACATTCGTCGTTTTTTTCTTTACTATAAATTCATCAAAGCTTTCCTGTACTTTCCATAAGAATCTAAGTGAACGCTTAGTGACTTATTCCAGGTTCCGGAGTGCTCCTTAGGGAGAGACCTTCGCATCTGGTGCTAAATCAAAAACTATTCTTTCAACAATCTTAGTTGTCGCGTTTGCATATTGATTCGGATGCGTAAAAGATACATGCCATTGCTTAAATAATTCAGGTGAATCACATTGAGCTCTTGCGCAGTTCCCTGTTTGTGAAACAATTCGCGGCCCAGTTCATCAAAAACCTGAAGCGAAATAAGTTCTGCCTCAGGTAAGTTAGAAAGAGAATAAGTGCCGTTGCCCGGGTTGGGCATAATGGAGAGCTGAGCCAAACTATTTTGTTCGCCCACTCCGCCAATGATTACACAGGGCGGACCCAATAAACGGGCTTCGGGAGAACCTGAGAAGCAAGCCATAACCTTTATAGTCAGTGAATAGGTGTTGCCAAGGCAGCCTAAACTACTGGTGCCGGTTACAGTAACCACAAAAGTACTAATAAGTGTAGGAGAATACACAATGGATGAACCGCTTTCACCGGTGCTCCAGGTGTAAGCGTTGGCTCCAGAAGCAGTGATGGTGCTACAATCTCCCTTGCACATAATAGTTTTACTGGCTGTAGCTGTAATAGTTGGCAATGGCAAAACAGCTACTGCCACGGTGACATTAGCGCTGCAACCTAACGATGAAGTGCCAACCACAGTGTAAGTGTTGCTTAACGGAGGAGTAATGGCATAGGTGTTTGTGGTTATAATAGTTGACGAAGAACTCGTTAACCAGGTATAACTGGCAGCTCCTTGTGCCGAAAGAGTGGCACTTTTGCCTGAACACACTTGAGTGGTTGAGGCGGAAACTGAAACGGTTGGATTAGGATTAACAAAAATAGCTAATGTAAAGGTATTGCCAGTACCCGAAGCATTGGATGCCGTTAAAGATATGGTATAGCTGCCCGGGTTGTTATAAACAACAGTAGGATTATTAACTGAAGCCGAAGATGTAATTGCACCCGGCATTTGCCAATTCCAACTTGTGGGATTATTGCTGGAATTATCCATTAAAACAACCGGCGAGCCAACACAAATTGTTGCCGTTGCCACCGAAAACGAACTTACCGGAGCGGCACTAACTAAATTATAACTGTTGTGATCATTCGTGCTATTAGCCCAAAAAGAGGCCGGGAAGCCAAACGCTAATAAAAGAATAAGTAGTCGGTTTTTTTTCATAGCGGGTTATGTAAAGTGATAAACAAATATAAATAATCTAAATAAAAGACTGTTGCTTATTAAGTGTTGGCATTATACGTTTCGTTGACGCTTAGCCCTCTTGAACTGAAATCCGGCTTTCAACCACTTGTTATTCGTCCCAAAAGTTTTGTTGCTTGTCCCAAAGGTTTGACAAACAACCCAAAGCATTGACCATGAACCCTTTAATTTGACATCGGGGGTAAAGGGTTCATACTTTTGTTGCAAATAATATCAGTATGACAACATTAATTCTCATTTTAAAAATCATCCACATTGCCGCTGGAGGTTTTGCATTGTTAAGCGGACTCACTGCAATTTTACTTCGCAAAAATGTAAAGCGGCATAAGCCAATGGGTAAATTTTATTTCTGGTGCATGAGCATCATTTTTATCACTTCCATCCAATGGCACTTTACAAATTCAACTTGTTTTTGTTTTTCATCAATGTGTTTACCTACCATGCTGCTATCACTGCCTTTCGCTCCTTAAAATTAAAAGAGCTGCATTTGGGACAAAAACCATTGCCACTCGATTGGACCATTGAAGGCATTAACATTGCGGCCAATTTGGGACTGATTGCCGTGGGCATTTATTACGGCATTAATTTTTCGGTAGAAGGTGGCATTATTGCCGGTGTGTTTGGCCTGGGAGGTTTGCGTAACAGTTACGTCAACATTAAGCGCCTGCGTGGGAAAATAATTTACAAAAATTACTGGCTGATGTCGCACATTGGTGGTATGTTGGGAAGTTACATCGGTGCTATCACAGCCTTTATCGTTAACAACAACCGCTGGATGCACCTTCCCGAAATTGTGGCCTGGTTAGGGCCCACGCTTCTACTTGTTCCTTTGATGATACGAGAAATAAATGTTTTTAAAAAAATAAAACTTTAAAAGGATTATCTATAATATAAAAACCCACCGGCCATTGCAGCAACCGGTGGGTTCATAATTACAATATCAAATGTTATTGCTTAATTACTTTTTGTATCTGTTTATTACTGCCCGATTGAACTTCCACAAAATAAAGACCAGAGGTCAATGGGGTTAAATCCAGCTCCAGTTTGTCTACATCATCAAAACTTCCGCTATTCACGGTTTTTCCAACCATATCTTTTACTAAAAACTGACCGGATAAACTGGTATTAAAGTGAAGGGTTGTTACACCCGGCGATGGATTAGGAAACATACTAAAATCCGTTTGTCCAATCGAGTTGGCCATTATGCCCGTAGTATTTTCGGGTACGCAACTTGGATCCTGAGAATAAAGCGCCGACACTTCTGTGGCATTTAGCACTCTGTTGTAAAAGCGGGCATTATCAATTGTTCCCGTAAATGGGGCATCGTAGGTGCTTTCCTGAGTGGAACCCAGATATACTTTTTTTCCATTCACATAATCAAACCCTATAAAAGTGGCGGGTGTCGAAGCCTCCAGAACGCCGTTAACATACAGTTTCACAAAAGAACTGTCAATGGTGGTTACCAGGTGAAACCATGTATCTAAACTCAGAGTGGTGGTGGAAATTACCATATCAGTACCAGTAGGACCGCATTTGCGGGTCATAAATCTCATCGAAGGTTCAATGCACAAATTAAAAGCCTCAAAATTTGAAACCAGGTTGTTTTTAGTCATGCAAATGTATTGATCAATCATTACCGGCGTTTTAATCCAGCACGACAATGACAAGGCATGTAACGGCTTCACATTTGGATTATCCGGCAACTCAATATAACTTAAGGTTGAACCAGAAAACGCCATGGCCGACGAAAGTGCATTAAAACGATTAACAGTTGGTGTTACCGAACTTACCAAACCATTCAAATTATTAACAGTTTCATTTGCATTGCCATTCAACGCATAACAGGCGGTAAGGCCATTGTTAAGGTTTACCTGCGAGCGGGCACAAAAAGTTGATGCCAAAAGAACAAGGAGTGCAATTTTTTTCATTTCTACAATTTTAAGTTTTTTTAAGTGGTAGTTTAGTCCAATGGTACAATTCGGCCACTTCCAAATTAAGAACATTAAGTAAATCATCCATTTAAAAAATGTTACTCCATTGCGACAATACAAATATATTCAACAATACCTGTAAGGAGACCATTACCTTGGACGGATATCAATTTTGACTTTATAAATGGCTAATATTGGCGGGTGGAATTCTACCCATAAAAAAACCCACCTGCCATTGCAGCAACCGGTGGGCATTCTACTAAAACTAAATTTAAACTACTGTTTTATTATTTTTTGAACCTCTTTGTGTCCATTTGAATACACTTCCACAAAATAAACTCCGGTTGCCTGCAAACTCAAATCCAGTTTAAGGCTTGATTCGTCTGAAATATTTCCATTAATTACGCAATTACCTAATATTGTTTTTACAGCATAATAACCCGATGTGTTTTCTGAAAGTTGCACAAACAATTCGCCATTGGTTGGATTTGGGTAAACGCTTAATTCTTTAGAAACATTACCGCTATTGGCAATTCCGGTGGCCGTAGTGCCTGAACTTACACAATTTGGGTCCTGTAAATACAACTCGTTCACTTCTGCCCCACTAATTATGCGGTTATAAAAACGCACATTATCAACTAAACCGGCATAAGGCAAATTAAAAGACTCCCCACTTCCACCAAGTACCACACCTTTTGCAGGATCGTAGTCAACCGATAAAGAGGTGGTATTACTTACCGATAAGGCACCATTTACGTATAGATTAAGATTGTTGTCGTTAAAAGTAAAGGCCACATGATACCAGTTGTTGCTGCTATAACTGCTGGTAGTTACTGCATTGGTAACATTTCCACTCGCTCCTTTCGTAACAGAAAATTTTGCATTGGCATTGTAAACCAAACAATAGGCTTCAAAATTACTGGAGGCCTGATTTTTAGCAAAAACAATGTATTGTGAGTTATTCCCTAATGTAGGTTTTACCCAGGCCGAAAAGCTCATTTCCTTGGCTTTTAATTTTGCATCGTTAGGCAATAGTATATTGCTACTGGTTGTTCCGGAAAAACTGTAGGCCGAAGAAGCATTGTTATTTCTGTCAAGCGTTGCTGTAACTGCACTTAAAGTACCATTAAAGCCGCTAATAGGATCATTGGCATTGTTATTTAAAGCATAACAGGCTGTTAGGCTACTGCTTAAATTGGTAACAACCGTGGCGGTGGTGCAGCTTGGGTCCTGGCTGTAAAGTTGGCTCACTTCTGTGGCAGTAATCATGCGGTTATAAAAACGTGCATTATCAATCAAACCAGTATAGGGCAAATCAAAAGATTCGCCACTTCCACCCAGTACCACCCCTTTTGCAGGATCATAGTCAACCGATAAAGAAGTGGTGTTACTTACCGATAAGGCACCATTTACGTAAAGATTAAGATTGTTATCGTTAAAAGTAAAGGCCAAATGATACCAGGTGTTGCTGACATAGGTACTGGTACTTACCACATTAGTCACATTTCCACTCGCACCTTTCGTAACCGAAAATTTTCCGTTGGCATTGTACACCAAACAATAGGCTTCGAAATTACTGGAGGCCTGATTTTTAGCAAAAACTATGTATTGGGCGCTACTGCTTGCCACAGGTTTTACCCAGGCCGAAAAACTCATTTCCTTGGCTTTAATTTTCGCGTCGTTAGGCAGAGTAATTTTACTGGTGGAACTTCCGGCAAAACTATAAGCCGAAGAAGCATTATTATTTCTGTCAACTGTAGCAGTTACTGCACCCAGGGTTCCATTAAGACTGCTAATTGGGTCGCTGGCACTGCCATCCAATGCATAACAGGCGGTTAAACTACTTGTTAGTTGCGCTTTTGTATGGGTAAAAGCCGCAATACTGATAAAGAATAGAATTTTTTTCATGATGTTTGTTTGTTTGCTCAAAATTACTTTTAAGTCAGCGCATAAAAGTCAACAAGTATGTCAAACAGCCCTTTCAACTTGTGTAAAGGTCATTTGGGTAAATGAAATTTTCAAGACTTCAACATTTTACCCGCCTTTATACTTAAACAAATCGGTTATTTGCGGTATTTTTTATAATCCTTATCTTTACCTTATAATCAATAAACAGAACAAACTATGTCAACAGCCCCACTTAAAAACGTAGAGTACGGATTAGAAAAAATATTTGAAGGCGCACAGGACTTTTTGCCTTTGTTAGGAACGGATTACGTAGAGTTTTACGTTGGTAATGCCAAACAATCGGCACATTATTATAAAACCGCTTTCGGCTTTCAATCGCTGGCGTATGCAGGTTTAGAAACCGGGGTTAAAGACCGCGCCTCATACGTGTTAAAGCAGGATAAAATCCGTATAGTATTAACCACCGCACTCAACAGCGATTCGGCCATTGGTGAACATGTTAAAAAACATGGCGACGGTGTTAAAGTGGTAGCCCTTTGGGTGGAAGATGCCCGTAAGGCCTTTGAAGAAACCACTAAACGCGGTGCCAAATCGTTTATGGAACCCACAGTTGAAAAAGACGAAAACGGCGAGGTGGTGCGTTCGGGCATTTATACGTACGGCGAAACCGTTCACATGTTTGTAGAACGTAAAAATTACAAAGGCACTTTTTTACCAGGATATAAAGAATGGAAATCGGATTACAATCCCGAAGCCTTGGGATTAAAATTTATCGACCACATGGTGGGCAACGTGGGCTGGAACCAAATGAACACCACCGTAAAATGGTACGAAGACGTGATGGGCTTTGTAAACTTTTTAAGTTTCGACGACAAACAAATGACCACCGAATACTCTGCTCTTATGAGTAAAGTGATGAGCAATGGCAATGGCCGCATTAAATTTCCGATTAACGAACCGGCCAATGGTAAGAAAAAATCGCAGATTGAAGAATACATTGATTTTTATGAAGGAGCCGGCGTGCAGCATTTGGCGTTGGCTACCGACGATATTATAAAAACCGTAGCAGGATTAAAAGCGCGTGGCGTTGAATTTTTACCGCCGCCACCACAGGCCTATTACGACGAAGTACCAAAACGTTTGGGCATTCACAAAGATTCTTTTAAAGAAGACATTAAGGAATTACAAAAACTTTCAATTTTGGTGGATGCCGATGAAGAAGGTTATTTGTTGCAAATATTTACCAAACCGGTGGAAGACCGCCCTACTCTGTTTTTTGAAATCATTCAACGCATGGGTGCACGTGGCTTTGGAGCCGGTAATTTTAAAGCCCTGTTCGAATCGATAGAAAGAGAGCAGGCTTTAAGAGGCACACTTTAATAAAGTAGTTTTAAGAAAGCGGAAAATTCATTTCCGCTTTTTTTTTAGCAAAAAATAGTCTTGGAAAACAATCATACAAATTCCGTGAATTTTAAACCTTACATGAAGTTACAAGTTCATTTTGTGCTGCTATTACTTTTTTCTATTTCCTGCGATTCGTCACCCAAAAAAAACAACTTAAATCTGTCTAACAAGCACCTTCAAAGTCAGTTTTATTATTATCAAAACGACTATTATTTCACGTCCAACAGCGGCGGTTATTTAAAACGTGGCCAAAAAGCATGGAGTTTTTTAATGGACACCACACAAACCACAACGAAAAGCGATGCCATTATTTATACAGATAGCGTGTCCTTTACATATATTCTCAACGATTCGTTGTTACAAGTACTTTCTTCAATCCCGGATTCAAAAAGCATAGATACTCTTGTTTATAGTGTGCAGACTGATATGTTGGGTAATTACTATTTTCAATCAGTGAACGAATATACCTATGGGAAGGAAAATATTACCTTTATTACCGGTGATTAGTGATAAGTGATGTAATTACCAGTTAAATTTTTTAATACAAAACACAAAGTATGAATCTTGTTCCTGAAATAAAAATTCTTCAAGAAAAAAAACTGGCAGGACTTTGCTTGCCAATGTCGTTAGTTAACAACAGAACCGTTGAACTCTGGCGGAGCTTTATGCCGAGAAGGAAGGAGTTTTTAAATACCGTTAGTTCCGATTTTTATTCTCTGCAAATTTATGATTCCTCCTACAGCTTCAGCAATTTTAATCCTCATGCCAATTTCCACAAATGGGCCAGTGTGGAAGTTTCGGATTTTGATACATTGCCAGAAGGCATGCAGGCACTCACAGTACCGGAGGGTCTTTATGCCGTATTTCATTACAAAGGCGATACGAGTAACGCAGCAGCCATCTTTCAATATATTTTTGGAACGTGGTTACCACAATCCGAATTTGAATTAAGTAATCGCCCACATTTTGAAGTGTTGGGAGAAAAATACAAAAACAACCATCCCGATTCGGAGGAAGACATCTGGATTCCGATACAAAGGAAAAATTAAGCGTAAAAAATGCCTACAGAAACCGAACACAAATATTTGGTGAATAAAGAGTTGTGGCAATTGGTAAAGCCCTATAAAAGCACGCGTATCCAACAAGCCTATCTTTCTACCGACCCCGACAAAACCATTCGCGTGAGAACCTCCGGCGATAATGGCTATATTACCATTAAAGGCAGAAGCCTAAATTATTCCCTCGCCGAATACGAATACGCTATTCCCTTAACAGAAGCGCAGGAGCTCATTGCCAATTTTTGCCTGGCCGTGGTTGAAAAAACAAGACATTTGGTAAAACATGGAAGCCACGTTTGGGAAGTGGACGAATTTTTGGGAAGCAATGCCGGCTTAATAGTTGCTGAAATTGAATTATCTTCCAACGACGAAGTTTATGAACTACCCGAATGGGTAGGACAAAATGTGAGCGATGATGTTCGCTATGCCAATTCCAATCTGGGTTTAAAGCCCTATTCCACCTGGTAAACACTTCTAAGAATTATTTTTTAATTTTTTTTGTAACGCATGTTATCATGCCGTGTTATAAAACAAAAGATGCTTATGAAAAAAGTTGCAGCATACAGTTTTGTTTTATTCTCGGGATGTGTTTTATTTTGTGGTTGGAAAAGCAATTCAACCCTTCATCTTTCTGAAGCAGGCGCCAAATCCCTTGTCAAAACAAGTTTCAAAGGCCAAGGTGGTCATTCCGGCAAATGCGTTCAACTCCAACTTCAAAACCTGAAACAAAGTCAACTTCAGTTGGTTCTAAATTCGGGAGATTTATTAAACAGCAGCGATGATGAAGAACAGGATTTGTTGGTGGTACATAACCAGCCCATTGTACTAAATCCCGGCGAAACTAAAACCGTTGCCATCGAAGGCTATTGCTGCCAGTTACACAATTCATCACCCGGAGCGGGGTCTGGGTTTAAACTGGATAAAACAAAAAATAAAAACCTGAAACAACTGTGCGACTACCTAATTGGCAAACCTATTTCGCCACACCTTATTCAGGAAGCCGTGTGGTGCATTTCGGATGACAACAATCCCGCCAATATCTCCGACATAGATGACGGCAAAGAGAAGCAGGAAATTAAGGACCTCCGAAAATTTGTTTGTGACTTAACCAAAAAAGAAGATCCCTGGTATTCAACACCCCAATCGCGGGTGGTAAACGAAAGCCGGCAAATACTCGACAATCCAGTTGAAGTATTTGGGAATATTAAATACACCATTACCACACAAACGCCTGTGAATGCTGAACTGCGCAACGAGGCCAACGAAGTGGTGCTTAACATGGACGACCCAAAACCCTTACCGGCAGGAACTTTCAAATACTGGTTTCATTTAAAAATTAAGGGTTATCCCAAAGGCAAATACCACGTTATTTTAAAAGCCGGCAACGAACAAATTTTGGACAAGGAATTTCTGATTTAATTTCTCCTGTAGGATTTGAGATAAAACAATAATTTTTCTTAAAACCCAACCCGAAGCAGAATCAACCGCTGCTTCGGGATTTTTTTGAACATCTAGACCAAAAAAGAAATTAGTTTTCTTTTAATTAATTTCTCAACTTTAACTATACCAAATATATGACCATGCGTTTATTAGTTTGTTTTTTGTTCATTGTAGGATTTGCCAATGCTCAGGTAAACACCAATACCGTTCAGGTTAAACCACCCGCTTACGATTTTATGATTGAAATGGGCTGTGGCTTTGCCGGACAAACCTCACCCGAACTCAAATCGGTTAAATTGCTTGTGGAATCAAAACAATACAACAGCCTTAAAAAACTACTAAAGTCCAAAAGCTTCTTAAATCAGTTATTGAGTGTTATTGCCCTCGACGAACTTGAAAAAAGAAAAAGCATAACCCTTAACTCCTCCGAAAAAAAACGGATATCAAAAATAAAATCCTCCAAAAAGAGTTATTTCCTTTGTGGAGGAGCTAATCTTCATCACTACGGCAACGTAAAAGATATTTTTTATCCGAACCCGAACACCGAAACAAAAACCGATATTGCTGAGGCACTCAGAAATGAATTAGGATTAACCAACAATTAATTTTTTTCTGATTTAATGTACACCGAACTTATTGAATACATCTACGTTTACTGCTCCGATTTTATGAATGAACTCGAAAGGAAAGCAGCCAGCCACTACGAGGCTCATGTTCGTTTGGAACAATATCCAAATCACCCCGGTTATCAGAAAATGTTTGCCAAAAATTTAAGTAATGACCCAAAGGTGACCGAACTTTTAAAAGTTGGTTATTTTGCCTTTAGAATGAATACCGCCGAACGCATTTACCGCGACCACAAAAATGAATTGAATCTGAATCTTTGTCCCGATTGCGGACAAATTGCCCGCACACCAAAAGCCCGCCAATGCCGTTTTTGCGGGCACGACTGGCATTAGTAGTCTTACAGTCTTCATTCGCTCACTAAATTCATTATCTTTACAAGTATCTCTTTCCCATTATGGATATACACAAACAAATACATGAAATAGAATCCTTTTTAACAACTACCTTTAAGCAAACTGAGGAGTGGTTTAATAAAAGCGTCTTACTAAGAGAATACAAACCACGGAATAATGGCTGGTCGGTTAATGAGATTTTAGAACACATTGCCCTTACCAATCATTATCTCTTAATCCTAATCGAAAAAGGAACAAACAAAGCTTTAAAAAACAATGACAAATTTAATCCTGAAGAAGATTTAAAAAATTACGCTTTTCAAAAAGATAAACTATCCGAAGTTGGATTACATAAGTCGTTTGTATGGATACGCCCCGAACACATGGAACCTAAGGGCGAAAAAACAAATGCCATGATACAGGAACAACTGAAGTTACAACTCCAACAATGCCTTGACTCTTTGCGCTTATTAAAAAACGGAGAGGGTGTGCTCAGCAAAACCAACATGTCGGTGAATAACCTAGGTAAAATCGACGTTTACGAATACGTTTATTTTTTGGGGCAACATGCTTTACGACACATCACACAAATGGAAAAAGTTGAATCGGAATTTAATCAAATGCAATCCAAACAATGAAAAAACTGTTTCTCTTTTTAATTCTACTAAGTCAAATTTCAAGGGCTCAAAACAAATCCTATCAACTTTGCGATAGTGCCATTATGCTCATGCACACCGGAAACAATGTAATGGAAGGCGGTAAATACCGGCAGGGACTTGCACTCTGGAACTCAATCAATAAAACCTATATGGTTAATCCCGAAAAGAAAACGTATTTTCTGGATGTAGCCTGGCGAAATAAAGACATTGAATCGTTTAAAGAAAACCTTGAAAATCTTATAAAAGATTATGGTTTTGAAATGAACGACCTCGAAAAACACCAACAACTCTACGATGAACTAAAAGCCAACCGTGTGATGTGGGACTGGCTGAACAGCGTGTATGAAAAAAACCACAAACTGTATTTAAGCAAATACGCAGATAACCTTTGGCTGGTTCAAAAATGCCGTGACTATGTGTTTATCAACGAAAAAATAATTTTTGATGTAGTGAACGCTTTTCGCTGGGGTGGCGCCAACGATGAAAGCCAACAGCATAAAGTGGACAGCATACAACAACAACTTTCGTGGAATGTGTTTGTTGATTTGTTTGAACTCTCCTCGCAACTAAAACACCTGCCCAATAATTTCGACTGCAATCACTTTAGTGTTAATTCAAATGTGGCCAATGTTTTATCAGAAAACCTATCCAATAAATATAAAATTGAAGAAAAATGGCTTTTAATTCGTCCCTATTTAAAAAGCGCTTTTACAGAAGGTAAAATTGCACCTCTAAGTTATCTATACTATTGTGATTTGTATTCCAACAATGCTTTCGGTTATCAAATTTATGGTACCATTACTTACAATCGTAACGGTGAAAAATTAACCGTCCCTATTAAAGACGAAGAAAGTGTCAATGCCCGAAGAGCCGCAAAGGGCGTAGGGCCGATGAAAACTTCCAATAAAAAATGAGTGAGTTTATTTTAAAATCAGAACGTTTGGGTTTTCGCGCCTGGCAAGAAAGCGACATAGCCCCTTTCGCTGAAATGAACAGCGACCCTGTGGTTATGGAGTTTTTCCCTGGTCTTAGAAGCTACCAGGAAAGTAAAACTGCAACAGAGTCATTTAACAAATTAATTGAGAAAAAAGGCTTTGGTTTTTTTGCTGTTGAGTGTTTACACAATTCCGAATTCATTGGCTTTATTGGCCTAAACCAACCTTCCTTTACTTCCTACTTTACCCCTTGCCTTGAAATTGGCTGGCGATTAAAAACTTCCGCCTGGAACAAAGGCTACGCCACCGAAGGGGCTTTGGCCTGCCTTGAGTTTGGTTTCAAAAAACTGAAAGCTCCGGAAATTTTTTCCTTTACCTCACAACTCAATCAACGCTCCGAAAGGGTTATGCAAAAAGCAGGCATGATAAAAACCGGAGAATTTCTTCACCCAAAAATTGAAGGCGGACATGCACTTGAAAAACACGTGCTTTACCAAATCAAAAATCCTTACTAAAATTTAAACGTTGGCAAGTGGTTTATCATCCACAGCCCTTGTGTCCATGGCATCGCGCAAGCCATTGCCCACCAGCATAAATGCCAGCACCAAAATCATAATGGCCATGCCGGGAATAAAAGCCAGATAAGCCTTGTCCATTAAAATGTAACCGTGATGCGCGTTGGTCATCTCACCCCACGAAGGCATGGGCGGCTGTGTGCCCAAACCTAAAAAGCTCAAACCGGCTTCGGTTAATATGGCCGAAGCAAAGTTAGCAGCAGCGGCCACCACAACGGGTCCCATGACGTTGGGCAAAATGTGTCTGAAAATTATACGGCCATTGCTGTATCCCAAAGCTCTTCCCGCTTCCACAAATTCTTTTTCACGGATACTTAAAATTTGTCCACGCACAAGACGCGCCACATCCACCCACATGGTTAAACCCACTGCAATAAATACCTGAGTAATGCCTTTGCCCAAAACCAGTGTGATGGCAATTACCAATAAAATGGTTGGAATGCTCCATACCACATTTAAAAACCACATGATGGAAGCATCCACATAACCCCTGAAATACCCGGCTATAGAGCCCAGCAAAATACCAATAAAAATAGAAATGAATACAGAAATTAAGCCAACACTTAAACTCACCCTTGTGCCAATAAGCAAACGACTAAGCAAATCACGCCCCAAGATATCGGTGCCTAAAACATAATGTTTAGTAACCATGTTTTCTTTGAGGATACTTTGTTGGAGTTCGACCACTGTTTTTTCTACTTTTGAGGAATTACCCAATTCGTAAAAAGAAAGGCTTTGTTTCAACGAATCGTACTCAATTTTTGTGCCGGGTGTGATGGCATACACCACATCCGCCAGATTGTATATTGTTTCAGAACCATGATTGGGCGTATTGCCCGTGTATTCCTCCACATAAATATAAGGGCCTGCAAAACGGTGACTAAACATGGTGTAAGAAGCGTAAACGTCTTCTTTTCCAAATAGCATTTGTTTTAAAAATCCTGTTGTTTCAATGTCCTGGTTACGTTTCACCAAAATCATGTTCACACTAAAACCCGGTTGCTTGATATGCAATTCGGGCTTTTGATCGTTGGCATAAGGTGTTGAATCGGGAGTAATTAAATAGCCCAGAATTGAAATGGTACAAGCCACGGCAATGATAAACAAACCAAACAAAGCCAGTTTGTTTTTTTTAAAACGTTTCCACGTAATTCGTGTTAACGATTCAGATTCTGTGGCTATTGATTTCTTTTTAAAAAACACGTTTTATTTCCATTTGGGTTTTACAAAAACAGAGCGAAGGGCCACAAGGCAGGCGTATAGCGGATACACACAGGCCACGGGCAAACTGAACCAAAGCAGAAATCTGTTTTTAACAAAACCTGAAGCTAAAAATAACAACAAAAAATCAATAAGTATCTTAAAAACAACGAACAACAGACTGTGAGAATTATTTAAAGGTTTATAAAACCCATAAAGCAAACAAAACAACCAGGCCAGATTTACCAGGAAACCCAAAACGGCCAACGAAAAATTAAGTGGGTTGTTATTCACCTTAAACTTAGAAGCCCACCGTGTTTTTTGCCTGAGCAGTTCACCCAGCGAATAACAGGGAAAGGTATAGACCAAAGCATCCTCGTGTTTTAAATACGAAATTTTTGAACCCGGTATTTTTTTAAGTTCTTCCATAAACAACACATCGTCGCCCGAAGCAATGTGCAGGTGCGATGCATAAGCCCCGGTTTGCTCAAACGCTTTTTTGGTAAACATCAGGTTGGCGCCGCTGCACAAAAAAGGCTTGTGGTAGTAGGCACTTCCTGCGGCAAACAAAAGCAAAATATTATTCTCAATGGCCTGAAGTGCCCACATGATGCCAAAATTATCGCTCAGTGCAACGGGTGCAATTACCATGTCGGCCGGATGTTGCGCGTAAAATTGTGCCAAGGTTTTTAGCCATTTTTCATGTCGGGTAAATGTGTCGGCATCGCGACTAATAATTACATCGTGATGTGCAAATTGCATGGCATAAGCAATGCTTTTCTTTTTTCCTTTTTGTTCGGCATTGGTAATAATGCTGTATTGCAGGCCCGAACGACGCAATATACCTTCGGCCTGACGCAGCGTGTTATCGGTACTGGCATCGTTAATTAAAATAATTTGCAGCTTCTCGGCATCGTAATCCTGTTTTACCAGTGTGTTCAAACATAAAGAAATGTGTTTCTCTTCGTTGCGCGCACAAATAATAATGGTAATGCCCATGTCTTCAGTAACTCCAGGGGCTTGAAAGCGTTTCAGTTTAATAAAACCATAAGCGAGCCAAAACAACACACTTGCATAAACCAACAGCAAAGCATACAGTATGTAAAACACCCCACTCATTTTTTATCGCTCAGAAATTTAAAATTAAAATTTTCGCGCACTAAAAAATAATAACCAGCCAAACTTGGTAAAATAATATTGATAAGCCAGATTAACACGGTACACAAAGCAATTACAGTATCCGACATGCCGCAACCCTTAAACACCACCAGCGCCACGGCCGCGCGGATGGCAGCTTCCACCATGCTAAACATGGGAATGGTGGAGGTAATTAAAAAATAAATAGAAATGCCCGATAAAACCGGTAAGCTAAAAACCTGCGAGTGAAATACCGACAGCACCAAGGCAAACTGCGAAAAGAAAACAAGATAACGCAAGCCCGAAAATCCGAAAAGGGTAACAATTCTTGAGCCCGAAAACTGGTAATTAAACCCGTCCACATGATTTTGTTTGCTCAATCGTTTTGAAACAGAATTTAAAATAACATCCACTTTAATAATGCAAAGTGCCAGCACCGAAATCATCACTGCACCAATGCTTCCACTTACATAAATTAACCACGAATACTGGCCGCCAAAATCCTGAAGTTTAACCAGCAGGGCCAAAAAGCCCAGTACCACCGTTATTGAAAACTGAAACATGCCATTCATAAAATGCAGAATGGTGACTTTAGGGCGGTTTTCGTTTTTAAAAAATAAAATTTTTGCCACAAACTCCGTAGCTCTGCCCGGTGCAAAATTACCCAAACACACGCCGCTGTAAACCGAACGAATGGCACGGCCCAAACTAATTTTTTCGACAGGCGCTGTAATTTGTTGCCATTTAAAAGATTCGATTCCCCAGTTCAATGGCATAAGCGCCAGAGCAGCCACAAGGCAAAGCACACCTTTTAAAGAAACCAAAGAGCTGCTTAAAAGACCGAGCTTGTCCACCGTTAAGTCGTGGCGCAAACGCCAGTAAATAACAAGCACGCTGCCAATCCCAATCAATAACTTAATAATTATGGAAAGTATTTTTTTCCTGCTTTTCAAACAGCTTAGTTTGTGCTAAATTTACATTTTTAATGGCAGTTAACGACAGGATAATATTAGGAATTGACCCCGGCACCATTGTGATGGGATATGGCCTGGTACACATAGTTAACAACCATCCCAAGATGTTGGCCATGGGAGTTATTAAGTTGGATAAATACGACGACCATGCCATTCGCCTCAAACTCATTTTTGAACGGGTAATTGGTTTAATTGATGAGTACCATCCGGATGAACTGGCCATTGAAGCCCCCTTTTTTGGTAAAAACGTTCAATCCATGCTCAAACTCGGTAGAGCGCAGGGTGTGGCCATTGCAGCGGCTTTAAGCAGAAGCATTCCAATGACTGAGTACTCACCTAAAAAAATAAAAATGAGCATCACCGGAAATGGTAACGCCAGCAAAGAACAGGTGGCCGCCATGCTGCAACAGTTGCTGGGCATAAAAAAAGAACAGGAATACCTCGATGCCACCGATGCGCTGGGAGCCGCGCTCTGCCACTTCTACCAAAGCAAGGGCAAAACAAGCGGTGCAAAATCCTATTCGGGATGGAAAGCCTTTTTAGCAGACAACCCAAAAAGAAAGGGTTAAAGTTTTCGAATCAAATGCCCTGCACTTCGACTGAGCTCAGTGCACGATCAGGAACATTACTTCCTAAAAAAGAAATACACCGCGCCAAGCAAAAACGCAAAACCCACCAAGTGGTTCCATTTGAGCTGATCGGTTTTAAAAAACACCAATGTAAAAATAACAAACACTGAGATGGAAATTACTTCCTGAACCAATTTAAGTTGCCACATAGTAAAGGGACCGCCGTTAATATTACTTCCAATTTTATTGGCCGGCACCATTAATAAATATTCTAAAAAAGCAATGCCCCAGCTTATTAAAATCATGGTAATTAAATTGGCATTTTTTAAAAGCGATAATTCCTTAAAGCGCAAATGCCCGTACCAGGCAATGGTCATAAATGTATTGGAGGCCAGCAACAGCAGTATGGTGATTAATCCCCTTGGCATTACAATCCGGTGTGTTTTCTGAATAGTTTAATGGCAAGAGCCAATAACACAATGCCAAATATTTTTTTGATAATGGCAATACCACCAATGCCCAATAATTTTTCAAGAAGATCGAGGTAACGCAAAACAAAATAAACAATCACCACGTTTATTACAATGGCAATTAAAATAGAAAGCAAATTGTATTCGGCCCTTATAGAAAGAAGTGTGGTAAGTGTGCCGGTGCCTGCAATTAAAGGAAAAGCGAGGGGTACCACCGAAGCGGTAGAAGGCATTTCATCGCGGTAAATACGGATTCCCAAAATCATTTCCAAAGCAATAAAAAACAACACAAACGAACCGGCAATGGCAAAATCGCCAATGGTAATGCCGATGATGGACAAGATGCTTTGCCCAATGAACAAAAACACAATCATAATTACCAACGATACCCACGATGCCTTAAAAGCATTGATGCTGCCCACGTTGCGCTTTAGGTTAATAATCACCGGAATAGAACCAATAATGTCAACCACAGCAAATAATACCGTGCTTACTTTTAAAATTTCAATAAAATCAAACGTAAGATTCATAGTGCAAAACTAGGCTTTAAGAAGTATTCAGCAAAAAATAATGCCTGCCAATATTTGTTTTAAATCTTTAATTTTACACTGGTTATGTTTAAACAGAACCAAAGGCTATCATGACGAACAGTAAATTAAAAAGTTTACCACACACCAAACATTTTGCACGCAAAATACTGGCAAATCTTTTAGTGGCGTCAATTGTACTATTCATTTCTGTGCTTATGGGCACAGTTGGATATCGTCATTTTTTTGAGTTAAGTTGGGTGGATAGTTTTTATAACGCCAGCATGATACTTACCGGCATGGGACCCGTGGACAAAGCCATCAATAGCGGCGGAAAAATTTTCGCTTCCTTTTACGCCATATACAGCGGGGTGGCTTTTTTAACTTGTGTTGCCATTATTTTAGGGCCAATCGTTCCCCGTTTTCTTCATAAATTTAAACTCGATGTAGAAGAGTAAATTCAGTTTTAATACACCATTTATATGTTACTATCACTCGAAATAAACGACCAGCAAGCAAAAGCATTTATTGCCTTTCTCAAAAACCTTGAATTTGTAAAAATAAATCAATCAGAACCAAGCGAGGAAGAGCAAATTGATTTAATTAAGGAAAGACAGGAAGAATACCTTGCACAAAAAGATAATGCCAACGAATTAAAAGATATTTTAGAGAAGCTGCGCACTCAATATGGCTTTTAAAGTAAAGCTTATTCCTTCAGCAGAAAACGATTTACGTGAGGCAATGGCTTACTATCATTCCATTCGCCCAAATCTTGGAAAAATGTTCTTCGAAACATTTCTGCAACTCAACAACACCCTACAAACAAACCCCTTTTATGCAAAAAAATACAAATCGGTAAGAACAATCGCCCTCAAAAAATTTCCCTACCTCGTGCATTTTATCGTTGATGAAGAGCCGCAAACCGTTACCATCATTGCCATTATTTTTGGTAAAGGCAAAAAAACTACCTTTGCAGAAAGGTTAAATCTACCTGACGAATGACAAAGAACTTAAACGTTCTCATACTCTGCGCACACCGCCCAAAACGCTCGCCCAGTCAACGCTACCGCTTTGAACAGTATTTGCCGTTTTTAGAACAACAGGGTTTTAAATTTACCTTCTCTTATTTACTCAACGAAAAAGACGATCACACCTTTTATTCGCAGGGTAATTTTCCGGCTAAAGTGATTATTCTTCTTAAATCTGTTTTCATTCGTTTAAAAGATTGTTTGCGTTTTAAAAATTACGCCATTGTTTTTATTCAACGCGAGGCTTCTTTTTTAGGAACCTCCTTTGCCGAAAAGCGCGCCTTTAAATCAGGAGCCAGGGTTATTTTTGATTTCGACGATAGCATCTGGCTCGCCGATACCAGTCCGGGCAACAAAAAATGGGAGTGGATAAAAAAGCCTGAAAAGTTTTTTACCAACATTGCCAATGCCCATTGTGTGATGGCCGGCAATGCCTATCTGGCAGAAAAAGCCCTGCCATTTAATAAACACACCATTATTGTGCCCACCACGGTAGATACCGCTTTGCACCGACCCTTAACCGGCTTTAAAAAAGAAAACGTGGTAACCATTGGTTGGAGTGGAAGCATTAGTACCGTGAAACACTTTGAATTGTTGCTCCCCGTTTTATTCAAACTAAAAAAACGCTATGGCCATAAAATAGCCTTTAAACTTATTGGCGAAAAAAACTACAAACATCCTGAACTTGAGGTAGAAGCCGTTGCCTGGAGCGAAGCCACCGAGGTGCAACAACTCAACTCACTCGACATTGGCATTATGCCTTTACCCAATGATGCCTGGGCCAACGGCAAATGCGGTTTAAAAGGCCTCACCTACATGGCTTGTGGTGTGGCCGCCGTTATGAGCGAAGTAGGCGTAAACAAACAAATTATTAAGCACGGGCGCAACGGTTTTTTGGCCGAAAACGATTACGAATGGTACAATGTGTTGTGCGAGCTCATAGAAAACAAAAGTTTGCGCGAACAAATTGGAAAAAGCGGATGCGCCACAGTTTTAAATAACTATTCGGTAGAAGCCTTTAAAAACACCTACCTGCAGATTTTTTCAGATGCCCGAAAAAGCCAATAATCCCTTCGCTGCCATGCCTGAGCCCGATCGCTCCTGCCTGCTTTATCTTCGTCATCGCATCCTGCAACATTCGCCACACATTACCGAAGCCTGGAAATTTAACACCCCTTTTTATTACTACAAAGGCCGTTGGCTGTGTTTCATTTCCTATCATAAAATAACCAGGGTTACTTATATATCAATGGTTAACGGCGGAATAATCAATCACCCAAAACTGGTAAGCGAAGGCCGCAAGAAAATGAAAATATTTTATGTGGATACTCAAAAGGATGTGGACGTGAAAAGCCTTGATTCGATATTAACTTTGTCTTTAAAGCTGCTTTAATTAGGTTTTAGCAGAGGAATAATCATTACCCGATTCGGACTACTTAATTTCACAAAATAAAATCCACCGCTGAGATTGGTTATATCCATCGAATTTACTCCGGCCTCTAACTCCCGCCTGTAAACCAAAGCGCCATGAGCACTGTAAATAATTGCATTTGCCGGGGTGTTGGTGCTTATATAAAACACGCCATTGTTTGGGTTAGGATAAAGATTCCATACGTCGTTAATATTTAAACTATCGCAATCAAACACAGTCACCAAAAGTAGTTTTTCACTAACACAACCTCCGGCATTGTAACCATCCACCGAAAAATAAGTACTACTCTCCGGCGACACCTTAATTACAGGTCCTGTCTCTCCTGTGTTCCAGGTATAGTCCAATGCCCCGTCGGCACTAAGCGTAAGCGTATCTCCCTTGCACAGCGTGTTTTTTCCAAGTAGTTCCAATTGCGGATACCCAAAAACACTCAGGTATATTGAAGCCTTTTGTGCACAGCCATTTGTGTTACTTCCTGTAACCACATAATTTTCATCTTTACCCGGACTCACTTTTATCACTGCTGTTTTTTCGCCATTGCTCCAGTTGTACACCTCTGCCCCACTCGCCGTTAAAGTTACCTCATTGCCAATACACACTGTTGTTTTACCATTAATTTGTACCGTAGGACTGGTTAATACATTTACATTGATGGCAGCTTGCTTACCACAGCCGTACTGATTGATGCCGGTAACAGTGTAGATTGTATTAGCCATTGGATTAATGTAAACGCTGTCGGCCATTACCCCATTGCTCCAGATATACGTTGTGGCACCGAAGGCCTTTAACAGAGTTAACGTTCCGTAGCACATGCTTACATTTTGATTACTTACAACAGTGGCTGCCGGATGCACCACCACACTCATGGAAGCGCTGTTTACACAACCGGTTGATGAAACCGCTTGCACAGCGATACTGCCACTTGTATTGGCTGTAAATGAAAATACCGGGCCCAAATAACCATTACTCCACGAATAAGAATTGGCCGCATTTAAAGAAAAACTATATGGCGAACCATAACAACAGGTAAAAGTTGCGGGTAAATTAAGTGAAGGCACAGGCTTAACGCTTACATTAAACACAGCTGTGGTGGTGCAGGAATTGGCTGAATCAAACCCGGTAACCGTGTAGCCGGTGGAAGTTAACGGTGCAACAATCAACGAAGGCGATGTGAGACCAGTACTCCAACTATACGACGGTGCACCCACAGCCACAAGTGTGGCGCTTTGACCTGCACAAATGGTTCCGGCACCCACACCCACACTAACAGCATTTACCATAAAAGTACCCGTGTTTTTTGCCACACAGGTTCCGGCTGTTATGGCATAGGTAAATGTATTAATGCCGGGCAAACTAAGTGAAGGAGTTATCATCCCTGAAATGGAATTAATAGCACCGGCCGTATTGCAGCTGAATACACCGCCTGTAGGATTAACCGAAATGGTTTGAGACAAAGCATTTTTACAAATCGCGGGAATACTTGAAATGCTTGGTGTGGCAGGATTAAAAATAGTTAAGGCCAGTGTTTTACTCAATGGACAATTTGCAATACTGGGTGTGGCCACCACCGTATAAATTACCGTGAGGCTGCCGCCTGAACTTACCGAAGGACTTAAAATAGTGTTTTGCAGGTTGGTGTTTGCACCTGCTAAAAACAGGTTGGGAGACCAGGAATATGTGTATTGCCCCGGCGATGGATTTGTACTAAACGTGCAGCCCGCCGCAAGTTGGTTACCCGGACAAAGTGTAACATTACCCGGACTGAGTGAAAAATTAAAGGCCGGAATGGAATTAGGTGTAAACGTAGTACTATAAGCACAGGAACCATCAAAGGCATTTATGGAATAAATAGCATTGGCGGTTAAATTCGACAAAGTAAAACTGGTTAAACCAGTTGGATTGATGGAATAAGAGTAAGGCAAACTAAGCGAGCTAACATTGCCCGCAAACAAATAATTATTACCTGTTGGGGCGCCAATGGTCGGAGTAATGGATACTACCGACAATCCATTGTTTGCCCCCGCACAAATAATGTTGAGCGAACTTACCTTGATGGCACCGGGAGCAATGTTTACCAAAGTGTAAGCAATGGAATCATTGCAATTTTGACCTGAGTAATACCTTAGATAATACACATCTCCCTGCGTGGCATTATTTACTGTAAATGTCGATGAGGTGCCACCCTGACTGGCAGGAATAGCCACAGTGCCGCTGTACCATTGGTAATTACTTCCACCAGGCACATTAAAGTAAGCTTTGTTTCCACAAAATTGTTTTAATACGCTAATTAGCCCCGTGGTTTGCGTAATGGCAACGGTGGTAACGGCAACACCGCACGAAGGGGCGTTAACAGCGCTTACCTGAACGCTGTAAACTCCGGCTGAAAGACCGCCGACACTATACGTAGTACTGATGTTGGAATTGCTGGTACTCGACCACAAATAATTATAGCCGGATCCGGAACCTGCGGCAGATATGGCGGCATTGCCACTGTTGCCTCCCACACAACTGGGCACGGTGTATCCACCAACTATGCTCACAGTGGAAGGAAAAATGCCAACCGTGGCTGTATAAATACAACCCATGTATGAAGTTAGATTAACTGTGTAAACAGAATTGACAACGGGATTTGTAACCGTTAGGATACTTAAATTGGTCTGCTGTGTAATAATTGGTGGAGCCATTGGAGGTGCCACCCAGGTATAAGTAAAAAAGCCTACCGGGGCAGACAATTGCGCTAAAGACGAGCCGGCACAATACGCCACTTGCGGTAAAGCGTTTTGTTGTTGGGGCCAGCAACACGTGTTATATTGATAGGGAGTGGCTGCATCAAATAACAAAACACCTGAATGTTCGCCATAAGCGCAGTCGTGGGAGATGACCTCAACGGTGATGCAACTGCCTGTGAAGGGAGTTAGATTAATTGAACGTACCTGCCAATTCGACCAACAATTACCCGTGGCAGTTGTTGAATAATTTACATTTATGCCTGGACACCCAGCA
>JADLED010000296.1 GCA_020846335.1 Bacteroidia bacterium
ATAAACGAAAAGGCTTTTCTGATTTACGTGGAGAATACCGGAGTCGAACCGGTGACCTCTTGCATGCCATGCAAGCGCTCTAGCCAGCTGAGCTAATCCCCCATTTTGTTACTTGTGCAATACTTTAAATAACGAGGTGCAAAAATAAGATAATTTTTTCATCCTGTGAAAGAATAAAAATAAAAAAGGCGCTTAAAAGCGCCCTCGGTTAATTTTCTACCTGGGTATCCCCCACGTAAATTCCGTTTTTGTAAACCGCCACCCTTTGCAAAATGCCGTTTACATCGTAGATATAAGACTTTCCATCCATAAAACGATTGTTTACAAACATGCCGTCTTTGGTTATTTGTTTGTTTTTATTGTAAAGCTTGTACTCCCCGTTTAAAACCAAAGGTCCCTTGCTTGCTTCTTTTTTAACCGCTTCGTTAGGGCGCTCATCGTCACGTACCTTCACTACCGGCGCGTTATCCAAAGGCGAATCGGATTTTGCAGGTATTGGTTTTTTTGGCTGAAATTCTTTTATGGTAGCCACGTCAACATTGCCATCGGTAAAATTCTTCTCTGCTTTAATGTCGCCGGTTTCGTAGTATTCTTTAATTATGCCGGCCTCTTTTCCATTGGCAAAATTGCCTTCAATGGCTACCTGCCCGTTTTCATAAAAATATTTTTGAGGTCCATCGCGCTTTCCTGAATTGTTAAACACAAATTCATGCTGCACCTGTCCGTTTTCGTAATATAGTTTGTAGTTGCCCACCCAGCGGTTATTTTTCCAGTTGCCTTCTTCGCTAATTTTTCCGTTTTCGTGAAACATCTGTGCGTAGCCATCAGGGCGACCATTTACAAAGGTGAGTTTACACTTTACATTGCCATTGCAAAAATACTCAAACCAAATGCCCACTTTACGATTGTCAACATACTTGCCTTCTTCCGCTTTTTTGTCGGCAGGATAACATCCGCCCGGCTTATGTTTGCCATACAAAATCCACTTGCCCTGCTTTTTTCCTGTGGCATCGGTTTTGTTAATGGTGTCGGTACCCAATAGTTCAAAAGTTTGGGCATGAACAAAGCCAAACAGGCATACGGCAATTATTGTATGTAGTAATTTGTTCATCAAGATTTAACAACCAAATATAGAGGTTTTTAAATTCAGTAGTTTAGTTTTTAGATTAAAAAACGGTTTTTGTCGATAAAAACACCCTTGTTTGCTTTACACCTACTTTTTATTATTAAATGCCTTATCCTAAAACAATTTTTATTTTTTTAGAAAAGGGATTTTACAAACTTTTGCTTTTATGGCTTTATCACGTATCATGATAAAAATTTCGTTATCGGCCTTTGCAAAAGCAGTAGCCAAATATCCCATGCCAATGGCTTTGTTAAGACTTGGCGATTGTGTGCCTGATGTTACCTTGCCTATGGTGTTTCCGTTGGCATCGGCAATCAGGTAATCGTGGCGTGGGATGCCCCTGTCAATCATTTCAAAACCTACCAACTTTTTACTTACACCATTTACCTTGTGATTTTCGATGGCTGCTCGGTTGGTAAATTCTTTGGTAAACTTGGTTATCCATCCCAAACCCGCTTCAATTGGCGAAGTGGTGTCGTCAATGTCGTTGCCATAAAGGCAAAAACCCATTTCCAATCGCAGGGTATCGCGGGCGCCAAGCCCAATTGGTTTAATGCTAAACTCTTTACCGGCTTCAAAAATAGCGTCCCACATTTTTTCGGCGTATTGGTTTTCAAAATAAATTTCGAAGCCACCAGCGCCCGTGTATCCGGTGTTGCTAATTACCACATTGTCCACGCCATTAAATTTTCCTTTTGCAAATGCGTAATACGGTATGTCGGCTAGTTTTACATCGGTTAGTTTTTGAAGGGTGTGAATGGCGTTTGGCCCCTGAATTGCGAGCAGCGATGTTTCTTCGCTGATGTTTTTCATGTCAACCCCCATGGTATTGTGTTGTTTTATCCAGTTCCAGTCTTTATCAATGTTTCCGGCATTAACCACCAGCAAATACGATTCGGCATTGATGCGGTAAACAATTAAATCATCCACAATGCCGCCGGTGTTGTTGGGCAGGCAGGAATACTGCGCCTTTCCATCGGTTAATACCGCAGCATCGTTGCTGGTAACTTTTTGTATTAATTCCAATGCTTTTGGGCCATTGAGAATAAACTCGCCCATGTGACTCACGTCAAACACCCCAACACTGTTCCTCACGGCCAGGTGCTCTTCGTTTAATCCGGTGTATGAAACCGGCATGTTAAATCCTGCAAATGGCACCATTTTGGCACCTAATGAAATGTGTTTGTTGCTAAGTGATGTTGGTTTCATTTTATTTTGATAAAGGCGTAAAAGTAAATAAAAACTCCAACCTTGTGTTGGTTGGAGTTGAGTAGTTTTTAAAACATATTAACCCACGTTTTCTATAACCAGGGCTGTGGCACCGCCGCCACCGTTGCAAATACCCGCAGCGCCGTATTTGGCATTGTTTTGTTTTAGAACATTTATCAACGTTACAATAATGCGTGCACCACTGCAGCCCAATGGATGACCTAATGACACCGCGCCACCGTTAACGTTTACGTTTTCGGGATTTAGGTTCATTAATTTAATGTTGGCCAAACCCACCACACTAAAGGCTTCGTTTAATTCGTAATAATTAATGTCGTTCATTTTTAATCCGGCTTTGGCCACTGCTTTTGGCACAGCAAGGCTTGGTGCGGTTGTAAACCAATCCGGTGCCTGCTCGGCATCGGCATAGCCTTTAATTATAGCAATTGGCTTAATACCTAATTCCTCTGCTTTTTCCTTACTCATTAAAATCAGTGCGGCTGCACCATCGTTCATGGTACTTGCGTTGGCGGCGGTAACACTTCCATCTTTGGTAAACACCGGTTTTAGTGTTGGTATTTTTTCGAAGTTCACATTTTTGTACTCTTCGTCTTCAATAAATTCAATGTCGCCTTTTTTTGTTTTTACGGTTACCGGCACCACTTCGTCTTTAAACTTACCGGCGGCCCAGGCGGCTGCAGAGCGTTTATACGATTGAATGGCAAAGGCATCCTGTTCTTCGCGGGTAAAGTTCATTTTCTTTACGCACAGCTCGGCGCAGTTGCCCATTGGGTAGTTGCCGTAAACATCCACCAAACCATCTTTTGCAAGCCCGTCGATTAAGGTGGTGTTGCCATACTTGGCGCCCCAGCGTGTGGCGTCAGAATAAAACGGTACCTGGCTCATGTTTTCCATGCCACCGGCCACTACAATGTCGGCATCGCCCAACAAAATACTTTGCACGCCCATGGATATGGCTTTCATGCCACTTGCACATACCTTGTTTACAGTAGTGCAGTTAACACCATCTGGCAAACCCGCAAATTTGGCTGCCTGGCGGGCAGGTGCCTGACCAAGATTGGCCTGCAATACCGAACCCATATAAACCTCGTTTACCAATTTACCGTCGAGATTAATTTTATCGAGCGCGCCTTTAATGGCAGTTGCTCCTAATTTTGTTGCCGGAACCCCGGCCAGTGTTCCTCCAAAAGAACCCATGGCAGTGCGAACTGCGGATACTATATATACTTCTTTCATATTCTGTTTTTGGTCTTTAAAACGCGCCTAATTTACTACTATTATGCAAAGAATAACCTTAAATGTTATCAACTTTAACATGACTTTTATTTGGTACTTTAGCGTTCTTAAATGGATGGAACGGTTATAAAATCTACCGGAAGCAGGTACCTGGTTAATTGCGACGGACAAATTTACGAGTGTTTGCTTAAAGGCAAGATTCGTTTGGAAGGGCGAAAAACCACCAACCCTGTGGCTGTGGGCGATCGTGTGAAGGTGGTGCGCGACGAAAACGGCGAATGCTCTATACAAACCATTTATCCACGCAAAAATTACATCATCCGCAAATCCATTAACCTGAGTAAACAGGCACAAATTATTGCCAGCAACCTCGATCAGGCGGTTTTAATAGCCACTTTGGTTTCGCCACGCACCAGTCTGGGGTTTATTGACCGTTTTTTGGTTACCGCCGAGGCCTATAGCATACCGGCAAAATTGCTTTTTAATAAGTGCGACATGCTTAATAAGGATCTGCTTGATTTGCAGGATGAGATTATTGCCATTTATGAAAAAGCCGGTTATCCCTGCTATAAAGTAAGTAGTTATAGTAAGCAGGAAGTGGATGCGCTTAGTGCTTTGTTTAAAGATAAAACCACCTTGATTACCGGCCATTCGGGTGTTGGCAAATCTACCTTTATTAATGCCCTGCAACCCGGACTGGATTTAAAAACCGGCGAAATATCTTCGGCACACGCCAAAGGCATGCACACCACCACGTTTGCCGAGCTTCACCCGTTGGATTTTGGTGGAAACATTATTGACACCCCGGGCATTAAAGAACTTGGTTTGGTGGAAATGAAAAAGGAAGAGGTGGGCCATTATTTTCCTGAAATACGTGAACGCATGAACGATTGCAAGTTTAACAACTGCATTCATGTAAACGAGCCAAAGTGCGCGGTAATTGCCGCTGTTGAAGCCGGTGAGATAAGTGAGGAAAGGTATCAGAGTTACCTTGGCATTTTAAGCGGAGAAGAAATGGATTGGAAGGAATGGGATTAACTGTCCTAAATAAAATCCACCAGTTTTTTTACTGCCATTGCCCTGTGACTGATGGTATTTTTTGTGTTAACACTTAATTCAGAAAAAGTACTGCGGTAGCCCTGCGGAATAAACAGAGGGTCGTAGCCAAAACCTCCTGTGCCCCTTGGTTCGTAGGCAATGGTGCCTTTTATTTCGCCTTCAAATTGCTGAACTTTTCCATTTTCAATGTAAGTAATAATGGTTACAAACCGGGCATGGCGGTTGGTGTGATTTTTAAGTTCTTCCAATAATTTGGCATTATTGGCCGCATCGTTTTTTGGCGTGCCGGCGTAACGCGCACTGTAAACCCCGGGTGCTTTATTAAGTGCTTCTGCCTCCAGGCCGCTGTCGTCGGCAAACACCGGTAGTTGGCGGTTAAGTTCTTTGAGTCGTTGCACAACGTATTGGGCTTTTAAAAACGAATTTTCCTGAATGGTGGTGCCAGGTTCCGGAATGTCTTCGGTAATGCCAATTTCTTTTAAGCCCAACAACCGGATATTGGGCGGAAACATAGCAGCCACTTCGGCAATTTTGTTTTTGTTGGCCGAGGCAAAAATAATTTCCATGGTGTTTTTATTAAAGCTTTTGAGTTAGCGCCTCAGTTCAAAGTTAGCGCCCAGATACACTTTGCGCACCTGCTCATCGCCCGCCAAATCTTCGGCAGTACCACTTTTAATTACACTGCCCGAATACAGCAGGTAGGCCCTGTCGGTAATGTTTAGTGTTTCGTGAACATTGTGGTCGGTAATTAATATGCCAATGTTTTTGCTTTTTAATTTTCGCACCACGGTTTGTATGTCTTCCACCGCAATGGGGTCAACGCCGGCAAAGGGTTCGTCGAGCAAAATAAATTTTGGGTCGGTGGCCAGTGCCCGTGCTATTTCGGTACGGCGGCGCTCGCCCCCGCTTAGCTGATCGCCTAAATTTTTTCTTACGTGTTGCAAACCAAATTCATCTAGCAGGGTTTCGGCTTTAAATTGTTGTTCCTTTTTTGTGAGTTTGGTCATTTCGAGTATGGCGTATAAATTATCTTCAATGCTCAGTTTTCTGAACACCGAAGCTTCCTGAGGCAAATATCCAATGCCCAGTTGCGCGCGGCGGTACATGGGTTCTTTCGTAATTTCCCTATCGTCTAAAAATATTTTTCCGCTGTTGGGTTTTACCATTCCCACAATCATGTAAAAAGAAGTTGTTTTTCCGGCGCCGTTTGGTCCAAGCAAACCCACAATTTCGCCCTGGGCCACCTGCACCGAAACGTTGTTGGCTACCGTGCGCGATTTATACTTTTTTACAAGGTTCTCACTTCTTAAAATCATGTTGTTGCAATTATAGCATTATCTGAAATCCAAACTTAAAGCCAAAGTTATCAATTGCCTTTGGAAGTTGGTAATTCAAACGCCAGAAAGCATCCATTCTGAAAATTTTGAAAATATTCTCCACACCAATGCCCGCTTCGGCGTAGGGTCCCTTGTCCAGAGCCGACAGTGTGGAAGGGAAGAGCAGGGTTTTACGGTTCTTATCATTTACCGATCCCCACACAGTTTTAAAGGTGGCCACTTCGCGCCATTTAAGTTTTCTTAACAGTGGCACCTTGTTTAAAAACAAGCCTTCGAAGTGATGGAACACGGCTAAGCTGGCAAACTGGTCGCTGGCAAACTCGTAATATTTCATCATGTTAAACGCCATTTCGTCGTATATATAGGTTTGATTGCCACCGTGCAGTTCCATAATGGGGTAAGCCACAGTGCCCCAAATTTTACCGGCTTCAATGGTATAATCGGTGTAGCCGAGGATGGGTGTTATTCTTATGCGGTCGCTTACATTTAATACCAGTTTTTGATAATCGTACTCCCCCTTAAACGCGTTTTGCAACGACTTGGAGTAATTGGCTTGCAATACCGGATAACGGGTGCCTATGGACAAGCGCTTAAAACCATCGCCTACATATTTTTCTTTCCAGGCAAAGCGCACGTTTAAGCGCACTTCGGTATTGTTAATGTTTTCTTTTTCGCCCACCAGACCATCGCGTTTGTAATAATAATAATGGTTTGAACCCAACGGGGTTAATTGCCTGCCCACCAGTGTTACTTTGGTTATTAATCCCTGAAACCATTCCTTTTCATAGTAGGCCTGAGTGCTGGCCACACGGGTTAAATTGGTAAGTGGGCTGGTTCTGAAAAAGGAAGCTAGTATGTTGTCCTGCGAAAAACCATTGGTGCTTTGGCCCATAATTTCGTAGTCGTTGCGGTAATTCATGCCCACAATTTGCCGGCTGGGTTTTTTGGTTAAAAAGCTTCTGAAGCCAAGTGCGTACTTCCATGTTTCGTCTTTTAAACCGTATGCTACGTAACCACTTAATTCGTACCAGGTGCTAAAGGCATCGCTTGTGCGGCCACCGAAACGTAAGCGTGTGCCCTCTACCCTGTTGTAGGAAACCAAATTAGAGTAAGGGCCTATTTCAAAATTATTAAACTGCTTGTAGCCCGCCACTATTATATAAAACACATCCACCCACGTTTTGTAAACAGGAAGTGATTGTATGGTATCAATCATTTTAAATATTTTTTTCTCGCGACTGGTTAAACTGTCGTGGCGGTTGGCCGTCCAAAACTCCTCCGACTTTTTTGTAGCGTCTTCGTCCACCACAATTTTATCGGCAAACTCATAAAACTTGTCGTCGCGGGGTTGGTTTATTTTTATTTTTTTGTAGGAGGTTGTTTTTCTGCCATAAAATCCAATGGCTTTTTTGGTGGGCGCAAAGTCTATTACCAGTCGGTCTTTGGCCAGCATCCAGGTGCTATCGGTGTAGGTAAATTCCTGAATAATTCCGGCTGTATTAATAAAGTTAATATTGGCGTCTTTTGGTAAATTCATTTCAACCCGTTTAATGCCCCAGGTGGTGTCGGCTATCCAAATGTTGCCAGTAAAGCTGAGTTCCTGCACCCGTTTTGGTTTAAAGGTGAGGTGATAAATGTATTGGTTGCCTTCAAAGGCACTGTCCTGCAAATAATATTTGTAGTAAAAAAAACCGTTGTCGCTAACAGGACTGGGCATTTGCTTGTTGGCCACCTGAATGTTGTTGTCATACAGATTAACATTCTGGTACATATCGCCCAAAACCTGCGACACGCTTGAGTTTTCGAGTCCCGTTATTTTACTGGCAACCACCACTTCTTTTTTACGTTTTGGGTCGCTTTTGTAGTACATATTAGAAATGCTTTCAATAATAAAAAAGGGCAATGAGGGTTTTTCGCCGCTAAAGGTGCTGTCAACATTATCAAAAACAAACTTAATGGGTTTTAGTATTTTTTTATTCCGCATTTCTTTCGGAATTCTGGTAAGATCAAATTCCACCTTGTTGTAGGCTTCGTACTCAAAAGCTTTTAATTTGTTGCGGTTATTTACCTCTTTACTTTTAATGCAGTTGCGTATGATTCGGTTGGCCGGATTTTCGCCTGAACTGATAACCACCTCATCAAGCGCCAGTCCTTCGGTTTCCATTGGAAAATTGAGTTCCTGTGTGCTTAGGTTTTTGTTTATGGCGCGTGCCATGCGTTTGTAGCCTATATAAACGGCTACGAGCGAGTCGCCTGGTTTTGTGGTTGTGATCACAAAGTTGCCATCAAAATCGGTTTGTGCGCCAATGGTAGTGCCTTTTATAATTACCGAAACAAATGGCAGTGCTTCTTTATCGGCAGCCGAAAAAACCTTGCCCCTGATTGTAATTTGCGAGCAAAGGACGGTTGGCAACAACAAACTAAGTAATAATATGGATCCGACTTTTAGTTTCATACGCGAAAAGCTAAAAATACTAAAAAGTATTTTGCAGACACTGACTTCTTTTTTAGGGTTAAACAAAGTATAGTGTTTACCGTATACCTTTTCTACCAATGGTTGGTTTTTTGGCTTAAAACAACCAAATAGTGCGATTTTTGGTTTTGTAATGCAAAATATCCACATAAATCGTTAATAAAATACCCCGGTTGCTCTGAATATATGTGAAATAATTGGTATTTTTCTGCCAAATTAATTTTGTAATTAAGAAATTACGTTATAATATTGCACGCTGAGAGTAAAAGTCTATTGATGAAGCATTTTTTTGCATATCTTATTGTGATGATTGTGACTATTGGTCAGGTTAATGCGCAGGGCAATGTTATCATTTTAGAAGGCAACTATCAGGGAAAATCCCTTTACGTTCAAAACATGTTTGGTCCGGGTGGTGTTGGTTTTTGTGTTACCGAAATTAAAGTAAACGGCAACATTACCACCGACGAAACCAACTCAAGTGCTTTCGAAATTGATTTAAAACAACAAAACCTGCAATTAGGCGAAAAGGTTGAAATCAAAATTTTTCATAAGGAAGGCTGCAAACCAAAAGTATTAAATCCCGAAGTTTTAAAACCAAGAAGCTCATTTGAAATTGTGAGCATGTCGGCCGATAAAGATGGTACAGTTAAATGGTCAACCAAATCTGAAACCGGAAAATTAACCTTCGTTGTTGAGCAAAAACGCTGGAACAAATGGGTTAAGGTGGGCGAAGTGGAAGGCATGGGTACACCAAGTCTTAACGAATATTCTTTTAAAATTGCCCCACACAGCGGCAAAAACGAAATAAGGGTGCGTCAGACGGATTATACCGGACAACCGCACGTAAGCAAGCCGGTTGATTTTATGAGCGACCTGCCTGATACAGATTTCGGGCCACTAAAAACAAGCAAGGAACTTACCTTTTTTGTAAAAGGCAAGCCGGACAAACCAGTTGTGACCATGTACGAAATTTATGACCAATACGGCAACATTGTTAAAAAAGGATTCGGTTCAAAAGTTGATGTAAGCAACCTTCCAAAAGGACCTTACTTTATTAACTACGACAACCGCATGGGCGAGTTCACTAAAAAATAATCCCCCTTAAATACATGTATTAAAGACCTCTTCTCAATAAGGAAGGGGTTTTTTGTTGGTACCAGGTGTCCCGTTTTCCGAAGCAATTGGTTAGTGGATAAATGGCTAGCCTTATTAATGGAATAAGCTTAAATTTGTGCCATGTATTCAATTACTGTAAACAACAATAAGGCACACAAGGCCGACATTAAAGTGTCGGGCAATGTTCTTAGTGGCACACTTAACGGAAACACCGTTACCGGCGATTTACTAAAAATAAATCAAAACCAATACCATTTGTTGTACAATGGCAAATCGTACAATGTTGAAGTGCTTAAGCTAAATGCTGCCGAAAAAAACATTGTGCTTAAGGTTAATTCGCAAAAATTTACCCTTGCGCTTAAAGACAAATACGATGAGCTGTTGCACAATTTAGGGCTCGATGCCATGGCCACTAAAAAGGTGAACGACATTAAAGCGCCTATGCCCGGCATGGTTCTTAATATTTTGGTAAGCGAAGGACAGGAAGTTAAAAAAGGCGACGCCCTGCTTGTGCTGGAAGCCATGAAGATGGAGAACATTTTAAAATCGCCCAGCGATGGCGTGGTTAAAAAAATTGTGGCTATTAAAGGCAATGCCGTAGAAAAAAATCAATTACTTATTCAATTTTAACATGGAAAACAATCGCAGGGATTTTTTGAAAAAAGGAGCTTTATTAGGACTGGCCAGTGTTACAGGTGCCCTGTTTGGAAAAGATAAGCTCGAAAACATTCAATCAGTAACCGAACAACTGGCCGCCGAAGGAACCACATTCAAATTGCCCGATTTGCCCTACTCTTACGATGCCCTGGAGCCTTTTATTGACAGGCAAACCATGGAGATTCACTTTACCAAACACCATAAAGCGTATGTGGACAAACTCAATGGTGCCGACCTTAGCTCGTTGAATCTTAAAATAAGTGACGCCGAAAAATGCAGAACTATTACTGAAAAAAGTCCTGCCATTATTCGTAACAATTTAGGTGGACACTTTAACCACTGTTTCTTTTGGGAAAACATGCGCCCCAATCAGGAAGGTGGCACCAATCTGCCTTCGGGCAAACTTTTGGAAAGTATTACCGCCACCTTTAAATCGTTTGAGGATTTTAAAAAGGAATTTTCGGACAAGGCCTTAAAACTTTTTGGCAGCGGCTGGTGCTGGTTAATTATCGATCAAAATAAAAAACTAAAAATAATTACCACCCCTAATCAGGACAATCCGCTAATGCCTGTGGCTACCGAAAAAGGCGCACCCATTCTGGCGCTTGATGTTTGGGAACACGCCTATTATTTAAAGTATCAAAACAAACGGGTTGAATACATCAGCAATTGGTGGAACCTTGTAAACTGGCAGAAAGCTGAAGAACTGTTTGCCAAATAATTCTCTTGTTTAATTATTCCTACTTAGGTAATCGCTTAAAAACGACTTTGCTCAACACTACTTATGACACATAAAAATTTTAAAAACATTGATAAAGTAACTTACGGCAGAGGCGCCTTTGCTCAACTGTCGGAAACAATTGCACCAATAAGAAATGAAAACAACAAGTACTTTGTGTTTGTAGTTGACAATTATTTTAAGGGCAAACCATTGAGCAACAAGCTTCAAAACAATGCCGAAGATTTGGTTTATTTTATTGATGTGGATCCCAACGAACCCACCACGGAGCAAATAGACACTTTACGTGATGAGATTCTGGCTAAAAAAGGATTGCCAAGTGGTGTAATTGGTATTGGTGGCGGTAGCATTATGGACATTGCCAAAGCGCTCTCGTTAATGCTTACCAACGAAGGCTCGTCCACACTTTATCAGGGTCTTAATCTGATTAAAAAGCCCGGCATTTACCATTTGGGTGTTCCCACAATCAGCGGCACCGGCGCCGAAGTGTCGATGACCGCGGTGCTCACCGGCCCCGAAAAAAAACTGGGTTTAAAATGCGACTGGACCGTTTTTAATCAGGTAATTCTTGATCCCGAATTAATTTCCAGCGTACCAACCGATTGGTGGTTTTATACCGGCATGGACACTTATATTCATTGCATCGAATCGCACAATGGCATTCGCAACAACGCGTTTAGTCTGGCTTATGGCGACCAAGCCCTTCACCTTTGCCGCGAGGTTTATTTAAACGAAGCTTCCGGTCAAACACCCGAAAACGATGATAAACTGATGGTGGCCTCTTTGATGGGTGGATTAAGTTTAACCTACAGCGAAGTGGGCGTTTGCCATGCCCTGAGTTATGGTTTATCCAAAATACACGGCACGCGCCATTGCTACGCCAACTGCGTTATCTTTCAGCATCTGGAAGATGTTTATCCGCAAGGTGTTGGTGAGTTTAAACAAATGATTAAAAAGCACAACATTGTTTTGCCGCAAAACCTCAGCAAAGAGTGGGATGAGGAAACTCTCACGAAAATGGCCACTGTAAGCATTAATTTGCCGTTTATGTGGCACCACGCTTTTGGCGACAATTACAAAGAAATTGCCACACTCGATTATATTAAAGATTTGTTCAGAAGACTATAATCCTCTGCCTATCTATTCTGAAACCTGGCGGTAGATAGAAAAACCTGAAGCCCTGTTTAGCCAGCCGTTAAAGTTGATATGGGTAAACCAGTCGGGAAAATTCGCATATATTTTTTCGAAGTGTTTTCCGTTTTTGATGATGTGTTTCTCTTCATTAAATTTTTCGGAAAAGAAATACGCGTTGGAATAGTTAGCATGCATCAGCGTATCGTTAACAGTGTTGATGATTGTAATGTTTTTGTTTATGAAATAGTTTAACCCCCCGTTGTTATTGTATGGATTTGAAGTTTGATAATACAACACCGGTTGGTCGCCCTGCACACAATCATAAATTTTTTTGAGCATAAACGAGGTCTCATCGGCCGGTTTAAAAGCAAAATAACACAGCAAAAGCGCATTGCAGCCTATAGCAAAACGTACAAAGCCTTTACTGCTAATAAAAACAAACAGTTTGTTTTGGCTAAATTTTACCGACTGAAAATAAAGCAAACACATAACCGGAATAAAGTTTAAAAGCGGAAACAAAAATCGTAGTTCTTTGTGCGCTACAAAAAAATGAAGTAACACAAATGGAATACTTACCCAGGTTAAAAAGTGCGTTTTAAACTTTTTCCAAAAAGCAAAAAGCGCAAACAAAAGTACAATGCTAAAAGGTGGAATGAGTTGAACAATTGCTTCCACAGGGTAAAAGTAAAGCGGAGAGCGGCCGTAAATACTTGCCTTGTCTTCAAACACATTCTGATAAAGATAATTCAACCAGCTAAGGGTCCATTCGCCATACAACCATTTGTCCACAACAGCACCACACACTATAGCCACAATAAATCCACTCAGGAGCAAGACAAACAGTTTAAACGGTGTTTTTTTAATAAACAGCAGCCAGGCTAACAAGCCGGCAAACATAAATGCCATTTGAAAGCGGCACACAAAGGCAATGCCAAATAAAAATCCGGCCGCAACCAAACCCAATTTATTCTTGTCGGCTTTTAAATTGTGTAACATTACCAATAGCGCCGCCATAAACAGGGTGCCTGCAAAATTTTCGGAGGATAGACGGGCATGGAAATACGGCAAACACCAAAACAAGAGACCAAAAGCCCATAGCCAGAGTTTTGATCTTTCATTTTCAAAATCGTCTTCAAAAAAACGGATGAGTTTAAACGTCACAAAAAAAGACAAGAGTGTCTGAACTATTCTTAAAAAAAGTGCCACCTGAAACGGATTGGTAATGCCCAGTGGATAAAACAAACGGCTTATGGTGTAAACCCACAATGGCTCAATGCCCGAACGCATGCGTGCAGCAAATTCCCAGGGTAATTCCTGCGCCTGATTAAGGCCTAGTTTATAGCCTGCAAATTCAAATACCTGAAACAATTCGTCGCATTGGTGGTAACCCACACTAAAAAATGCCGCAAAGAGGTGAAAAATAAATCCGGTAAATATGATCTGATTTTTATTTATCCGCATTCAGTCATATTTTTTATGATACTGGTTAGGCGATTGCCTAGTGTTGTATTCGTTTTATAAGTTCTTTTACAATCAGTGTTAGTTTTGGTTCCTGCTCATTGGCCACTTGTTGCACTTCTTCGTGCGTTACTTTTTGTGTGTGGCCTTCCACTCCCAAATCGGTAACAATGCTAATGCCAAACACATTGATGCCAGAGTGACGTGCCACAATAACTTCGGGCACCGTGCTCATTCCAACAGCGTCGGCACCAATGCGCCACAAGTATCGGTATTCCGCCGGCGTTTCAAAACAGGGACCGGTGAGTCCGGCATAAACCCCTTCGCTCACGCCAATGTTGTGTTCCTGCGCAATTTGTTTGGCAAGAGATACATACGCTTTGCTGTAGGCCTCACCCATATCCGGAAAACGCGGCCCCAGCTCGTTGATGTTTTTGCCGATTAAGGGGTTGGTTGGAAAAAGATTGATGTGGTCGTTAATAATCATAATTTCTCCTACTTTAAATGCCGGATTCATGCCGCCACTGGCATTGCTAACGCACAGGGTTTTTACTCCCATGGCCTTCATTACTCTAACAGGAAAGGTGATTTGTTGCATGTTGTAGCCTTCGTAAAAGTGAAAACGGCCCTGCATAACCATTACATTTTTGCCTCCCAATTCGCCTAAAATAAGCTGGCCACTGTGTCCCTGCACCGTGCTTTGCGCAAAGCCCGGAATCTCGGTATAGGGCAATACGTAGTGCGCCTTAATTTCCTTTACTAATCCACCCAGACCGGTGCCAAGGATAACGCCTACTTCGGGTTTAAAGTTGTTGCTCTTCGCGAGAATACTTTTCGTGGTAAATTCTATTTGTTCTAACATATTTTAAAATGAACTGGTCAAACTCTTCTTCTTTATCTTTAAAACTTACTTCCACCGGAAGTATGTAAATGTTTAAACGTTGGGCATACTGCCAAAGCGGTTCGTTTTTTAGCCGCATCAAATCTTTTTCGGTAGTAACAATTATTTTATTACCACCAGCTACCGTTTGATAATATTTTTCTATTTCCTCCAAATCCTTTTGTTGGTATTCGTAATGGTCGGCAAAAGGCAGGTGGGTAACTTCTGCGGCATATTCCTTTAAGTAATTTACCATGGGTTGCGCGTTGGCTATTCCCGCGAAAGAAATAACGCGGTAACGAAACAAATCGTTGAGCGTGTCTATTTTTTCATCGCGGTTGGTGGCCGAGTACAATTCGCCGTATTTGAGGTAACTGTAAAATACTTTTTGATGTGCCAGTGGTTTTACATCTTTGGTAATTTGGCGCATTTCCACAGCACTCAGGTTATCGGGTGTTTTGCTCACCACCACCACATCTGCTCGTGATACACCGGTTTTGTTTTCGCGCAGGGTACCCGATGGCAACATGCTGTCGTTAAAATAAAGGTTGTTGTAATCGGTAACTAAAATATTTAAGCCACAACGTATTGCTCTGTGTTGAAAAACATCGTCGAGCAAAATTACCGAAGGGGCATTGTGATTGAGCGCTAATAGTTGTTCAACACCTCTTATTCGGTTGCCATCTACCGCCACTAAAATGTTTTTGTATTTGGATTTGTAAATGAGTGGTTCGTCGCCAATGTCTTGTGCCGTGCTGTTTTCATCGGCCAGCACATAGCCCTTGGTTTTTCGTTTATACCCCCGGCTAAGTGTTGCTATTTTAGTGTTTTCTTTATTCAAAAGACGGATAAGGTATTCTACCATGGGCGTTTTTCCGGCACCACCTACTGCCAGATTGCCAACGCCAATGGTGTGTGTGTCGAATTTTTTTTCTTTAAGAAGTTGCCAGTCGTAGAGTCGGTTGCGCACCTGGGTAATGAGGCCGAATATTAGCGACAATGGCCATAAGAGTATTTTTAACCCATTATTCAAACAGGTTAAATATGACCAATTTTTTTGATATTCTGAAATTTAAGCGCGTGTATTAATTGCCACCAGAGTCGCCACTGCTCTGAAAGCCCAGCAGATAGTTATTTGGATCGAAACGCAGTTCCATAAAAGTGGTACCACCCTTGAGGTAATTTATTACCAGAGGCGAGGAGCCGTCCCAATTCACAATCGGTTCTTTATTCATGTTGGTAATCACCTTTAGGCACGAGGAAACGTTGCGTTGTTTGTAAATGGCTTTGTTGGTGTTGGTATTCCATCGCACATACACCAGTTTGGTTTCGCGCCCAGCATCGCAGGAAGGCTTATCGGGTGCTTTGGTAAAGGCTTCGATAAAAACCAGAGTATAAGTGCTGTCGCCATTGGTTTTTTCGAACAATATTTTTGTGGTTTCGGGGTATTTGCAAATGGAATCGTTGAAACAGAGGTTTAAAATAGAGGTATTGCTAACCAGTTGGATGCAAAGCTTCATGCGGTTTTCGGGTTTACGTGCCTTGCGGGTGTAAACGCCAAATTTACGTTGCGCTTTTATTGATTCTTCAACCGGGTCTGCGGTGTCTATTGGTGCAGGTGTTGGCACAGCATATTCCATCGAATCAACACTTCCTTCTCTTTTACTTTTTTGAGTTGGTTTTTTTGTTTGAGCGCCTAATGAGAAGGCCAACAAAAGAAAAATAATTGTAAACTTATGCATGGTACTAAATTAATGATTTAATCTAAAATTTTCCTTCTTCCACCAATTTTATGGCGCGTTCAATCATAATGTCTTCTACGTTTCCGTCGTACTCCGCTTTCATGTTATGGCCAAAGAGGCGGGCCACCGTTTGCCACATGGCAGCCTGAAAGCCACCACGCATCTGTTTTACCACATCGTAGGTGGTTTTACCGGTTTCGCGGTCAATGAGTTTCATCAGTATTTTTCCCTGTGAAACGGTAAGGGCTTTTAATTCGTCTTCAAATTCTTTGCGGAGGTCCTTTTCGCAGGCCTTTAAATAGGCCTTTTTCTCTTTTTCGTCAGTAATTTGTGCCAGTGCCTTGTCGTATTCTTTTAGTTTGGCAGCCGCTAATATGGCATAAGGGTAAACAATTTTAACGTTGTATTTTATGCGGGTCCACATTTCGCGGTGACGCTGATTTTTAAAAACGTATTCGGTACAAACCTCCACGGTGTTGAGGTAAACCAGTGGAAGGGTATCGCCATCCACCACCTGCGCCCTGCAACGGGTTCCGGATTTTGGTGCTTCGAAAATATTGGAAGCTTCGGGGCTTTGGGCAATTAATGAGAAGTTGAATGTGATTATAAAAATAACCACAGCCATTATTACTTTGTTTTTATGAAAACGAAAGTTCATTTTTTTCGTTTATACTCCTTTAACGTAAGAAGTAACCTGCAAGTTGCGTGCTAATTTAAACGGTTCACTTTCCATTGGCTTTTTTTAACAGGGGCTTCAACCGTGGCATTGGTTTCGGCGCCAGTTCCGGCAAAAATGGCGGCTCCGGCAAGGGCAGCCACTTCTTCCAGTTCCACAGCTTTGGTATTAAGTACTTCGGGCGTAAAATAGTTCTTAATAAACCCGGTGTCAAATTTGCCCGATACAAAGGCCTGATGATGCAACACAAATTTGCAAAAATCAAGGGTGGTTTCAACGCCTACAATTTTATAGTCGTCAATGGCACGAAGCATTTTTGCAATAGCCTCGGTTCTGTCTTTACCATGCACAATCAGTTTTGAAATCATGGGGTCGTAATAAATGGGAATATCCATTCCTTCTTCAAAACTATCGTCAACACGTACGCCGGGTCCTGCTGGCGTTTTGTAAACCACCAGACGGCCAATGTCGGGTAAAAAATTATTCATTGGGTCTTCGGCACACACGCGCACCTCGATGGCATGTCCGTTTATTTTCAAATCAGATTGATTGAAGCTAAGTTTCTCGTTGCGCGCCACTTTTATTTGTTCTTTTACCAAATCGAGGCCGGTAATCATTTCTGATACGGGATGCTCTACCTGCAAACGGGTGTTCATTTCAAGGAAATAAAAATTAAGCTGATCGTCCACCAAAAACTCAACCGTTCCGGCGCCGCTATAGTTGCAGGCTTTGGCCACATCAACGGCACATTTACCCATGCGTTCGCGCAATTCGGCGCTGAGCACGCTACTAGGCGCTTCCTCAATTACTTTTTGATGGCGGCGTTGGATGCTGCATTCGCGCTCAAACAAATAAACGCAATTGCCATGGTTATCGGCCAGTAATTGTATTTCGATGTGGCGCGGGCCGCTGGCATATTTTTCAATAAAAACGGCACCATTGCCGAAGGCCGAAATGGCTTCGCTGATGGCCAGTTTCATTTGTTCTTCAATTTCACTTTCTTTTTCAACCAGGCGCATGCCTTTACCACCGCCACCTGCACTGGCTTTAATTAAAAGCGGAAATCCCACTTCTTTGGCAATTTTAACGGCTTCTTTCACATCGCTGATAGCGCCATCAGAACCGGGTATCATGGGTACCTTGTATTTTTTTGCGGTGGCTTTGGCACTGAGTTTATCGCCCATCATGTCCATGCTTTCGGGGCTTGGGCCAATAAATGTAATGCCTGCCGCTCTTACTTTACGGGCAAAATCAGCATTTTCGCTCAAAAAGCCATAGCCGGGATGGATACCATCAACGCCCAGTTCTTTACAAACGGCAATTATTTTGTCGCCCTGAAGATAGGACTGCGCACTTGGTGGTGGCCCAATGCACACGGCTTCGTCGGCATACCTTACAAACAGAGCGTTTCGGTCGGCTTCTGAATAAACGGCCACGGTTTTAATGCCCATTTCGCGTGCACTCCGCATAATGCGCAGGGCTATTTCGCCACGGTTGGCTATGAGAATTTTTTGCATAATAAAAAAGCGTAATCAAAGCTAAAGATAAGGATTTATGCCAATATGTGTTGGTGGCAAAGGCATAAACTGAATGCCTCGTTTTGTTAGAAAGTGTAGATAATAAATTGCGAAGAAAAGTGCAATAAATTAGTGCGAATTAGTTTGGATCAAATTCCATTAATTTTCCATTGAGAACCATGGTGCCGTCTGCGTAAACGGTGGCGGTTACTCCTTCCCACACTTTATTTACCAACTGATCCTTACTGGTGAGGCCATAATTAAATGGAATTTTTCCGTCCAGAATTTTCTGGCATAAATCAGTTTTCCATGGCTCACGCGCGCTAGCTACCAGGGCTTTTATACTTTTTTCGTGAGAGGCCTTGGGTACTTTGGCTGCCAGGGCACACAGGGCGGTTTCGATGGCCAAATCGTTTTTTGGATTTTTTTCGTTAAGGATGTAAACCTTCATGGTGGTTACGTAGTTATCTTTTGAATAAATGGCACAAAGCACATCTTCAATCATGCCACATTGCCTGAAAGTCATAAGGTTTTGAGTGAGGTTAGCCGTGATAACCTGATTTTGGGAGATAGAGGCCGACATGCACACATAATGATTAAATATGTCAGGATTTTTAGAGGCATTAATCACATCCAACTGGGTAAGGGTTTCGAGTTTTTTTGTAACCGCCACACTGTTTAAAATAGTGGCTAATAACAAGGCGTTTCCGGCAAGTATGGCGTCTTTGGTTCGGTTAGAATCAACCACTGCCAGCAGCCCTGACACATTGTAATTAAGGTCCTTTAAATCTTTGGCGGTATGCTGTTGGATAAATGTTTTGCCTGTGTGGTAGGTAAAATAACTTTGCAGTGGGGGCAGGTATTCAAGTCCTACAAAAGAATAACCAACTCTTTTTTCCATGAGGTAAAACAGTTGCGCTTTTTCCTTTTCAGAATATTTTTTTTCGATAACTATTTTACGCAGCAGGTTATCGAAAAAATCGTCTTTAAAAAAATCTTCCTTGTTAAAGCCATCAATAAAATCGCGCAGTGGCTTTTTTATTTCCGTCATAAAGTATGTTTTATCAACAGTTAGCTTGTTGGCAGGGCGGCTTTGTGCAAGCAGGCTACTCACAAAAAAGAACAACAGCACGGTAGGAATAATTCTCCTCATCATAATTAATTTAATACACTAATTTAAGTAGGCAAAAAGGGGTTTACATACCCACAAAGTTAAATTATACACATTACATTTTTGATTAAATGCGGTGAAAATAACTTTTTTTAGAACTCTTCGGGAAGTAATCCATCTAAAATTTCATTATCAACCAAATTCGGCAAGGTTACTTTTAATCCGGGGCTGCGCTCCATTTCTCTTTTGATGGCAAATAAAGCCTCGTCGTTACGGGCCCAGGCTCTGCGCGAAATACCGTTGTTTACGTCCCAAAACAGCATTTGTTGCAATCTTCTGTCGGCATCGTCGCTTCCATCGAGCACCAAACCAAAACCGCCATTTATTACTTCGCCCCAGCCCACGCCGCCACCATTGTGAAGGCTAATCCAGGTGGCTCCTCTAAAGGCATCGCCCACAAAATTTTGAACGGCCATGTCGGCGGTAAATTTACTGCCATCGTATATGTTGGAGGTTTCACGATAAGGGCTGTCTGTTCCGCTCACATCGTGATGATCGCGACCCAACACCACCGGTGCGCTAATGCGCCCTTCGCGAATCGCCTGGTTAATTGCCTGCGCAATTTTTACCCGTCCTTCACTATCAGCATACAATATTCTTGCCTGTGAGCCCACCACCAGGTTATTTTGTTGGGCGTCTTTTATCCAAACAATGTTGTCGTGTAATTGTTGTTTTATTTCGTCGGGCGCGGTTACATAAATTTGTTCGAGTACCTGTTGTGCCAATTGGTCGGTAAGAGCCAGGTCTTCGGGTTTTGCAGAGGTACATACCCAACGGAAAGGACCGAATCCGTAATCAAAACACATTGGGCCCAATATGTCCTGCACATAAGATTTGTACTTAAATTCGGCTGAGCCGTCCTGACCGGGTTTGCCGCTAAACACATCGCCACCCGCCCGCGACACTTCGAGTAAAAAGGCATTGCCGTAATCAAAAAAGTACATGCCTTTGGTGTTTAATGTGTTAATGGCATTGATGTGGCGCACCAGTGTTTTTTGTACTTCTTTTTTAAAGCGCTCGGGTTCTTCAGCCATTAGTTTGTTGCTCTCTTCCAACGAAAATCCCGCAGGATAATAGCCCCCCGCCCAGGGGTTGTGCAGTGAACTCTGATCGCTACCTATGTCCACGTTAACCTCATCCTTTACTAAGCGTTCCCACAAATCCACCACATTGCCTTCGTAAGCCAAACTCACGGCCTCTTTATTTTGCATGGCTTGTTTGGTGCGGGCTACAAGTTCATCGAGGTTGTTATAAACTTCGTCCACCCAGTTTTGGCTGTGGCGTGTTTTAACGGCTTTGGGGTTTATTTCGGCAGTAATAGACACCATGCCTGCAATTTTTGCGGCCTTGGGTTGCGCGCCACTCATGCCTCCGAGACCACAGGTTACAAATAATTTTCCGCGGCGTTCGGCTTCGGTTTTAAACTTTTTTCGTGCGGCGTTCATCACGGTAATGGTGGTGCCGTGCACAATGCCTTGTGGTCCAATGTACATGTAGCTTCCGGCGGTCATTTGCCCATATTGGGTAACGCCAAGCGCATTAAATTTTTCCCAATCGTCGGGTTTGCTGTAGTTGGGTATCATCATGCCATTGGTAATTACCACACGCGGTGCATCTTTGTGTGATGGAAAAAGCCCCATGGGATGTCCGCTGTACATTACCAATGTTTGTTCATCGGTCATGTTGGCCAGATACTGCATGGTGATGAGGTATTGCGCCCAGTTTTGAAACACAGCTCCATTGCCCCCGTAGGTAATTAATTCGTGTGGGTGTTGTGCCACCGCATAGTCGAGGTTGTTACTCAGCATGTGCATAATGGCTGCTGCCTGTTTGCTTTTGTGAGGATACTCTTGAATGGGGCGTGCATAAATTTTATAGTCGGGACGAAAACGGTACATGTAAATGCGCCCGTAGGTTTTTAATTCTTGAGCAAATTCTTTGGCTAAAAAAACGTGGTGTTTTTTATCGAAATAACGCAGGGCATTTTTAATGGCCAGTTTTTTTTCGTTTGGGTTTAAAATTTCTTTTCGTTTGGGCGCGTGATTAATGCTGCTGTCGAAAGCTTTGGTTTCGGGTAATTCGTTGGGTATGCCTTGTAAAACAAGTTGTTCAAAATTCATTATAATCGTTTTATGACGTTAAAATTGCAGAGACAAAATTCTGCAAATTTTTTGTTAGTTTAAATGGCCTGGTATTCTGTTTTTACAAAATCCATTAGTTCTTTAATGTATTCGGGACTAAAATCGAATTTAATTCCTGCAGCGCTGTATATTTCGGGAATTGATTTGGTGTAGCCCAATGCCAGTGCTTTTTTATAATCGGCCACGGCTTGTTTCGGATTTTTTTTGTAGTTGCGCCAAACGGCTATTGCTCCTAATTGGGCAAAACCGTATTCGATGTAATAAAAGGGCACTTCAAACAAATGCAATTGCACTTGCCAGCGGCGGCGGAGCTGGTCTTCGAGGCCCTGATAGTTTATTACCGAGCTGCCAAAATCGGCAATTATTTGTTGCCAGGCCGCATAACGTTGTTCCACTGTATGTTCGGGGTTGAGGTAAATCCAGTGTTGAAATTTATCAATGGCTGCAATCCATGGCAGGGTATCCATTACGCTTTCGAGTTGCTGACGTTTTGCTCTTTTTAAATCGTTGGCATCCGGAAAAAATATTTCCCAGTGTTCCATGCTCATAAGCTCCATGCTCATGCTGGCGAGTTCGGCCACTTCACTGGGTGGAGACTTAAAATCCACCAAATCGAGATTCATGTCTAAAAATGAATGAATGGCATGTCCGCCTTCGTGTACCATGGTTACCAAATCGCGGTGCAAACCCACCGAATTCATAAAAATAAATGGCACATCGGTTTCGTAAAGTGGGTATTGATACCCACCGGGTGCTTTGCCCAAGCGGCTTTCCAGATCAAGGCGTTTCATTTTATCCATGGTGACAATGCATTCGCCAAAAAACGGATCGAGCTGGTTAAAACAAGCGATGGTTTTGGTAACCAATTCTTCGGCGCTGGCAAATGGCTTAAGTGGTGCCAGACCTTCTTCATCAACCGATGTGTCCCATGGTCGGTAATCACTTAGTTTTAATTTGGCCTGACGTTGTTTGTCGTGTTCATTAATTAATGGCACGGCGTGAAGTTTAACGGCTTCGTGAAAATTTAAACAATCCTGCACGGAGTAATCAAAGCGTGCCAGAGACTGGTGTTTGTAATCGCGGTAATTTTTAAAGCCCGCATTAATGGCCACCTGATGGCGCAATTGGATTAATTGTGTGAACAGTTCGTTAAGGGCGGTTTCGTCCTGCGCACGGCGGCTTTGTACTTTAAGGTAAACTTCTTTGCGTACTTCGCGGTTAAGGTCTTTTAAAAATACCGAGGCCTTTTGCAGGGTGATTTTTTCGCCATTGTGTTCAATGCTTTGTTCGCCGTTAATGGCACCAAATTGTTGTTCGAGTTCCTGCAGGCGGGTGTTGAGTGGAATGTTTTCTTCGCGAAAAAGATCGATGCTGTTTTTAATGCCGCGCAGATAAATGTTGTAGCCCGATTTGGTGAGTGAGTTGATGTAGGGCGTTGACACAATTTTTTTATTGAGTTCGTTGGAAATTGGAGACATGTGCGGTTCGATGTTCTGCACAAAATCGTTAAAGCTGTCGCGCAATTGTGTGTTGGCGGTGTCGCAGGTCATTTTAATGTAGCGCCAGGCCATGTTTTCGCTAACCACTGCGCCCAGTTCGCTGTAATCCTTTAGCCACTTTTCGAGTTCGGTGGCTGAGTTGATACTGCGGTTTTGGAGTTCTTCAAAATAGGGCTTTAAAAGTTCCCAGGTGGTTACGGTGTAATCTGATTTTATGTACTGACGTTGCATGGTTTGATTGATTTAGGCGTTGGCTTAATTGTAATAAATTTTTTTATCTGTGTTTTTGATGTTGCTTACCAAAAGGGTTAGTTTAAGGTTGGTGATGTTGCCCTGCCGGGTGTAGCGCAAATAATTTAACACCACTTTTTGCAGCACTTCTAAATCGCTGCTGTTTTTAACAGGGCCATTAACGTTGTTTTGTAAGGGCGATTTTTTTTCGAAATAATGGATGCTGTTAATCAGCGCGATTAACAAGGGTTCGTAGCCTTTGAGGCGATTGCTGCGGTGTTTGTTAAGGATTTCGGCGAGCACATCGGTTTTTTGCTGGCCATTGTTTTCAAATTCGGCAATGAGGTTATAATTGCAGGAAGGTGGTGGTGCAAATAGCGCCCAGGTTTGTTGAAAATAAGGGTAGGTGTAGTATTGCGACCAGTAAAACAACCTGCTGCTTTGTGTTGACAGGGGGTTGCCGTTAATCATCACCATTACAAAATGGAAACCAAGGACGCACAGGCCGGTGATGAGCAATGCTATTTTGTAAGTTGGTTTGATAACCGAAATTAGATGTTTTTGCCAACACCTGCAATGATATTGGGCTTTGCATAAAAATAAAAAAGCGCAAAACCCGTTTGCGCTTTTTTTTTACTAAACTATTTTTTAAAGAATGGCTCTGAATAAAAGGAACAAGCCGCCTGAGAGAATGATGGTAACAGGTAATGTGAGTATCCAGGTAAGGGCAATGGTTTTAATAGTGCCTTTTTGAAGATTTTTTAAGCCCTTTTTAGCCACCATGGAACCGGCGATACCAGAAGATAACATGTGTGTTGTGCTTACCGGAACGCCTTTCCAGCTTGCCAAACCTATGCCTAAAGAAGCAACTATTTCGGCACTGGCACCTTGTGCATAGCTCATGTGTTGCTTGCCTATTTTTTCGCCCACTGTTTTTACAATGCGTTTCCAGCCTACCATGGTTCCTAAGCCAAGGCACAACGAAATCATGATAATTACCCAGGATGGGGCATACTCCACCAATTTTTTGGTAGCCTTTATTTCGTGTTTTAACTCTTTGGTTTCGTTGAGACTGATGGTAAGGTTGCCTCCGTTTATTAATTTTTCGGCTCCTTTTGTTATTTTGATAACGTCTTTTCTAAGGCTAAAACGATTGCCCACAGGAATTTTATCCACATCAGTGAAGGCGGCTACTTCAGCTTTATAGTGGGCGGCGTGCTTAACAATGTCGTAGTACATTTTCTTTTCTTTTCCGGCAAGGACCACTGTATCGGCTTTTACAATGAGGGCTTCAATTTTGGTTATGTTTCCGTTGATACTTTGAAGGTTAACGCTTGAATCGAGAGAAAAATGTGAAGGTAGCACGGCAATTAAAATCATCATTACCAAACCAACTCCTTTTTGTCCGTCGTTTTGACCATGAAAAAAACTTACCAATCCGCAGGTAATCCAAAGCATCATTCTAATCCAGATGGGTGGTTTTTTGCCGGGAATTGGTTCTTTGTAAACAGCTTCGTTTTTCACCAAACGTTTAAAAATAAACATCACAATAATGGCAACCGAAAATCCAATAAGTGGCGAAAGTAGCAGTGCCAATCCTGTGTCTTTGGCTTTATCCCAGTTAACGGCAGTTAAACCATAATCGCCGGGTAAAAAATAAAAAGCCAAACCAATGCCCAAAATTGAACCGATTATGGTGTGTGAGCTTGATGATGGAATGCCAAAATACCAGGTTCCAAAATTCCAGATAATTGCACTGAGTAGTAAAGCCAATATCATGGCGATGCCGTGGTAGGGGTTGGAATCCACTAACACATCCATTGGCAGGAGGTTAACAATGCCCATTGCCACTGTAATTCCGCCCAGCATTACACCGGCAAAATTAATAAGTCCGCTGTAAACCACAGCTACTGTTGGTTTCATGGAGTTGGTGTAAATAACGGTGGCCACAGCGTTGGCTGTATCGTGAAAACCGTTAATGAATTCAAAGAAGCAAGCTAATAGTAAACATACTATCAGAAGTATTGTAAGTGTTGAATCTAATCCTAACATATTTTTGTTTTTGTGTTTCTAAACGCCTGTAAATCTATTTGTTTAACCTTCCGGTTATGTTAAGTTAATGTTAAATTCCCAATTCAACCTGAAAAACAGCACCAAAATTTTTATTCAGATCAAGCTGTTTTGATAGGTTTCTTTCGCGGTTATAGAGCAGGTTAAACTGTGCTTTTACTTTGTGTTTGTTGAGGTATTTGGTAACGCCAACAGCAAATTGCTCGGCCTGATTAAACGATTTAAGCACGTCGTGATGAGGGCTAACCAGACTGTAACGCATTGCCAATTCCCACATATTTTTGGTACAATAGCTTAATTGATTATTGATACCATCACCGGTAGTAATAAGACGGGTAACTTTGTCTGTTCCTACAATGTAAGGATTATCAGCATCTCTGCGGATGTATTCACTTGCAAAGCAAATTCCTTTGTATTTAAACATAAAATCAGCTAAGTAAACGTTAAATGATTTGGCGCCCATTAAGTCTTTACCGAGTTGGCCTGCTGTTCTTACCGCCATGTCGTTTAACATGTATCCTCCTGCAATACTTATTTTTGGCTTTTCTTCTCGCGCAACATCTCCTTCAAAGTAATCCCCTCCATCGGTAAAGGCTCCTAAAGGCAATATCTCCAGTCTGGTAGTATAGGCCAGTCCATAGTTACTTTGGTTTGAGTTTCTGCCTTCGCCTGAAGTTATTGCTGCTTTGAATAACATGTGTGAGTGTTCCTTTTTACCAATGGTGTACGTTGAAAAAACTCCAAAATCCCTGTCCGTTGTAAAATTGGCATTAACAATAGAACGATCATAAAACTGAAGAGCCCCGGAAGAGTTAACCCTTTGACGGTTACCAGGCAATTTGCCCTGACCAAAACCCAATTGCCAGCTATGATTTACTTTGTAAAAAATCATGGCATCGCGAACCACATTAGGGCTCACGTTTTGTGAGGTTGCATCGGCAACACTCCAGTCCATATCTCCTCTTGAAAAAGAGAGTTGTAAATAATAGGTTAACTTTGGGTTAACAACATGGCCTGTAAAACTAAGTCGGCAACGACGTACCCTTGCATCATATGTTGATGGTGAAAAATCTTCGTCACTTACTGTATTAACCAAGGCTCTGTTTTGCATTCTAAACCTTATGTTCATGGAGTAGGAACTGTCTGGTGTTGCAAATCCCAAGCCGCTTTTGTAATTAAAATAAGGCGTTTTGTTTTGAGCACCTGAAAATATACATAACAGTAATAAGGTGCTTGAAATAGTAAATTTTTTCATCAAATTTTAAATTATTTGAATGCAAAGTAATGCTTACTAAGTTCATTTAATTTAATGCTAATGTTAAGGAATTGTTAAGTAGTAAATAAAAAAGCCGATGGTTTCCACTTCCATCGGCTTTCAAATTCTTTAAAAAGGCTTAATTATTCCCCAGCACTTTTAGTAGTTCGTCGAGTTTTGGAGTTAGAATTAACTCTGTGCGGCGGTTCTTTTTGCGTGCCTCTGGCGTTTTTGAATTATCCAGGGGAAAATACTCACCGCGTCCGGCAGCCACAATGCGTGAGGCATCTATTTTCGCGCTGCCAAGCATAATTTTAGTAACCGAAGTGGCGCGCATTACGCTCAAATCCCAGTTGTCTTTTATATCGCCATTGCCTTTCATAGGCACATCGTCGGTATGTCCTTCCACCATCACATTAATGTCGGGGTTTTGTTCCAATACCTTTGCCACATTTTTGAGGGCGTCCACTCCTTTAGGTTCCACGCCTGTTTTGCCACTTGCAAACAAAAGGTTTTCGTCCATACTAATGTAAACCTTTCCGTTTTTTTGAGTTATTGTTAAACCCTTGCCTTCAAATCCTGTTAAGGCATCGCTCAGTTTTTTTCGTAAGTCAGCCACAGCCTGATCTTTCTTTTTAAGTATGTCTTCCAGCTCATTTACGCGGGCCTCGCGTTTTTTGAGTTCGGTACCCAAATCATCCAGACTTGCTTTTTGTTTGTTAAGTTGTGCCTCCAGTGCTTTTAATTCGTCCTGCTTTTTCAGCAATTCTTCCTGAGTCATTTGCAAATTGCTGCTGAGTTTGGCGTTGTCTTTTTCGGCACCGTTGAGCAAACGGGTGTAACGGTCCATCAATTGTTCGTTAACGGCATTCAGCTTGTCGTATTTCGCATTCATGTTGCGAAGGTTGCTGCCAATTATGGTGGTATCGCGGCGAAGGCCATCGAGGTATTTTTGATCTTTGGCTAATTGTTCGCGTTGCTCGGCCAATTTGGCGTCGCATTCCTGAGATGTTTTTTTAATGGTGGCCAGTTCGCTTTCGCAAGTGCTTAGTTTTGCCTTTGCCTCATCTAATTTTAACTGAGGCACGCAGGAGGCCATTAAAAGTAGGCCACATGCCAGGGCCACATTGCTTAGTTTTATCATGCTTTAAATTTAGGAAAATGAAGGGGTGCGTGGCCTTGGGCTGAAACTGTTTATTAACAGGGAAATTAACTGCCATTTATCACATTTTTAAGCGTTGTTCCAATACAATATTGAGTAATTTTGAACAGAAATTTTATCTCATGAACACCTCCTCCTATCTTCAGCAAGCGCTCAATTATTCGGAATACAAACAGTTAATACAAACCTTGTTTGCTCAGGGTAAAACCACAGGCCATAATCAAAGTGCGGAGTTGATTGACTACGCCAAACTTAACATACAGCGCATGATGCGTGTTGAAAAAACAACCCAAATTGGCGATTCCTTAAAAGCAACACTCAATAAAATAAAAGGCAATTATATTTGGCTGGTAATAACCGAAGGCTGGTGCGGCGACGCGGCACAAAACCTGCCAGCATTTGAGCTCATTGAAAAAGTTTGTCCAAAAATTGAACTAAAACTCATTTTAAGAGACGATAACCCTGAACTGATAGACCGGTATTTAACCAACGGCAGCCGCTCGATACCCAAACTGATTTGTTTTGAAAAGGAAACCTTAACCGAGTTGTTTGTTTGGGGACCACGGCCACAAGCTCTGCAAAACAAGGTAGTTGAACTGGTTAAAGAAAACATGCCTAAAGAAGAAAGGGGCTTGTTTATTCAAAAGTGGTACAATGCTGATAAATCGGCAAGTCTGCAACACGAAATGCATGACCTCATTGAAAAATTTATGTTTTAGTTTCATTTTGTTTCAGTCAAATTGTTGTATTTTAGAGCTTTCTCTTTCCCGCCCTTACAACTAATTTACTGCAATGAAAAAACATTTACTTTATGCCTTATTGCTTTTATCATCCTCATTGGCTATTGCTCAATCGTGGGTCGAAAAAATGCAAAACCCTAACGGAAATTTCTATGAAGCTCAGGCCGACTTTGAAAATTACTGGTTAACACACGACCGCACCGAAAAGGGAAAGGGATACAAAGCCTTTAAACGTTGGGAATATTTTGTGGAGCACAGGGTTTATCCATCGGGCAACCTGGCACTTTTAAATTTAACCGCACCCAACTTCGAAAGCTTTTTAAAAGATTACCAATCCAAAAACAGTGGTCCCGGCAAAACCATTGGCGGTGGAAATAACCTGATTGCTTCTGCTACCTGGACACCTATTGGGCCAATGGGAGCAATTAGTGGCAATGCGGGTGGACAATTATTAAAATCGGGCCGACTTAATTTTGTTACAGTAAACCCTGTTAACCCCAACGATTTGTGGGTAGGCGCACCATCAGGTGGATTGTGGCACTCTGCCAATGGTGGTTCTACCTGGAGCACCAATACCGATAATCTCTCCGTAATTGGCTGTAGCGATTTGGCCATTGACCCAACCAACACCCTGGTGATGTATTTGGCCACAGGCGATGGAGATTCGGGCGACACCCGAAGCATTGGAGTTTTAAAAAGCACCAATGGTGGCGCTACCTGGAGTGCAACCGGATTATCCAATGTTGTTACCAGTTACCTTTTAATCCGGCGTTTAATTATCAACCCCAACAACACACAAATTATTCTCGCGGCCACTACCAGTGGCATTTACCGCAGCATTAACGGTGGTACCAACTGGACATTGGTTTCCAATGTGAGCACCTACGATCTGGAATTTAAACCCAGTCATCCGAATGTGGTTTATGCCTCAGGCAACACTTTCAGAATGTCTTTAAACGGTGGTGTTACCTGGACTCAGATAAGCAATGGTATTCCCACTACCGGAGTTAATCGCATGGCCATTGCCGTAACACCTGCCGATACCAATTATGTGTATGTACTTGCTTCAAGTAGCAGCAATAGTGGCTTTCAGGGGTTTTACCGCTCAACGGTGGGCGGCACCCTTTTTACACAAATGACCACTACAGTTAATGTACTGGGTTGGTCGGCACTGGGTAACGACACAGGCGGACAGGGCTGGTACACGCTTTGTGTGGCCGCTTCGCCACTCGATAAAAACGAAGTGGTAACCGGTGGGGTAAATGTTTGGCGCACTACTAATGGCGGCACTTCGTGGTCTATTTATGGCCACTGGACCGGTAATGTTGCGCCATTTACTCATGCTGATATTCACGATGTTGAATACGATGCTGCTGGCACCTTATACAATGCCAACGATGGAACCATTTATCGCCGATCGGGTGGCACCTGGTTGGAAATAAGCAGTGGCATGAACATTTCTCAGATCTACCGAATTGGCATGTCGTCGACCACTGCGAATAAGTGGATTACCGGACATCAGGACAATGGTACGAGTATATGGACTGGCACTACCTATTCAGCGGCATTGGGCGGAGATGGCATGGATTGTTTTATTGACCGCACCAGCGATATGAATGTATTCGGTGAATATCAAAACGGAGGTCTTCAGCGCTCGCTTAATGGTGGAGCTTCCTGGTCGGGTGTAACAACAGGTTTAACAGGCACATCGCCCTGGTTAACGGTTTGGAAACAAGACCCTCAAAGTGCCAACATTATTTATGTTGGAAGGCAGAACTTATTCAAATCAACCAACCTTGCTTCCTCCTGGGGAACACTCACTCCTTTTACGGCCACCAATACCATTATAGAGTTTGCGATTGCGCCTTCCAATAATCAGATTATCTACGTTCTTAAAAGCACCGGTATTTTTAAAACCATTAATGCCGGCGTTACCTGGACCAATGTTACCGGTTCGGTGCCTGTGGGCTCAGCCACTCCAAAATACATTTGCATTGATCCGACAGACCCTAACAATGCCTGGGTGGTATTAAGTGGTTACTCAAGTGGCAACAAGGTTTTTGTTACTACCAACGGTGGTGTTGGTTGGTTAAACTATACAGCCAATTTACCTAATATCCCTGCCAATTGTGTTGTTTACCAACCCGGCAGCAACGATAGGATTTATGTGGGCATGGACGTGGGTATTTATTACCGCGACAACAGCCTCTCTAACTGGGTGCTTTATAACACCAATCTTCCCAATGTTCCGGTTTCTGAATTAGAAATTTCTCCGGCCAGTCCTACCTTATTGCACGCGGCCACCTATGGGCGTGGTGTGTGGGTGGCCAGCCTTTATGTACCGGGAGCACCGCCTGTGAGCAGCTTTTCGGTTACCAGCAATTTATCCTGCGTGGGTTCGGTGATTACGTTCTCTGATTTATCCACCAGTACGCCTACTGCCTGGCTCTGGAGCGTGAATCCTTCGGCGGGTGTGGCCATCAATTCTTCCACCATACAAAATCCAAGCATCACATTTCCCGGGGCCGGCAATTACACGGTATCGCTTCAAAGCAATAATTCGTATGGAACAGGTAGCACCTACACACAAGTGGTAACAATTCTTGGGCCTCCGGTTATAAGCATTAGCGCCAGTTCGCAAAGTGTTTGTCCTGGCTCGGTGGTTGGTTATACGGCCAGTGGTGCAGGAAGTTACACCTGGAGTGGCGGTGGTGGAACCAATGCCATTAGCAGTTTCACGCCCCTATCTTCAACAGTTTATACCGTTACCGGAAAAACATCGGGATGCACAAATACAAAAACCGTTTCGGTAACCCTTTATGCGCTGCCAAGTGTTTCGGTAAGTGGAAGCCAGAGTACCTGTGCCGGAAATTCTAACCTGTTGGTGGCCTCTGGAGCCAATTCTTATACCTGGAGCAACGGACAAACCTTTTCTTTTGTGAATGTGAGCCCAAGTGTGACTACCGTTTACACAATTGCTGCTGTTGGAAACAATACCTGTTTGGTTTTTAAAACTTTTACATTGACTGTTATTCCATTGCCGCAAATAAACATTAGCAGTGCCGACACTATTATCTGCCTTAATGAGGCTTCTGTATTAAACGCAACCGGCGCAGTTAATTACACCTGGTTGCCAGGTAATACCAATGGCAGCGCGGCCAGCTACACGCCTGTTTCAACAAGCAATTACACCTGCATTGGTGTGGATGCCGATGGGTGCGAAAATTCTGCGGCATTTACCGTTATTGTGGAACGTTGCGAGGGCATTGAGCAGATTTTGCAGTTGGGTTCATTTGGCTTTAATGTTTTTCCGAATCCGGTAAAGAATAAGTTAACCATACGCGCAACTAAACCATTAAGCGAAAACCTAATTCTGGAAATCACGGATGTGGCAGGAAAACTAATTTTAAAACAAAGCCTGCGCTACTCCGGCTCCGAGCAATCTGCCGATATTTCGCTGACGGGTTTTGCCCCGGGAACCTATTATTTAACTTTGACAAAAGGTTCTGAAAAAGGTAAGGCCATTAAAATAATTAAAGAATAGCTTAAAGCGAACGGTGGCAGGCCCGGTGTGCCTCGCGAAGTTTAAAATTAAGCGTAACGCCATAATAAAAATACCAGTCTTTGGTGCTTGGATTGCCCCGCATGCTGCCCGGAGTTGCAGCCCCGTTCAATGATCGGTTGGTAAATCCTTTAGAATCGCCGGCAGTAACCGGATAACTGCCACTTACATCGTCGAGGTAATCGGTAAAGGTTCGGCGTGGCCCCCATTCAAAACTAATACCTGTGCGTTTTCCGGAATTTAATTTAAAGCCAACACCAAATGGAATACTCATTTGAATTTTGGCATAACTACTTGTTTGTCCCTCAGTTTTAAAATTTCGTAGTGGTTCCGGGCCGTTTCCCCTGTCGCTTTTTGGGTTGAACAAAAAGGCTCCTACTCCTGCAAAAACGTACATGGTAAATTTATGTTTATCGTTACCAATTCGGTAATCCACAAAATTAAATTCGGCAACGGCATTGGCTTCGTAAAGGTTTGACACAAAATTGAGGTTTCTTTCCAACTGATCGGCCTCCTGGCTGTTGGCATCGTTGCCCATTATTTTGCCATAATTTACCCCTAATCTAAAAGCATAACGGTAATGCGGGCTATAGCGAAAAAATACACCTCCGGCCGGTTTGGTATTAGAAAAATGACCGCGTGGATTAATATCGCCAATGTAATAGGAACCGCCAGCAAAAAAGCCCAGTTCGCGCTGCACAAAATTGCGTTTACGCGACTGAGCCAACATGGTAAGTGTTCCCAGCAAAAAAAGATATAAAAAGGACTTTCTTAACAAATCAATTCTTATAACGCAAATTACTGCTTTTTATTGTGTTAAACCCCTTTACCTCTTCCAAAACGCTCCGTTTCTTGCCACTTTTTTAAAAATATGGGCGCTCCAGCCAGTTTACTTTGGTCAATAAAAGGGCAATATTATACGAAAATCAATAAAATTTGGATATTATTTAGGCCATTTTTCGGTCGATTTGTTCAAATCAGATAATTTGAGCAATCAAAAATAATTTCCCTAATCAATGTAAAGAGTTTATTGTTTGTTTAGATTTGTGCTTCTGATTGTCTGAAAAAAATTCATACCGGCCTATAGGCATTTTTGACAGCGGCTTTGGCGGCCTTACGGTGCTTAAAGAAATTGTGAAAGAACTGCCACAACACGATTTTTTGTATTTAGGCGATAACGCAAGGGCTCCTTATGGTTCGCGCAGCTACGAAACTGTTTACGAATACACCCTGCAATGTGTGACGCATTTGTTTAACATGGGCTGTAGTCTGGTGGTACTGGCCTGCAACACGGCTTCGGCCAAGGCCTTAAGAACTATTCAGCAAAAAGATTTACCCATTATTGCACCTCAAAACCGTGTGCTTGGTGTTATACGCCCCACTACTGAAATTATTGGCAATTACAGCAAAAGTGGCAAGGTGGGCGTGTTGGGTACGGCGGGCACGGTGAGTTCGGGTTCCTACCTTGTTGAAATTGAAAAGTTTTTTCCTGAATTAAAGGTGTATCAACAGGCCTGCCCTATGCTGGTGCCGTTGATAGAGAACAATGAATGTACTAATGCCGGCGCCGAATTTTTTATAAAAAAATATGTGGATGGTTTGATGGCTCAGGAAAAAAACATTGATGCCATTATTTTAGGCTGCACGCATTATCCATTAATTGAGCAGCAAATTAAAAAATACCTTCCGGCTGGTATCACACTGTTGTCGCAGGGACCAATTATTGCAAAAGGGCTTAAAGATTATTTGCAGCGCCATCCCGAAATGGACAGTCGTTGCAGTAAAAACGGAAGCGTGAGCTTTTTTACCACCGACCAACCCGAAACGTTTGACAAAGCGGCTACGTTATTTTATGGCGGGCCGGTTCAATCCAAACAACTGGAATTATAACTTTTACGTGTTTGCTTAGTTTACCAAAGCTCAAATGCTGCTTTTGAGTAATCGTTTTTGGCCGCCAGATTAAGGCTCAATGACATTTCCATAACTCCGTTGGATTTGAATGCCTGTTTTAACACATAGGGATTGCCCTGATATAAAAGCTGTGCCCCAAAATATTTGTGCTTGTACCCAATGTTGATAAACGGTGTGCTGTTTCCGTAAACAATGCCCATTCCATAAACAATCCTTCGGAAGGTAACAATATTTAAAGCGCATTGAATTCGGTTTTTGTCTTTTTGGCGGCTGTACCGCATACTAAAATTGACATCGGACCATGCATGTAAAGCAAAGCCATAAGAGAAGTGCGCGTTAAAAAGTGCCGGTAATTTGTAGCTGCCAGTTAGGCCAACATCCGGCTGATTGAGGTGTTTTACCGAAACGCCTGCAAACAAAG
>JADLED010000297.1 GCA_020846335.1 Bacteroidia bacterium
CGTGCTAAGTTACTCGCACACGTAAATGGAAAAAACCGTTATGGTGTGATGATGCTGGATTACAGAGGTTATGGCATGAGTGATGGAGCTCCTACAGAAACAGGAATGTATGCGGATGTTGATGCCTGCATGAAATGGCTGAAAGAGCGCGGATTAAATGATAGCCGCCTGATTATTTATGGTTTTAGTCTGGGTTCAGCTTCTTCAACCGAATTAAGTGCCAATGCGCGAACACTTAAACCATCAAAATTAATTCTCGAAGCTCCGTTTGCCAGCGTGGCTGTAATGGTGCAGGATGCAGCCCGACTTAATATGCCCGCTGAATACATGACCGATCTTAAAATTGACAATGCCGAAGAAATAAAAAAAGTAAATCAGGCTTTTTTATGGATTCACGGAGACAATGATAATTTTTTAAATTACAAAACTCATGGCGAAGTGATTTACAAAAATTACAAGGGCGCTTATCAGGAAAAATTTATAGTGCCGGGTGCCGACCATGGCGAAATTCCTGTAAAAATGGGCTTTGGGGCTTATCTGGAGGTGTTGGGGAAATTTGTGAGGAGATGAGAGTTTAAAGTTCAAAATTCAAAGTTGAAAGTTGACGCTTTGACTCGGCTCAGCGAGGGGAGTTGAAAGTTCAAAGTTGAAAGTTAAGAGTTGATTAGATGATGCCTACATCGAGCATTTTTAACCAGCCTTCGTTGCCGTTATCGAGTTTTATTAATAGCCAATCGCCGTTACTTTCCACTACTCTTATTTTTGTTCCTTCATGCAAATTAAATTTCGAACTTCCTGAAAGAGTTGGCTCGTTCATTATTTTCACATCCTTGGAAAGTATAATGGCAAACTTGTTCTCGTACTTGGCTTTCATGGCAGAATAACCCAAAAAGTAAGTTACAAAAAAGGTGATCATCAACACCATGGAGGCTATGAAGGATATTCGTTTAAATGTAATGTTGTAGGAGTTAATAAAAATAAAAAACAGTACAGCAGCCAATCCTAAACTAAAAATGGTAAACCATGCCCAGGTGGTGGTTGAAAAAGAGGATAACACATTTGTTTTTACAGCACTGATAAAAAAGTTTTCGTGCGATTCGATTTTATCAATTGTTCTGGCATTGGCCTTGGCCAGATTAATGCTGATGTCTTCGTCGTTGGGTTCAATTTTACGCGCCAGCTCATAGTAATAAATGGCCTTACCCACGTCGTTATTACGGTAACAAGCATTGCCAAGGTTATAATACAATTGGTACGACTTGTATCCTTCCTTAAGTAATTGCTCATAGCTGTCAATGGCTTCTTTGTATTTTTTTGAATCGTAAGCCTTTTCCGCTTTCCCTATTAAATCGTTTGCATTTAAAGCCGGAAGCAAAGCCATCATAAAAATCACTGTATAAAAGTATTTTTTCATTATGCTTTTCTGTTTAATTTTTCTTCCAGTTCTGTTATCAAAGTAACCGTGTCTTTGTGAACCGCCTGCAAATCGCCACTCACCGCGCCCGGAGCGTATTTGGCATATTCACAGGTTTCAATAGTACTCAGTAATTTTGTAAGCAGAGTTTGTTCTATTTGTTTTTCGTTAAGGGTTTTATTTACGGTATCGCGCGACAAATCAGAAACAGGGATGTTTAATTTATGACTCAGGTAATTATTCAGCGCGGTTAAAATTTCGGTATAAAACTCATCTTTCTTATTCTGACCTGCCAGCTTTTCGGCACTCAGCAATTGTTTTTTTGCCAAACGGGCAGCTTTTCTTTCGCGCACCAACACCTGATTGCTGTTGTTTTTCAGATGCTTGTTGCGAATGGCAATTCCTGTCAATAACAATAACACTGGCACTGCCAGCAACAGCAGGTGCATGAAGGAATTAAAAAATTCGGTGTCGGATTTTAAAAGTGTGAAGTTTCCTTTCTTAATGTAACGAATATCGTTTTCGGTTTCCTTAATTTGTGTTTGCGAACTGTAAACCTGAGTGCCCTGACTGTTTGGGTCGCCGGGTAATACCTTAATTTTTATTTGTCCCGAAGGAATGGCAACGTATTTTTTTGTATCGAGATTAAAAAAGGAGAACTCAATATTATCTAAGGTGAAATCGCCTTCTTGTCTTGGTATCACCAAATAATCGAATGTTTTACTGTTGGTACCTTCCGTAATTTTTGGTTCATAAGATTCAAATCCATCGGGAAGCCTTACCGGCGGGGAACCCAGCAGTTTAAGGTTGCCTTTACCACTGATGGTTATTTTCAAATTAAAGGCATCGTTGGCCTTTAACTGATTGCGTGTTACCTCAGTTTTTGCTGAAAAATTTCCAACGGCACCGTTAAAACTTTCGGGCTTACCTGCTTCGGGTAAAGGCAAAACTTCAATGGTAATTGGACGGCTTTTTACCACTACCGGAATATCTTCTGTTGCAGGTGCTCCAAAAAATTGTTCGAACACGTTGCGTGGTTTGGCATTGGTTTGTCGTCTGATAACAATTTCTCCTTCTACCGGCGTGAGGGTTATTTTCCCTGTTTTATTAGCGGTGGCCAAGGTGCGGGAAGCCTCATGTGTGATGTATTGCAAGCCATCAATGTTTTCAACCACCAATTGGCCTTTGGTAGGCGATTCCAGATTCTGGCAATAAAATCCATCGTAAGCCGGGTTGATGTATTTTTTATAACCCACAATGGAGTTGCGTGCATATACCTTTTGAACGATTGTAATTTGTTCGCCAATGTAACACTTGGGCTTGTCAACCGAGGTGCGTACATAATAATCGGCGCCAGATGGGCTGCTGTAATTGGTATTGGTTTGCCCGCCAGACTGGGGTTGTTGGTTTACCGCGCCTTTAACAGCCTCAACGGTAACCGGTGCAGTTTCATATTTTTGTTGACCAGCCATTACAGTGGCCGTTCCAATAGTAAATTTTCCTTCGCGCGGTGCTACCAAATTCCACGACAGTGTTAACTGAACTGACATTTGACCGTTTACCGATTGCATGCTGGTACTTTGATTAGGTCCTCCCACAACACTTAGTCCGTTAAAATTTGGTGCTGAGTAGGAATTGGCATTGGTATTGATAACAATGGCGTAATCAAAAGGTGTACCCACCTGCACCTGTTTCGAACTCGCCTGTGCAGTTACAACCTGCGCCCGCGCTTTGCCCAAAAACAAGAGGGAGATAAGGAATAAGAATGTTATTTTGTTCAGTCCCCGCATTTGTATCTGCAAGTTAGTGTATTAATTTTTTTGTGCGCTCGTTCTTAATTTTATTTAACTATAACCTGTTTACCAATCTTTTTCAACTTCATGGTTGTTGTTCTCAGCCTTTTGTTTGCGCTTGCCCTGCAATTTCTTTTCATTCTCCATCATGGATTTAAGCAATTGCTCGGCCTGCTCTTTACTCATTTTATTTTGCTGTTCCTGTTTTTCCTTTTTATCGTTTGGATTATTTTGTGGTTGTGGTTTTTGTCCGCCACCACCCTTTTTATCTTCCTTCGGTAAATTTTTTAATGCAAAGGCCAGGTTGTATCTGGTCTCTTCATCTTTAGAATCAAACTTCAGCGCCTTTTTATAGGCATTTACAGCTTCGCGGTAATCCTTTTTTTGAAGGTAACAATTGCCTATGTTGTGCCAGGCGCGGTGCAGTGTGTCTTTATTTGAAACTGAGTTGGCCACCACTGCAAAGTTTTGGGCGGCCTGATCGAGTACCATTTTTGAAAGGGAATCGGGTGTTACTTTGCTGCCTTGTGGCATTTGTACTTTTCCACTTTTAATTAATTGTGCGTTGCGGTAAAGTGCATTTCCCAAATTAAAATTGGCCTTTCGGTTGCTGGGATTCAGCTCAAGCGCTTTTGCATACCGCGAGGTGGAAGCCGAAACATTGCCATTATGATAAAGTTTGTTGCCCTCGTAAATGTTTTGCGCATCTTTTTGCGCCACAATTTTTGCGGCAACCAAAACCAACATTAAGGACCAATTGTATTTATTGCTATTTGCGCGCATTATTGAACAAATTAATTTTTTTAAACCACTCGCTTACCCGTTCGCTGATTAAAAATTCGAAGAAGAAAAATATAAGTGCCAATCCAATGAACCATTGAAACTGGTCTTCGAAGTCAGTGTACATTTTGCTATCGAGTTGCGCCTTGTCAAGCTCACCAATTTTATCGAGTACTGCACTTAATCCCAAATCGGCCTGGCTGGCCTGAACATAAACGCCACCTGCTTTTGATGCAATGGTTTTAAGCAAATCTGAATTTAATTTCGTAACCACTGTTTGTCCTTCACGGTCTTTGCGGTATCCTTTCACCACGCCGTTTTCGATGAGTGGAATTGGCACGCCGTTTTGTGAACCTATGCCAATGGTGTTTATCATAATTCCCTTTTTGTGTACTTCCTCAGCAGCATCAATGGCTGCCGATTCGTGATTTTCACCGTCGGTAATAAGTATGATGGCACGGTTCTTTCCTTCGTCGGTGGCAAACGATTCTGCTGCCTTTTTTATTGCTGCCTCCAGATTGGTACCCTGAATTGGCACCATGCCGGGGCTAATGGATTCCATAAACATTTTGGCGGCATTGTAATCGGTGGTAATCGGCAATTGCACGTATGCTTCACCGGCAAATATGATTAAGCCCATGCGGTCGCCCTCGAGCATATCAATCATTTTTTCGAGTGCGTACTTGGCACGGATTAATCGGTTGGGACTTAAATCCTGAGCAAGCATACTGTTACTCACGTCCAAACATACTATGATGTCGGCGCCTTCGCGTTTTACTTCCTTTAATTTACTACCGGTTTGCAAATTACAAATGGCCAGAATTAAGGAGGAGGTACCTAACAAAAACAGAATTACTTTAATGATGCGTTTACGTTTGCTTGAGTATGGAATTAATTCTTTAACGAGGTTAGAATCGCCCAAACGTTTTAATTTTTTTGTGCGCGATACAAAATACCAAATCACCAGCAGCAGCATTACAGGTATGGCTGCAAAGGCGTAGAAATAGATGATATGTTCGAATTTAAACATTATGGTATGGATCTGAACAAGGTGTATTTTAAAATAAATTCGAGGAGCAATAGAATGAGTGCGCCAATGGCAAATGGTAAAAAGTGTTCTACTTTGTTGCTAAAACTTTTCTCGCTGATAATCGTTTTTTCCATTTTATCAATTTCGGCATAAATGTTTTTAAGACTTTCCTTATCTGTAGCCCTGAAATATTTGCCCCCGGTCATGTTAGAAATTTCGCCCATCACTTTTTCATCAATTTCAACATCCACATAATCGTATTCGAGTTCGCCGGGAGCATACATGGCCACCGGTGTGAGGGCTTTGCCCCGTGTGCCTACGCCAATGCAATAAACCCGGATGCCATAGGTCTTAGCCAAATCGCCGGCAGTAATCGGAGAAATTTCTCCAACATTGTTTACACCATCGCTTGCCAAAATAATTACTTTGCTTTTTGCCTTGCTGTCTTTAATGCGCGCTACAGCGTCAGCCAAACCCATGCCAATGGCGGTTCCCTGATCGAGCGAGCCGGCTTTGACCTGTTGAAACATGTTTTTGAGTACCTTATGGTCGGTGGTTAGCGGACATTGTGTGAAGGCTTCACCACCAAATATTACCAAACCAATGCGGTCGTTGGGGCGTGCTTCAACAAAATCTACCATCACATCTTTGGCTACTTGTAAACGATTTGGTTTAAAATCTTTTGCCAGCATGGAGTAAGAAATGTCAATGCTCAAAACAATGTCAATGCCTTCGGTTTTGGTATTTTTCCAACTGCTGCGCGATTGCGGGCGGGCCAGGGCAGTAATTAAAAGTGCTATGGCAAGTAATCGCAACACAAACATGCTGTGTCTGAAACGTGCTTTGAGTGATGGCTTAATGCCGGAAAAAGAAGTAAAGGACGAAAAATTAATTTCTCCTTCCAGTTTTTTAAGACGCCAGATGTACCAAACCAACATTAATGGCAGCAATAGCATTAACCAGAACCAGTGCTTTTCGGCAAATTGTATGTCGCTGAAGTATGATAACATGTTAGTTCAAATAATCTTCGGGGCCAACGGTTGTAATAAACATTTGCTTCCCTGTTTTATCGCTGTAAATAAATTCCACACTTCCTGAGTGTTCTCTTAGTTCTTTGTATTCATCGCTGAGTTTAACCTCGTTTACCAAATTTGGTCGCGACTGACTTTTTACCAGTTCCACATCCAGTTGTGCTTCCATCACATTTACCAAGGTGCGGTACTGACGGGTTACATTGTCTTCCGAAACGGTTACACTGTCTAAACGGGTTTCGGCATCCAGCATCTGAGGGCCCTGATTGTTTGTTTGTGGTTGTGTTTGACTGGAGTTTGGCGTTTGTTCCATGCCTGCATCGTTAAGGTTACCCATAACCATGTTTAGTACAAAGTAGGTGATGCAAAACAAAACTATGAATCCGAACACGGCCAAAATAATCACCAGCCATTTGTTTGATTTTTTAGTTGTTGGCGCTACTTGTTCCTGAGTTTGTGCAGGTTTGGCTTGTGTTGTTGTTGTTTTGGCAAATTGTTCGGCATGTGCAGCCTGCCTGGCATTTATTTGTTCTGTAATTTGCTGAGGGCTATAGGTATCAACAATGCGTGTGCCGGAAGCATCCAACTGAACTTCTTCCTCTCGTTTGGTACCGTTTACAAAATCGAATGCATTTTGAAGACTGAAGTTGTGTTCATCCTCAATCGGAAACTGTTTTGCAAATTTTACGAGGTCACTCAACGTAAGCAGTTGTTGCAGTTTGTCTTTACTTTCCTTATCCACCACCTGGCTTCGGAAGGCGGTCATAATTTCGTCGGTGGTGCTTTCGAGGGCGTTTACGTTAAAGCGCTCTTCGATGTATAAACGAACGGTATCGGATATTTCGGAATAGTATTCTTTTATTTTACCATCTTTCCAAATGGTTTCACGCTGTATTTTTTCGAGTGAAGCAAGAGCAAGAATGTGAGGCGGAATTTTTGGTTTTTCGGGTTCGGGCACAAAGTTTTTCTTCTTTTTATTTTGATACATCACCCAAATTGCAATGGCTACTACTGCCACCAGAATACCTATTCCCCAATAAATGTAATCGATGTACCAGCGCCAGTTAAATGGTTCGTTGAGCGGTGACTTAATGTCTTTTACCTTGGTGGCCGAGGTATCTGTTGGAACGGTGTGTACCTCAAGAAACAAGGGTTTGGTGTAAAGCGGATGCGCGGTATCATCGTCGATAATAAACTTAAAGCCCGGAATGGCATAATAACCGCTGTCGTAAACAGTAACGGTAATTTGCTGGTGCTGCAGAATTTTTGTTGAATTGGATTTGTTTGGCAAAGTTGTATCGATGGCTGTTGTTGAAAGCACTTCCACCTTTTCGGTAAGTGTATCGCCTATGGTAGGCCAGGTAATTTTTAAGGCTTTTTTAGCGGAGTAACTCAGGTACAAATCAACTTTAGCCGGTTCGCCAATGCGCAGTTTGGTGGTATCTATCACGGCATCCACGGCTACTTCCTGCGCAGCCAGTTGGGTGACAAAAAACACCAGTAAAAAAAGAATGCTATTTTTTATTATCTTAATCAACTTATCTGTTTTTAAATAAATTCATTAATGGTTTAATGTAACTTTCGTGGGTGTAAATTTTTGTGGCATCAATACCGCTGCGGTTAAAGATGTCTTTTATTTCGTTTTCAAATTTCACCTGATTGAGTGCGTATTGTTTTCTGAATTGGGCATTATCAGTATCCACCCACATCAGTTTGCCGCTTTCGTTGTCTTTTAATTTAATAAGACCAATTTTTGGCAGTTCGGTTTCTGTTTTATCCACAATTCTTAAGGCCACCAAATCGTGTTTTTTGTTGGCGATTTTTAAAGCGTCCTTATAATTTGTTTCGGCCAAAAAATCGGACACCAAAAACACAATGCTTTTTTTCTTGATTACATTGGTAAGATACTTTAGGGCCAGTTCGAGATTGGTTTTTTTACTTTCGGGTTTAAATTCGATGAGTTCGCGAATGATGCGCAGTACGTGTGATTTTCCCTTTTTAGGTGGAATAAACTTTTCGATTTTATCGCTAAAAAAAATCACGCCAATTTTATCGTTGTTTTGTGCGGCAGAAAAAGCAACCACAGCGCAGAGTTCGGTAATGAGTTCCTGCTTTAACTGCTTGCTGGTTCCAAAAGCTCCGCTCGCACTCACGTCCACCAACAACACCACGCTTAGCTCGCGTTCTTCTTCAAATACTTTTACAAATGGGGTATTAAAACGGGCGGTCACATTCCAATCAATGGTTCTCACGTCATCGCCGGGTGTGTATTCTCTTACTTCCGAAAAAGCCATGCCTCTGCCTTTAAAGGCACTGTGGTATTCGCCGGAAAATATCTGGCTGCTAAGACCTCTTGTCTTAATTTCTATTTTTCGTACTTTTTTTAGAAGCTCCGAGGTTTCCACGTATTACTTTTTGGTTAGTTCAAAGTTGAGAGTTCAAAGTTGAGAGTTCAAAGTTTAAAGTTGAGAGTTCAAAGTTGAGAGTTTAAAGTTGAAAGTTGAAAGTTGAAAGTTCAAAGACAAAGCATCAAACTTTACGGAACTTCAACGGTATTTAAAATCTCGGTGATGATATTTTCCGACGTAATGTTTTCGGCTTCGGCCTCGTAGGTTAATCCTACACGGTGACGCATCACATCGAGACAAACTGCACGCACGTCTTCAGGAATAACATATCCGCGGCGTTTTATAAACGCATAAGCTTTTGCTGCCAGAGCCAAATTAATACTTGCACGTGGCGAACCGCCATAGGAAATAAGTCCTTCGAACTTTTGCAATTTGTATTCTTTCGGAAAACGTGTTGCAAAAACAATGTCCACAATGTAACGTTCAATTTTTTCGTCCATATAAACATCTTTTACCACACTGCGTGCCTTCACAATGTCTTCGGGCTTAAGAATGGTATTGGCTTTTGGCATACCGCCGGGTTGAATGTTGGAGGTTATGATGCGACGTTCTTCATCTTTACCCGGATAAGTAATTACCACTTTTAGCATAAAGCGGTCCATTTGCGCTTCGGGCAGTGGGTAGGTTCCCTCCTGCTCTACCGGATTTTGTGTGGCTAATACCAAAAACGGATCGGGGAGTTTAAATGTTTGTTCGCCAATGGTTACCTGTTTTTCCTGCATGGCTTCGAGCAGTGCCGATTGCACTTTGGCCGGGGCGCGGTTAATTTCGTCGGCCAGCAAAAAGTTGGCAAACACAGGGCCTTTACGTATTGAAAATTGTTCTTGTTTTTGATTGTAAATTTGGGTGCCTATTACGTCGGCAGGCAACAAATCGGGGGTAAACTGAATGCGGCTAAACTGGCCATCGATGCATTTGGCCAGGGTATTAATGGCCAGTGTTTTTGCCAGACCCGGCACACCTTCCAATAAAATGTGACCATTGCTGAGGAGGCCAATGAGCAACCGTTCGATCATGCTTTTTTGGCCAATAATTACGCGATCCATTTCCACGCTTAACATATCCACAAAGGCACTTTCGCGTTGTATGCGTTCGTTAATTTCTTTAATATCCACCATAAAAATATGAAGTTAAAATGACGGGTAAAGATAGTAATGGTAAGGGTTTGAGGGGGACGCTGCCTCGTTAAAATTTGTTAAGCGAAGCTGCCAATTAAACACAATTGGGGCTTTTGCAAAATAATTAGAGCCTGGCAGAGTCAAAGCTTTGTTTCAACAATAAACAGCACTAATGCATTAACTGATGCATGTGTTAACACACCATTTTTTAACCAGATGTACAATTTCTTCTACAATTCAACAAATAATTCAACCCGCTGGAATGAATGCTTAGGAAGTGACACAATTTTTTTAATATATTAGCAAACCACAAAAAACAGCCCACTTCATGAAATTTATGTTACGTTACGCATTATTGCTTGGTATTCTTTTTTATTATTCAGTCGCACTTGCTCAAAACCTTAGTCCAGAGGTGCAGAGGCAGGTAGATTCTTTGAGGGGAGAGTTGAAGGTAGCGAAAAGTGATACTGCAAAAATCAAAATCAGACGATTGATTGGTGTGAAGCTTCAAATAAAATCGGTTGGCTTTTGGGATACTTTGTGGAAAGATGCAAAGCAATTTAATGTGCCGTTTGTAGAAATAAAAGCACATATTAATCTTGGAAATATTTACTATGGACTAGGTGAGAAATTGAAAGCAGAGCAACATTATTTGCAAGCATTGCAGGTAGCAAAAGATGATGGAAACTTGGAACAAGCTGCAAAAACACTTTATTACTTAAGTGATTTATACCTGTCAAACAATAACTGGGCGAAGGCACTTGATGCTTGCTTTAAGTGCCTGAAATTAGCTGAAGAAAATAAGAACTTAGAAATGATTGGGAACGTCGAATCCAGAATCGGAATGATATACTTTTCTATTGGTGGATATGAGAAATCCCTTAAAATGCACCTTAAAGTTTTGAACGGGCCTAGTGCTGCAAACGATATGCTACTAAAGGTGGGAAGTATGATGGCAGTTGGTAGCGTCTATCAGGCACTTAAAAAAACCGACTCTACAACGCACTATTACTTGAAAACCAAAAAGTACATGTCGTCTCTGGGCGAAAATTTGACTTCCTGGTCTGTTTATAATTCAATTGCCGCTGCCTATGCTCTAAACAAAAGTTATGATTCGGCCTTAAAATATTCTGAAATTTCCAATAAAATGGCCCTAAAAATAAATAAGGTGAATGCTATTTTATCATCCAAAGTTACGTTGGCGGACATTCATCTTAGAATGAAGGATTTCAGTAAAGCAAAAAAAAACGCTTTAGAAGCGTACGAACTTTATCAAACTATCGATTTTATATTGCAAATTCCTGACTTAACTCGTATTCTGCGTGAAGTATTTGAAGCCGAAGGCAATTACAAAGAAGCCCTAAAATATTACGAAATTGGTGTTATTGCCAAAGACAGCCTGCAAAGCGCCGATAACAAAAAACAAGCCCTCGAAAAAGAATTTAATTACAACCTCGAAAAAAAGGAAAGCGAAAACAAGTTACTATTGCAACAAACTCAAATTCAGAATCTGAAACTAAAGCAAAACACCTATTTTTTGTTTGGTTTGGGTGGCATTGCGTTGTTGGTTTTAATTATTGCGTATTTATTTATTCGCCAAAACCGGTTAAAAGCCGCGCATCAAAAATTACACATGGAACAAAAACTCATTAGTTCGCAAATGAATCCTCACTTTGTGTTTAACTCGCTCAATGCTATTAATCATTTAATTATGACCGGCGAAAATGAAAAAGCCGAACCCTACCTGGGTAAATTTGCCAACCTCATTAGAGAATTGTTGGAAAGCAATACCAAAGAGAGTATAAGTCTTAAAGAAGAGGAAGGCATATTGAATGGCTTTTTAGAAATGGAATCGCGGCGCTTTAGTAAGTCATTTAATTATTCCATAAAAATTGATGAAGCCCTAAATACAGATGCCACGCATATTCCACACATGATGGTGCAGCCCTTTATTGAAAATGCTATCTGGCACGGATTGCTGGCCAAAGACGGTGAACGTTTGGTGAATGTGCATTTTACTTATGACACCGACAAGACCCTCAAATGTGTGGTGGAAGACAATGGCATTGGACGCGAGGCGAGTGCAAAAAAACATAACACCTTTAAAAGTAAATCACTGGCACTTAGTTTTGTAAAACAGCGTTTGGAACTACTAAGCGAAACCCTAAAA
>JADLED010000298.1 GCA_020846335.1 Bacteroidia bacterium
GAAAATGGTGTGGCAATGAGCCATTTCGTCATTCAAAATTCAAAATCCACGACTTTATTTCAGGATTTGTAACTTGGAACACTTTATGCAGCTCTGATTTAAAATATTCACACCATGAATTTGAACAACTACACCATTAAATCGCAGGAAGCCATTCAACAGGCCATGCAATTGGTAACGGCCAACGGACAACAAGCCATTGAGCCTGCACATATTTTAAAGGGAATTTTAGAGGTGGACGAAAATGTTACACCCTTTATTCTTAAAAAACTCAACATTAATCCCGCCACTTTTGGTAAAATGGTGGACAGTGTAATTAAGTCTTACCCCAAAGTTAGTGGTGGGCAGCCTCACCTCTCCTCTGCCGCCAACACCGCACTGCTAAAAGCAAGTAATTATTTAAAGGATTACAAAGACGAATACGTGTCGATTGAACATCTTTTACTTGGCTTGCTGCAGGCCGGCGACAGCACTTCGGCCATGATGAAGGACGCAGGTTTAAAGGAAAAAGAAGTGAAAGCCGCCATTAACGAATTGCGCAAAGGCGAGCGCGTTACCAGCCAGAGTCAGGAAGAAACCTACAACGCGCTCGACAAATACGCCATTAATCTTAATAAGCAAGCTCAAAGCGGCAAACTCGATCCGGTAATTGGGCGTGATGAAGAAATACGTCGGGTGTTACAAATACTCTCGCGCCGAACCAAAAACAATCCCATTTTAGTGGGCGAACCCGGGGTTGGTAAAACAGCCATTGCCGAAGGCCTTGCACACCGAATTATTGCAGGCGATGTGCCCGAAAATTTAAAAACAAAACAGGTGTTTTCGCTCGACATGGGTTCACTCATTGCCGGTGCAAAATACAAAGGTGAATTTGAGGAACGGTTAAAATCGGTAATAAAAGAAGTAATTGGTGCTGATGGCGAAATTATTTTGTTTATTGACGAAATACACACCCTTGTGGGTGCTGGCGGTGGTGGCGAAGGAGCCATGGATGCCGCCAACATATTAAAACCCGCTCTGGCCCGTGGCGAATTAAGAGCCATAGGAGCCACTACCTTAAACGAGTACCAAAAATATTTTGAAAAAGACAAAGCCCTCGAACGCCGCTTCCAAAAAGTGATGGTGGATGAACCAGGTTCGGAAGACGCTATTTCTATTTTGCGGGGTATTAAAGAAAAATACGAAACACATCACCACGTGCGCATTAAAGACGAAGCGATTATTGCTGCAGTGGAATTATCGCAACGCTACATCAACGATCGTTTTTTGCCCGACAAAGCCATTGATTTGATGGATGAGGCCGCTTCGAAATTACGGATGCAGATTAATTCCATGCCAATTGAGTTGGATGAAGTGGAACGAAAAATAATGCACGTGGAAATTGAACGCGAGGCCCTTAAACGCGAAAATGCCGAAGCCAAAGTAAATGAACTGAACAAGGAAATTGCCGAATTACAGGATAAACGCAACGCGCTGAGAGCCCGCTGGCAGTCGGAAAAAGAAGTGATTGAAGGCGTTCAAAAAATTAAAACGCAGATAGAAGAATTAAAACAACATGCCATCAATTTTGAAAAACAGGGCGATTACGGCAAGGTGGCCGAAATCCGCTATGGCAAAGTAAAAGACGCCGAAAACAAACTGGCTGAACTCGAAGAAAAACTGGGCATTGCAAAAGCCAATGGTTCGCAGTTATTAAAAGAAGAAGTGGACAGCGAAGACATCGCTTCTGTTATCAGTGCCTGGACGGGCATTCCGGTAAAAAGCATGCTGCAAAGTGAAAAAGAAAAGTTGCTTAATCTTGAAAGTGAGTTGCACAAACGCGTGGTAGGTCAGCACGAAGCCATTGAAAGTATTGCCGATGCGGTACGTCGCAGCCGTGCGGGTTTGCAGGACACCAAACGTCCAATTGGTTCTTTTATATTTTTGGGTACCACCGGTGTTGGTAAAACCGAACTTGCCAAGGCACTTGCAGACTTTTTGTTTAACAACGAAAATTCGATGACCAGAATTGATATGAGTGAATACCAGGAGCGCCATGCCGTGAGCCGCCTCATTGGCTCGCCTCCGGGTTATGTGGGCTATGAAGAAGGCGGACAGTTAACCGAAGCCGTGCGTCGTAAACCATACTCAGTGGTATTGTTGGATGAAATTGAAAAAGCGCATCCCGATGTGTTTAATATTTTGTTGCAGGTGTTGGACGATGGCCGTTTGACGGATAACAAAGGCCGCACGGTAAATTTTAAAAACACCATTATTATTATGACCAGCAATATAGGTTCTCACTTAATTCAGGAAAGTTTTGAAAGCATGACTGAGCTGAACCGCGAGGACGTGTTGGCCAAAACCAAACTGGGGGTATATGAATTACTGAAAAAATCCATCCGCCCGGAATTTTTGAACCGTATTGACGAGGTGATTATGTTTGAACCACTGAACCGCGAAAATGTGACCGACATTGTAAAAATTCAGTTCACTCATATACAGAAACAACTCGCTGCGCAACAAATTAACATCAGAATTACCGACGAGGCTGTGGATTGGCTGGCCCAGTTGGGCTACGACCCGCAATTTGGTGCACGTCCGGTAAAACGTGTCATTCAAAAGCAGGTGCTCAACGAATTATCCAAACAATTACTCTCAGGCACTGTAAACAAAGACAAGGAAATAGTGTTGGATGTGTTTGATAACAAATTTGTTTTCAGAAATTAATTGAATACAAGACGACTAAAATAAGCTGTCCCGGAAAGTTAAACCTTCCGGGACTTTTTTTATGTCAGAATCTATCACACTTTGCATGGCGAGAATTAGTTCTTCCAGGGCTTTGGTGGTTAGATGATTGAAATCTTTACGGAGTTAAAAAACGGGTATAAATACCTGTTTTTACAAAAAGGGTATTAATCCTCTATTCTTAACCCTTTTCTTGGTGCACATTTGTCTCAGAAAATTTTTAATTAAAGGGTGAAAGCCGAAAAACCCCATACAGAGTAGGCATTAAACACACACATTATGAAAACACAACAAACAAGCACAGCAGCCACTACCATTAATCCTAACAGTTTAGGAACAGGTAATTTTGCGCAACCGGCCATTAGTAATGGACCTGCCTTTGCCATGAGCAGCACTGAATGGCAAAGTTTACAAACTTTTTTTGCCAACGTGGCACTACTTCCATCCACCACCGCAGCGTTGGCAACTCAAATGGGATCGGGCGCACCAAGCAACATGAGCGACTTCCAACAACTGATCACGCTTTATGTATCAATGCAGGGTCAGGGCACCAACTTCACTCAAACGTTATTTCCAAACGTTGTAAGTGTTGCCGGCGACATTGCCAACTATGGTAATTCAATTGGCACGTATTACGGTGGTTTACAAACTTTGATTAACCAGCTTCAAAGCGCTTCTCCGGCGCAACAACCTACTATACAGGCAAACATTATTGCTTTGGTAAAACAACTCGCAGATACTGCTCAAAATTTTGGAACCAATGCAACAAACGTAAAAAACAACTTAATCACACTGTCCACCAATTTAACCAACGATTCAGGTCAACTTATTGGCACCAACGGTTTATACAACTATTACAACAATAAATACGGCGCCACCAGTACTACCGTTCAAAATCTTTTATCAGAAATTTCGTCGGATAACAGCGCCTTATCTTCTGCCCGCGAAGAATATAAGCACGATGTAATTGTGGCCGCTACCTCACCAACCTACTGTTGGGTGGCCTGGCCGGTTGGTATGATTGCTGCGGCAATTGTGGCTGGCATTTATGGCAAAAAAGCCACAGACGAATTAAAGGTTATAAACAGTCTGCAAGACACCATCGCCACTCTTACCGCCCAGGAACAGGCAGACACCAATTTAATGACGGCCTTGCAAACAGCATATAACGGCTGTCTGACACTTAACAATCAGATAACAGGAGCTCTTAAAATTGTTGAAGAGATGGCCGGTGGATGGAGCACCATTAGTTCTGATTTAAACAACATTGTGTATGTACTTAATAATGATTTTAATTCAGGACTTGCGTTCTTAGAACAAATTAACTACAATGCGCTGATTCAGGATTGGACCACTCTGGCAACCCTAGCCACCACTTTCCAAACCAAAGCATTCATTACAGTAAATAGTTAATCAGAAAAAATAACCACACACATGAACACACCAACCACACCGTCTTCTGCATCTGTTGCAGTGGCACAAAACCAATACACACCCACCCTGCCTACCGGCGGTTGGGAAGGATTCTATAATCAACTCACCTCGGCAGGCAACATTCCCAATTTGCAGGTTACCAGTTTTTCACCTGACAATATCAATGCTGTTTTTCGTGGTGTTTACATTAAGATGTCCGCCATTCAGGCGCAATTGCAAAGGCAGGAAACGGTGAGTGGTGTTACCTATGATATTTGTACCGTTTATACCGATGTTTTAAATATCGACACACAAATTAACTGGGCCCTTGCTAATACTGCATTGGTAATTTATGCCCGTGTAATCGAAACGGCCGCTGGTGGCGGTTTAACCATTAACATGGATTTTAGCGCCAGCAATTCTGCCACCTCGCTTATGGTGTTTAGCAGCTCTATTAGCGGAACAATTCTTGTGAATGCCAATGGCAAGGCTTACACTACCATTACCAACGGCGAATGCGTTACCGGACTCGGAATTAATTACAACAGCACTACTAATGCACCTGCTACCAGCACTTTGCAGTTATATAATGGCATTCCGGTAGGGCAAA
>JADLED010000299.1 GCA_020846335.1 Bacteroidia bacterium
AATTAGTTCCGAAAAATTAAAAGCTTTTCATGAATTTAATTACACGCCTAAAAATACACGCGTGGTGGTGTGCGGTAATTTTGATTCGGGCGAAATTAAAAAACTGATAGAAGAACATTTTGGATCCTGGCAGTCGGCCTACGGCGAGGTGAATGGGGTTGAACTTGAAATGCCGAAAATTAAAAAAAAGGAAAGCTATTTTATAAACCGCAGTGGCACCACCCAATGTGCCATCAGATGGAGTAAAATCGGGCCGGCCATGTCGGACAAAGACATGCTGAGTTGTCGAATAGCCAATATGTTATTTAATCAGCTTTTGTTTAAAGAAATACGAGAGAAAGGAGGAAAAACCTATTCGATTGGCAGCATGCTCGAAACAAGTAAATTTTCCAATATCATTAGCATTGGTTGCTCGGTAAGAAGTGAAGTGCTTTTAAGTACACTTGAATTGTTTGACAAAACCATAAGCAATTTTTCGTTGTGCAATTTTACAAAAGAGGATTTTGACAATGAGATTAACAAGCAGCGTGTTTCGCTAATGAGTGATGAATATCCGGAAGAAGTTGCGAATTACTACAATCCGGTGACATTCGATTTTAACAAACGAAAAAACACATTGGCCGAACTGAATAATATTACCATGCAGGATGTAAAAAAAATGATTAAAAAATATTACACACCTGAAATTTACAAACTGGTAATTGCGGGAGATGAAAGTTTGATAAGCCCACAACTGGCTAAAATACCGGATTTAAAAAAACTGAAGGCTACGGATTTGGAATACAAGGCTGGCGAATAGTTTAAGGCGCTTCTGTTATCTGTAATTCGGTTCGGATGTTGTAAGATTTTAGCGCTTCCATTTCTTCCTTTGATTTTGCTTTTTTTATTTCAGTGTCTGAAATTAATGGCCGTGTTAGACCATAAGATTTTGCTATAAGCCGCATACCTTCAATTCCATTTAATTCGAGATACTTTTTAATATTCAGTGCCCGGCAGTGTCCCAAACGCATGCTTCTGTATGGATTCGTGTCATCGCCAAACCTTTGTATTTCAATTGCAACAGCCGAATTCTTTTTTAGAAAATACACAAGGGAATCGAGCAGGACAAAACTTGATTTACTCAATTCGCAGGTACCAATATCAAACTTCAGGCCATACAAACGACAAACGTTCCCCCGCGTTAAAACACTGTCTCTCAAATTAAATTGTTGGGAAGAGCCTTGTGCAGGTGCAAAAAAGTGGCCGCTTAGTATCGCAAAAATGAATAAATATTTATGAAATTGGCGTTTCATTTATTTGGTTAATTCCAGCCAACGGTTATGCTCTTCATCAATCATCGACATTTCAATGTTATCCGATTCCAATTTTTGCTCTTCATCACTTAATGCGTATTTTTTGATAGCCCTGTCGTAAACGTTGCTCTCTTTTGCAATTCTTCCATAAAAATAGCGGAAGAAAAACACATCGTCGAGATTGGTTATTTCTGAAGGTAAATCCTTTGCCTGCACTTTCTCTTTTGCCAGAGCCGTTCGTATTGCCGGGTAATACAGCCAATACAAATCAGTCAGTGTTCCGTCTTTTTTATTTTTTACAACCTGACAAATACCGATGATTCTGCTTTCACTGCCCTGCAATTCTGAATTAAAAAACACATCTTCCTTTATTTTCCAACCTACCACTGTAAAGGTGGTAGTGTCAGTTTTTCCTTCATATTTTGTATTAAATTCTTCGTCAGTATACGGCAAAATTTTTGTTCCTTCAGATTTCACTGCGTTGAAAATTACATTCCAAAGTCGGTTATTCTCAAATAAAATAGAATTATCCTTTTCGTCTAGGTGACGCCACAAACGCTTTTCCCAAAGCACCATTCTTTCCTGAACATGGTGATAATTATAATAACCACTATCATTGCGATGCAAAACAAACTTATCCGGTTTGTAGAGTAATTGAATGGTTGGATTATCTTTTGGAATTTCAGGAAAAATGCGTTCAAATTCATAATTGTTGCGATAGCGGCGTATCATACGTTTTCTACCAGTAGAATCCCAAACGGTCCAACTTCCTTTCCGACTATTGTTGTCGAAATGACCCTGCGCCTTTTTCTTTCCATCCCAATAATAGGATGTGTATTTTCCTGTGAAACGGCCATTCTTTGTGTGATAACGGAGCAACACCGATTTGTTGTCGTTTTTATACACTGTGACTGAGCTAATTTGTGCTTTTGCAAAATAGGTCAGGGAGAAAATCAGGCCAACTAAAAAGTAATTTTTTATCATTTTAGAATTCTGTAATAGGTTAACATACTTTCTGCCATGCTTTTCTTATTTGTCTTATCATACAGTTCTTTCACCAACCGAAAAGAAACATCCAACACACCTTCGCTGGCGTAATAATACGTTTTGCTGGTAAAGGTTACATTTTGTTGTAAAAAAGAATCGCCCATGTAACGCATGCGGGTGAGCACTTTGGAATCTTTTGCCTTGGGTAAATAAAAATAATCGTAAGCTGAGGTTTTACTGTCCGCCACTAAATCATAAAAACTTTCATCGTAAGCGGATATCAACCAATCAGAATTATTTCCGTTAAAATCGTTCTTAATTTTTTGTGAGGAAAGATAATTCTGAGCGATTACCCATTCTGAATAAAAAGGTAAACGATAAACAAACCTTATGCTGTCGCTTGTTTCCTTTAGTGTTCTCCAACGGCAATAGTTCATCACTTTAAACCACGATATTCCAACAACGGGATACTTCTCATACAATACTACCGTCATGTACTTTTCAAGAGTTTCTTTTGCGGCCATAGTGGAATCCGGCCACTGACTTTTATAGTAGGCAAATGAAAAATCACGTTTTATTTCGTTCAAATACAATTTATATTCCCCCAAAGTAATTTGATGGCTGATTGAAAACGTATTTACGACTACCTTTCGCAATGAGTCTTTGGGATAATAGTTCCTTAAATAACCCGTTTGAGAAAGCGTTTGCGTGGGTATTGCGTAAAGAATTTCCTGACTCCGAATTGGAAGGTAATAAAAACAAAAAAATAGGCACCATAAAGAGATCACTTTAAAAGATAATTTGCTAATGGGTTTTTCTCCTTTTGTTTTCAAAGCGTTCAAATTTAGCATTCGTTTAAACCGTTCATTTAAAGCAAATCTTTATTGGAAAATTAATTCGCACACATACCTTTTGGCCATTTAAAAGAGCGGGCTTCCATGGCCGTGATTTTTGAATTACTTCAATTGCCTTGGTGTTACAACTGTGTTCGGATTGAGTATCCCGGGTACAGCAGTTTTTTACATTTCCTAAGGTATCAATTACAAATGTGATGTGCAGGGTAGAACGATTGGCATCGCACAGCGAAAAATCCATGTTGTTTCTCAAATACTTGTGGAATTCCATCATGCCACCGGGGTATTCGGGGTATTGATCCACTGCTTTGTAAACCTTTTGACCTTCAAAAATATCCGGATTAGAGAAACAGGAATTTGTTTTTAGAGAATCTTTTTGCGCACTCAAAACAAAATTAGTTGCAAGAATAAACCAAAATAAAAAAAGCCAATTCTTCATCATCTAATCCTCCATCGTTTTAAAATTTTGCCCATGTTTGTCGATATGCGGTTCCAATCGTTTAAAAACATCCAAAAGAATTTGCCTGTCTTTTGTCCAGGCTTTTGATTGGTAAAATTCCGGATTATAGGAACTGCTCAAAAAACAGTGTTTGCTCTGTGGATATACAGTAAGAATACTATAATGTTCCTGATCACTCATAGAAATACTAATGTTTGTTCTGCTTTGCAACTCGAGGGAGTCGTTGTTTATACTCCTGATTAACAAATAATTTTTCCGGAGATAATCCGTTAAAGCACCAAACAATGGCTCTCTGTCTCTATCGATCTTTTTAATTTTTAAAGCAGACGCAGTCTCCCCAGATTTTTCAAGGAAAATTACAAATTTATAACAAGCTTCCTTTCTAAACCCAAAACCTGTTAGCGTTAGATTATCATTCCAAAAGCCCGACTTGTCAAAAATAAAAAGGCTATCAAACACCTTCAGATTTTGAATAATGTCATTTTGTAATACGTCACTTTTCAAAGCCCTTGGTGTAAGTTGCGACATTAAATACGTATTAATACAAATGAAGGATAAGATAATAAAACTGATTATTTTAAATTGTTTCAAACTTTGTATGTTATTGCTGCGGTAAATATAAGTGAAAGCTTAATGTGTATAAATCATTCCCGTTCTGTTTAAATTCCAGTGGTATTTTTGCGATTCGCCAAAGGTGCTAAAGTTCATACGTTCGCCCAATACAATTTCTTTATAAGCCTGAAACATTTGTTCTGCCGCAATTTCGGGAGCCATACGCCCTACTCCGGTGCAAAAAGCCGGCAATGCCACCGATTCAATTTTTGGATGTGTTTTTGCTTTTATTAAGGCTGCCTTTGTTGCCAGATACGCATTTACCGATGTTGGAATATTAAAATTTGTAGGTACCCTCATGCTAGGTGCCGAAATTAAAAAAGGCACTTTAGAGTCGCCTGTTTCTAAAACCAAAGCCTGACCAATTAACAACTCCCCTTCGGGCAATTCTTTTATCATTGCTTGCAAACGCTCCTGCAAATCCCATCCAAATCTTACAGAGAGCGCATAGTCCAGGCCACCATCCATAAAACCAAAGGAGTTGGCAGGACTCACCACCGCATCGCAATCCAATTTCGTAATGTCTTCTTCGAGAATAACAACCTGTTCTTCTCTTTCAAAAAACTGTTTCCAGGCAGTAATCATGTTTTTATTAAGTGCCGATAAGATAATTTTCATAAGCCTATTTATCAGCTAAGTTATTAAATTTTGTGCTGGAGTTAACTCGTAAAACCAACCACTTATTTAAAATAATACCTCACTTACAAAAGCACAGTATTTTAAGCCGCCTTCGCTTTCTACTTTTACCTCAACTAATTTTTTGCAAAGATTTTTGTGGAAAATCAAACTTCCGGCACCTCAATTAAAAAATACACTTATGAAAACACCTAATTTTACCGTTCGTATTCCAGAACCCTGCCACGAAGACTGGAATAAAATGAACCCTAACAGCAATGGTCGTCACTGCGAAAGCTGCAACACCACGGTGTTTGATTTTTCAGGCAAAAGCGACGCACAAATTACGGACTTGTTGAAGGCTGCTAAAGGCGAAAAAATGTGTGGCCGATTTAAAACTACTCAACTCAACCGGCCACTTACCAGCAATTACAATTTGAATGTGTTGCCTCAAAACATCAGTGCTACCAGGGTTTTTGCCATTGCCTTGTTTTTGGTTTTTGGAAGTTTCTTATTTAGTTGCACCGATTATCAGGATAAAAAAATAGAAAAGACAGAAGCACTTAGTGGCGTAGTAATAGCAGAAACCATGGGCGAAGTGGATGTCCCTAATGAAACCTCAGGCAATAATACAGATTCCGTAATGACGCAACAAACTGTTACGCGTTCAGAAATTATGGGCGCGCTCAGTTCAACGAGTGATAAAGTGAAAAGAGAACCTGAAATGATTGAACCTGTTATTTTTATTGAAACCGTAACGGCCGGTGTGATGGAATATTATCCTGAGAACTATAATCAATACGATAGCATCAGTCCGCCAATTGACTCATTACAAACACTTAAAAATTCCATTCAGGAAGAACAGGAGCGAAACAATGCCTACAGCCCTCTCCGCATTTTTCCAAACCCAAGTAAAGGAGAGGTTAACATTGCCTATTCTGTTTTAAACAGAACAGATGTTATTCTTGAAGTGTATAACCTCTCCGGCCAACTCATTAAAAACATTTCCAACGTGAGCAATCAGCATCAGGGCCATTACCAGATTGCGGTGGATTTATCTGATTTACCCAATGGTATTTATCTCATCAGTCTGATAAAAGGTGGCGAACGGTTTACTGAAAGAGTGTTAATAGAAAAATGATATGGTTTGTGCCTCTCTAACTCTTCAATTCAGGAATTTTTTGTTTGACAGTAAAAGAACCTATTAGCAAAGGAATGCAAAACTTAATACAGTGTTTCTTTCAGAATCGTTCCCTGTTTTTCATTCCAAAAATTTACGCCCTGTATAATATCTTTGATAAAATTATAAACCAATTTTCTTTTTTGCTTCCTAAATTTTTTAGATTGCGCCCGTACTTAAATTAAACTGCTTTTCACTATCTTAAAATCCCCTTTCACTAACTCTGGTCTTTTTTTACGCGCTTCTCTTTTAATATTGTATCAGAAATATAAATCATCAATGTTTCTATTAAATACATTATTAAACCTTTAACCAATCCAAAAAATGAGAACACAACGAAATGAATTCCTGAAAACTATCCGTAAAAAAACACAATTTAATGCTATGAAATTATATTTTATAGGTACTATTTTGTTTTTGCTGATTAATCCTATGCTCAAATGTCAAAACACCTCCTATTCTTTAAATTCCGTTCCAATATACAGCATAGGCAACAATGTGGCGTTTGGAGTAAGAGCACTCAAGAGTCTGACAAATGGGTGGAATAACACCGCTTTAGGTTATCAATCTCTTTTTTCTAACACCGATGGTATTAATAATACGGCTACCGGATTTGAATCACTTTATTTCAATATAAATGGCAGTCAGAATACCACCAGTGGCTTTCAATCCATGTATCGCAATACAAGTGGCTACTACAACACCGCCAGTGGTTATCAAACCATGTATTCTAACACCAGCGGTTTTCAAAACACAGCCATAGGAACCTTTGCGCTAAAAGCCAACATCACAGGAGCCAATAACACGGCGCTTGGATTTTTAGCAATGCCAAATAATACAACCGGTAGCGAGAACGTGGCAACCGGGTGGCTTGCCTTAAACGCCAACACTACGGGTAGTGCAAATGCAGCTGTTGGGTCCTATGCCTTGTACGAAAATACCACGGGTAATGAAAACACAGCAACAGGTTATCAATCGCATCTTCACAACACAACCGGAAAAAGTAATACAGCCAATGGTATGTTTGCCTTGGCCGAAAACACCACAGGCAACAACAACACAGCAATTGGTCACAGCGCTTTTTACGACAATATTAGCGGAAGTAATAATACCATACTAGGCTATCGCTCAGGCATTGGTATCAGAACCGGAGACTTTAATACTATTCTGGGTGCCAATGTGGGCACTCTGCCAAACAATCTGCACCACACCATAATTTTAGCCGACGGAACAGGCAACATGCGTTTTTATATTAATTCCCTAGGCAACGCAGGGCTTGGCACCACCACGCCCGGCGCAAAATTAGAAATTGCCGGTCAGGTAAAAATTACCGGCGGTAATCCCGGTGTAAACAAAGTATTAACCTCGGATGCGAATGGACTGGCTACATGGGAACCCTTACCAAGTGGATTAGGTAACGGCACAGGTCCTGCGGGGCCCACCGGGGCAACCGGACCGCAAGGACCAATTGGATTAACAGGTCCACAGGGACCCGCTGGTCCTCAAGGGCCTCCGGGCCCTCCGGGTGCTGCTAGCACAGGAACAAATATGGCTTGGTTATTACTTGGCAATGCAGGTACGGTTGACGGCACTAATTTTATCGGCACTTTAGACAATGTTCCCTTTAATATTCGTGTAAACAATCAAAGATCCGGGCGAATCGATCATCAATCCGGGAACGCATACTTCGGCTTTTTGGCGGGTAATGCTCCAGGAGGAGGAATGAGTAATACTGCCGTTGGTCAAGAAGCTCTTCGAACTAACACTGGATTTCAAAACTCTGCTGTTGGTGCTTTTGCTCTTTTTGCAAACACAACTGGTTGGAATAACTCAGCCTTTGGTAGAAATGCACTTTTTTCTAACACCACGGGTTCTGAAAATACCGGAGTGGGTAGAAATGCACTAATCAACAATACTACCGGAAATGGAAACGTAGGCATCGGATCGCAAGCTCTATTAAGAAATGTTACCGGCAGATGTAACACGGCAGTTGGTAATCTCGGTCTTCTTGTTTCTCAAGGCGATTTTAATTCTGGCCTTGGTTTTGCTACGCAGGTGAGCAATGCCACTTTTACTAATTGCACTGCCATTGGAAGTCAGGCTGTCGTAAACTCGAGCAACAGGGTTAGACTTGGTGATGCCGTTGTTACAGTGGTTGAAGGTCCTGCTTACTTTACAACCTCCGACAAACGCTTTAAATCCAACATTACCGAAACCGATGTAAAGGGTTTGGAGTTTATAAAAAAATTACGCCCCGTAGTTTACAATTTCGATACCAAAAAGTATCAGGAGTTTTTAATTTCCGCTTTGCCTGATAGTCTTCGTGGGATTTATATGAAAAAAGATTTTTCGACATCAACCGCCATAAGACAAAGTGGTTTTATTGCCCAGGAAGTGGAACAAGCCGCTAAGGAATGCGGATATAATTTTAACGGCGTTCACAAACCCGAAAGCGGCAGCGATAATTACAGCCTTGCCTACAGCCAGTTTGTGGTGCCTTTAGTTAAAGCTGTACAGGAACAACAGGAACAAATTGAAGAATTGAAAAAACAAATTAAATCGCTTAAGGATAAAAATAACTCCCAAAAAAAATAGCCTAAAATAATCTAAGTATTTATTTAGTAAACCTTATTAAAGGCGGGGAGCGATTTACCGAAAGGGTAATTGTGGAAAAAATAATTCTTCCTCTAAAATTAATTCTTCCTAACAGGACGTTTTTGCTTTACATTAAACAAGCCCACAAACACTGAGTAGCCAAACAAGGCACCAAAACCGATTTGTTTCATAACGCCTAACAAATCGGTGGTTTGCCATTCCTGCATTACTTTACCATCTTTTACCTTGCGCATAAAAATACCATGCACCTCCAGGTTCTTTTTATTGGCCGGTGCTCCCATAAAACTTCCGGTATTAACCGCCGTTGAAATAAAGCGAATAGACACCATGTCTTCTTCAGCCACAATGTTTGGGAAAGTCATTTTCAAATCAGAAAAAGCGGCTTTCATGTCCTGCATAAAACCAATGTATTCGTCTTTAGTAAACACAAAACCGTCGCCGGTATAGGTAAAATTTTTATCCAGTAAATTGTCCAAGTCGTTCCAACGTCCGTCAAGTATGGCCAGCGATACCGCCAAAGCTGTGTCTTTGTTTTTTTGTAAATTATTTTCCATGTGTTGTTTTTTTATGAAGACAAAGTTGAGAAGGTACCCCACAAAAAACAATATACTACCCAAAAAGAAAGCACTCACCTTTTGGTAAGTGGCCCGCATAATTTCTATCTTTGAGAAAATAAAAACATGAAACGTTATCAGTTGGACGGCACCTTTTTTTATTGTCCGGTGGACCTTACCCTTTCCATTATTGGCGGCAGATGGAAAGGTTTGGTATTTTGGAATTTACGCGAAGGCCCAAAACGTTTTGGTGAACTTAAAAAAATACTGGTAGGCATTAACGATAAAATGCTCACTCAGGTTTTAAGAGAGCTTGAGAAAGCGGGTGTTGTTACTCGAAAAGTGTATGAAGTAATTCCACCAAAAGTAGAATACAACTTAACCAAAGAAGGCAAAAAATTGTTGCCCGTAATGCAACTGATGTCGGACTGGGGTGGAAAGTTTGAAGTAAAAACAAAAGCCTGAAACTTAGCGTTTGCTCTTCATGGCTTTTACCACCGTTAAAGATTTTTCCTTTGCAAATTTCTTATACTCCTTACTATCGCAACTGAAAATGGCCATTTTTTCATTTTCGTTATTGTGTACACCCCAGCCATAACGCTTGGTGAGTGGGGAAGCACGGAAACAGGGTTGACCTTTTGAGAAAAATTCCTGACGGGCTGCCACCCACTCACTCTTTTTTATGTTGTTTCTGGTGGCATGCACGGTAAACAAAATATCGTCGGAGGTGTATTTGTAGGGATTGTCATAAACCATTTCAAACTGCAAATTGGCCACGGTTTTGGCATCACCCTTTAATGGCGGCATTTCGCCGGTGTTTACCGGACAGTCTTCTGCAATTTCGATAAACGTGTTTTTGTAATTGGTAGTGTGTGTTTTCATTTCAATAATTTTTCTCAAAAATATTTATGGTAACTGACAACCCTATGGCAGTGTGAAATAAATAAATGCAAAATTCTGCAATTTCACAAATCAAAACTTCCTCAAGGCCCAATCTTCCATCAACCGCATTTCTGCAGCTTCTTTTTTTGATTTGTCCTTGTATCCCAACAAATGCAAAACACCATGTATCATTACACGGTGCAACTCTGTTTCAAAACTCACTTTAAATTTTTTGGCATTCTCGGCTACCCGTTCCACACTAATAATAATATCGCCATTAATTACCTTGCCTTCGCAGGAATCAAACGTGATAATATCCGTGTAAGTACTATGCTGCAGGAATTTGGTATTAATATCCAGCAATTCCTCATCATTGGTAAACACAAAATTGATTTCGCCTTTTTTCTTTTTTTGCGATTCAATTACTTTTTTTATCCAGGATTTAATTTTTGTTTTGTGCTTTAACTTAAAGTCTATGTCCTGATTTTGAAAACTAATGGCCATATTATTATATTCAAATTAATTGTATCAAAGCGCCAGGGTATCCCTCACAATAGTGGGCAACTCACCTTTATTTCTTGCTCTGATAAGGTTTTCCACTTCACGCAGTGCGTTTTTAAATTCTTCCAGTGCGGTATAATAACTCTTTTGCTGGCTTGCCGCAAGATCAATTAACTGTGTGGTGGCTGCTTTTTCCCGCTCAATAAATTTTTCCAATTCTGGTAAATCCACCAGTTCAGACTTTATGTCATCACTTAATTTATTCTGTTGGCCGTTCATCAAGGCGGCTCTTCCCAGTAAAGCAAATCGGTTACTCCAAAAGGCTTCCAGATTATTGCCGCTCTCGTAAAAGCGTTGCAGATTGTCTGCTTCGGTTTTTGTAAGGGTGTCGTTTATGTTTTGTTTTACAAACTGCCGGTAATAATTGTAACGCAGAATGCAGCGCTGCAAAAGGGCCGTGTCGGTTTTTTGCAATTCCTTCACTTTCAGGTTCAGCGCACCATTCAGGCTATCGAGTGTTTTTGTTTTTTGGTTATACAAATCGGTTCTACTGCAACTTTGCAGCAAACACAAAGTAAGCACCAACAATGTATAGCCAAACACCCGCATTAATTAATGGTATCAAAACCGCAATAAGGTATCAGTGCTTTCGGAATTTTAATTCCCGTTTCTGTTTGATTATTTTCGAGCAAAGAAGCTACTATGCGCGGCAATGCCAGAGCGCTTCCGTTTAGGCTGTGGGCTAATTGTGTTTTTCCCTTATCATCGCGGTAACGGCACTTTAAGCGGTTGGTTTGAAAGGTTTCAAAATTACTCACGCTGCTCACTTCCAGCCAACGTTGTTGTGCAGCACTCCACACTTCCAAATCGTAAGTAAGTGCGCTGGCAAAACTCATATCGCCACCACACAATTTTAATACACGGAAAGGGAGTTCCAAATCGCGTAATAAATTCATGGCGTGCTTTAACATGTCTTCTAAAATAGCATAACTATCGTTTGGATGCGCAATTTGCACAATTTCAATTTTATCAAACTGGTGCAAACGATTTAGGCCACGCACATCCGTTCCATAACTACCAGCCTCGCGACGAAAGCAAGGTGTGTAGCCACAGTTTTTAATTGGAAGATCGCTTTCCTTTAAAATTACATCTCTGTAAATATTTGTAATTGGTACTTCAGCAGTTGGAATAAGATAAAGGTTGTCAATTGTGGAATGATACATTTGGCCTTCTTTGTCAGGCAACTGTCCTGTTCCATAACCGCTGTCTTCATTTACTAAAATTGGCGGCTGCACTTCGTTATATCCGGCGGCAATGGCTTTATCCAAAAAGAAATTAATTAAGGCTCTTTGCAATCTTGCCCCTTTGCCTTTATACACCGGAAATCCTGCTCCAGTTAATTTAACGCCCAACTTAAAATCGATAATGTCATATTGCGTTGTCAAATCCCAATGAGGTTTGGCACCATCATAAAGGTTAGGTTTAATTCCTTCTTCCAAAACCACCTCATTGTCTTCTGGTGTTCTTCCGGCAGGCACTCCTAAATTTGGTGCATTTGGAACTGTCACCAAAACTTCATAAACCTGTTGTTCAATACTAAGTTGTTTTTCGTCAAGTTCCTTTTCAACATTTTTTAATTCGGTAGTGCGAATTTTAATTTTTTCGATTTCATCGTTTTTCCCTGCACGCCTTAAATCACCAATCTGGCGATTAAGGGCATTTGCTTCTGCCTTACAATCATCAGCCTGTTTTTGCGCAGCTTTTCGACTGTTATCCAGTTCAAGAATAGAATTAATAATTGTTTCAGCGTCTCTGAAATTTTTTAGGTTAAGACGTTTAATAACTTCGTCTTTATTATCGCGGATATAGTTGAGTTGTAGCATAATTAATCGTTAGAGAATTTTAGTTAAACAAATTTAAGGCTTGTAATGGATTGGTATTGGTTTTGTTTTGAATTATTTTGAATGAATTTTAAGCCGAGGTGTTGCGTGCGATTACCTTTGGTTATAAACTGAAAAAGCCCACCGATTAGTACCGGAGGGCTTTTAAATTTTTTGTTAAATATTAATTACGCTTCGGTAGGAACTACAGAAACATACGAACGGTCGTCTCTTTTCTTTTTGAAAACAACTTTACCATCCACTAAAGCATACAATGTGTGATCTTTGCCAATTCCAACATTTTCGCCCGGATTGTGTTTGGTACCACGTTGACGAACGATGATGTTTCCGGCAATGCATGATTGACCACCAAAAATTTTAACTCCTAAACGTTTACTGTGTGATTCGCGGCCGTTGTCGGATGAACCCGCGCCTTTCTTATGTGCCATTTCTTATTAATTTTAAATTTTAAATGTTGAATGTTAAATGAGATGTCAATTTAAAATTGAGCATTTTTCATTTATCATTTCTTAGTCTTCTTTCTTTTTTGCTACTTTTTTAGCGGCGGCTTTTTTAGGAGCTGCTTTTTTCTTTGCAGGAGCAACTTCGGCTACCGGTGCAGCTTCAACAACAGGAGCGGCAGTTGCCATTCTGTTTTTGTAGCCCTGAGTACGCACTTTTTTCTCGGCGTGAAGCTCTTCTTTTAAAGTATCGCCTTTGGCCAACACGCCCTGAATAAGGATTTGTGTGAAGCTTTGACGGTGATTGTTCCATTTTTGATACCCCTTGCGGCGTTTCTTTTTGAAAACAATTACTTTGTCACCTTTAACGTGACCGATTACTGTGGCTGCTACTTTAGCGCCATCAACGGTTGGGTTGCCAACTGAAATTTTTCCGCCGTTATCTAATAATAACACACGGTCAAACTCAATTTTAGAACCCTCGTTAGCCTCTAGGCGGTGAACGTAAACTTTGTTTCCACGTTCCACTTTAAACTGTTGCCCGGCTATTTCTACAATTGCGTACATGCTGGTTTTTCTAATTAAATTGTTAATAAATTCCCTAAAAAGGGAGGCAAAGATACTGATTTATTGGAAACTCACAAATTTTTAGTCGCGGTTTATCAGATAAACGCTCAAAATTATCACGGCCATGCTCAAAATCTGCCCTATTTTAACAGTTTCACCATCAAAAACACCCCACAAAATGGCCACTACCGGTATTAAATAGGTGCACGAACTGGCAAACACCGTTCCGGCATTCTTAATCAGTACATTATATAGTATTACCGAAATGGCCGAACCTACTATGGCCAAAATGCTGATATAACCCAACGATTGCCAGGCCAAACTGCTCTGCCCCATGTGCTGGGTAAAGGAGGTAAATCCAAATAAATATATCAGGGCAATTGGTCCGGTTATGCTAAAAGCCCAAACTGTGGCGGTAATGGAATTAAGTCCGCCCAAATATTTTTTAATTCCATTTAAGCTAATGGCATAGCAAATGGTGGCCAGTAACACCAAAAAACCGTAAGAAAAGTTCTGAAAAGTGTTTCCTCCACTATCGAAAAGCAGCAGGCAAATAGCGGCAATAAATCCTACTATAATTCCAACAATTTGCAATTGCCCGGGTTTTTGCCTCAACCAAAACATTCCTATTATAATAGTGAAAAGCGGCGTTAAAGCATTTAACATCCCGGTAAGACTGCTGCTTATTTGTGTTTCGGCTTTGGTAAATAAAAAGGCCGGGATGAGATTCCCAAAAACACCCATAAACACAAGTCCGACAAAATATTTTTTTAAATCAATTTTAGAATATTTAATGTGAAAGGGCAATAAAAACAAAAACGCTATCGAGATTCGTAATGCCGCCACTTCGTCGCTGGTAAAGGCATCCATGCCCCGCTTCATTAAAATAAAGGAGCTGCCCCATATCAGCGAGAGGAGTATAAGTAAAAACCAGGCGATTGTTTTTTTCGACATAAATTAAGATGGCAAAAGTAGGTATATTGATTCGATGAAAATAAAGATTAAAAAATAAATGGCTCCAACTCCCAAATAAATCACCTAATGCAAATCAGATCAACTGCTATTTATCCCCGCGCACCTTTGTCCCTCTATAACTCTGTGTTGCAAAATTAGATGAATCACCGTTCTTCGCCCGTAATTTGAAAAAAGCACAGAGTCGAAATATAACAGTACCTTCGCGGCACAGAACAAAAGCATGATAGAAATTGGCAAAACAAACACCCTCAGCATTCTACGCGAAACCGATGTGGGTTTATTTTTAGGAGATACAGAAGGCAATGAAGTGTTATTACCCAAATCGCGTTTAGAAGGCGAATACAAATTAAACAGTAAACTCGAGGTATTTGTTTACACCGATTCCGACAGCCGTTTAATTGCTTCGGTTAAAAAGCCTATTGTACAACTAAATGAGTTTGCCTTGTTGCGTGTAAAATCGGTTACTGAGTTTGGCGCCTTTATGGACTGGGGATTGGAGAAGGATTTGTTTGTGGCCTACAACGAACAGAAATACGATTTTTTAGAGGGAAAATTTTATGTGGTATATGTTTATCTGGATGATGTAAGCAAACGCATAGCGGGCTCGAACAAACTCGATAAATTTTTAATTACTGAAGATGTAAAACTGGAAGGTGGCGCCGAAGTCGATATTATGATAGTGGAAGAATCGCAACTCGGTTTTAGTTGCATAATTAACGGCCTATACAAAGGTCTCATTTATCACAACGATGTGTTTCAGGATTTATTTATAGGCGATGAACTGGAGGCTTATGTAAAAACCATTCGTCCGGATGGATTAATTGACATCAGTTTACAAAAAAGCGGATTTAAAAATGTGCTTTCGGCTACCGAAATTGTGATGGAATATCTTGAAAATAACGGTGGTTTTTTAAACCTTCACGATAAAAGCAGTCCTGAGGAAATTGCCGCCAAATTCAGCATGAGCAAAGCCACTTACAAAAAAGCCATTGGTATTTTGTACAGGCATCGTAAGGTACTAATTAAACCCGATGGAGTGTATCTGGTTGTTAAAGAACCAGGCGCAGAAGATGCCAACATAATTGATGCAGAATAATTTTTGCAGGTCATTTTCGGACGGGTTTTTCAACTAATTTTACCAAAAATATTTTTTATATGAAAGTTGCAGTAGTAGGCGCCACAGGCCTTGTTGGTACTAAAATGCTCGAAGTACTCACCGAAAGAAATTTTCCGGTTACAGAATTAATTCCGGTAGCTTCAGAAAAATCGGTGGGCAAGCAGGTAGAATTTAAAGGAAAAAAATACACCATACATAGCATGCAGCAGGCCATTGATGCCAAACCGCAGGTGGCTTTGTTTTCGGCCGGTGGCGATACGTCCAAAGAGTGGGCGCCTAAATTTGCGGCAGCAGGAATTACGGTAATTGACAACTCATCGGCCTGGCGCATGGACCCCGCTAAAAAACTGGTGGTGCCTGAGGTAAACGCACATGTGCTCGAAAAAACCGATAAAATTATTGCCAATCCAAATTGCTCCACTATACAAATGGTGGTGGTTTTAAATCCCCTACACAAAAAATACAACATTAAACGTGTGGTGGTTTCCACCTACCAAAGTGTTACCGGCACCGGTGTAAAAGCGGTGAACCAGTTAATGAATGAACGCAAAAACGGCCACAGCGATGAGATGGCCTACAAGTATAAAATTGACCTGAATGCCATTCCACAAATTGATGTGTTTATGGATAATGCTTATACCAAAGAGGAAATGAAAATGGTAAACGAAACCCGTAAAATTATGGGTGACGAAGCCATTGCATTAACTGCTACCTGCGTGCGCATACCTGTAATGGGAGGCCACAGCGAAAGCGTGAACATTGAATTTGAAAATGAATTTGATGTGGCAGATATTATGACGCTACTTAAAAACACCGAAGGCGTAATTGTGGAAGACGATATTAAAAATCAGGTATATCCCATGCCTATGAACTCACACAACCGCGATGAAGTGTTTGTAGGAAGAATTCGCCGCGATGAAAGTCAGGCTAAAACATTAAACTGCTGGATAATTTCAGACAACCTTCGCAAAGGTGCGGCTACCAACGCTGTGCAAATTGCGGAGTATTTGATGGCAAAGAAGTTTATTTAATAAACCACATAGTTACATAGGCTTTTATTGAAAGAACAATTTTCCAAAAAATATCTTGATGAATTAACTTATGAAATTGTTGGCGCTGCAATAGAAGTTCACAAATCAATGGGAGGGGGATTACTTGAAAGTCTTTATCATCAGTGTATGAAGGAGGAATTAAAGATTAGAAAAATTAATTTTTCTTCAGAGTTAAAAATACCAGTGCTATACAAAGGCAAGGAACTAAACGTTGATTTTCGCTGTGATTTATTTGTTGAAAATTGTTTAATAGTCGAATTAAAAGCGGTTAACGAAATGCACCCTTTGTTTGAAGCACAACTACTTACTTATATGAAACTTCTGAAAGCCCCTAAAGGTATATTAATCAATTTTAATTGCACAAATATATTTTCTGAAGGACAAAAAACCTTTGTAAATGATTATTTTAGAAAACTTCCTTCAATTTAACTATGTGCCTATGTGGTTTTTATAAAGGCTTGAATTTTCAATTATTAATTTATAATTTGGTAACATGGTAACACGCCCGTTTAATTTCAAAAAGTGGATCGACGAAAACCGTCATCTGCTAAAACCACCGGTTAATAACAAAGTGGTTTATAAAGACGCTGATTTTATTGTGATGGTGGTGGGTGGGCCAAATTCCCGTAAGGATTTTCATTACAACGAAGGCGAAGAATTTTTTTATCAATTGGAAGGCGACATTGTAGTCACCATTCAGGAAGACGGAAAAGCAGTTGAAGTGCCGATTAAAGAAGGAGATATTTTTTTATTGCCGGCCAAGGTTCCGCACAATCCAAAAAGGTTTGAAAACACAATAGGCCTGGTGGTTGAACATAAAAAGAAAAATAACGAACGGGATGGTTTGCTTTGGTTTTGTGAAAAATGCAACCACAAACTTCACGAAGTTTATTTTGAACTGAGCGATATTACCACCCAGTTTCAGGGTGAGTTTAAACGCTTTTACGAAAGTGTTGAGCTCAGAACTTGCAAATCCTGTGGCTCGGTTATGGAACCGCCGAAATAATTCAACACCCCTGTTTTTTCTAGTTTCCACACTTAATAGTTAGGGAACTACCCTTTTGGGCTAGTTAATGGTTTGCAAAACCTGTTTTATTTCATTTATATTTATAAAACCTAATAAGCCGTAATGAAAGCCAGGAACCTCTATATAATTGTATTCTTCCTGTGTCTTTTAAAAAGCCATTCACAAAACAACAATCAATGGGTACCGGGCACTATCTGTCTCAATTGCCCTTCCAGCATTAATGCCCCCAAATTTAATACGGCTCAGGTGGCCAATGGCAACAACACTTTGGTTACCACTTATACTCAAACGGCTTGTGGTTTAAATTTTACGCATGCCTCGGTGCCTTTATTTAAAAGAAACTTTGCTGCCTTAGGTTCTACAGTTAGCGCCTTGCAGCCAGCGCCATTTATTATTTCGGGAATACCGCCCTGTGGCTATGTTTTAAAAGCCTTTTTGTATTCGGATGCTTCGGGTGGTAACTTACCTGTAACCGTTTCAGTTACCAATTCCAGCAGCTCGGTTACTGCCACCTATACCATGACCAACATTGGCTCCTGTGCCGATAAATGCTGGGGTTATGGTGGTTCACAAAGCTATAGGGCAGATGTTACCTCGCTGGTTTCGGGCAATGGCACCTACTCTATCACCGGTTTTCCGGTAATGCCACAAAGCCCAAGCTACGATACCGATGGCGCCACCTTGTTTGTAATTTATGCCGACCCTACCCAAAACTGGACCGGTAGCATTGTGATTGCTGATGGTTGCATGGGTATTTCAGGAACAGTTAACAGTGTTATTTCAGGATTTAGTGTATGTGCCAATTCTACAGTAACCACCGGTTTTGGATTAATCGGCGATTTACAAAGGATTGCGAATACCAATTTCAGGTTTAATAGTACTACCAATAATTTTGTAAAAGCACAGGCTTCTGATAAGGTGTGGGATTTTGTGGTTGGTGCAGCGGCTAACGCCTCTATCAGTCAAACCAGTGGTAATTTTGGCGTGTCCACTACCGGCGATTGTTACAACTTTGTAATGACCGGCATGCATTATCAAACCAACTGCCTCACCTGTGGCGGTGGCAGCAGCAGTTCCATTACGCCGGTAACCAGCAACAGTGCCAACATTTGTGCCGGATCGAGTGCCACCCTTATCGCTTCGCCACCGGCCAACTATACCTGGAATCCAGGAGCCATTGTTGGCACCTCCATTGTGGTAACACCTAATGTAACCACCTATTACTCAGCCTCCATTTTTAATTCATCCGGCTGTGGTTTTGCCACTTCACCCGTTATTGTAAATCCAGCACCCATTCTTACTTTAACTCCCGGTCCGGCCACAGTTTGCCCAGGACTTACCTCACTTATTAATTGCAGTGGTGCCAATACCTACACGTTATTTCCGGGTGCAATAGCCGGTAATCCAATTGCAGTAAATCCAACCATAGCCACTGTTTACACAGTAGCCGGAACTTCTACCACCGGATGTTCAAATACCAATACAGTTTCAGTTAAAGTTTACACGGTTGCCCCAGTTGTACCAAGCTATACCAGTCCTTTGTGTGCGGGTGGCACACTCAGTCTTTCGGTGAGCAGTGCCTCCAGCTATACCTGGAATGGACCGGGCGGTTACATAAATTATTTTCAAAATGTAACAGTTACAAATGCCACATATTCCAATTCGGGTATTTACACGGTAAGTGTTTTTGATTCGCACGGTTGTTTGAACTCCAATACCCTTAATGTGGTGGTTAACCCCCAGCAACCGGTTACACCAACTGTTACGCCATTTGGGCCTATTTGTAATACCACGCCTCCCTTCAATCTAAACGTTACACCGTCCGGTGGTGGTTGGAGTGGTAATCCTGCCGTGAACCCTACTGGTTTGGTAACACCGTCTTTTGCTGTAAATGGCACCACTACCGCCGTTTATACCGTATATGTTGGTCCGTGTTTAAACTCAACCACTATTAACATCGATGCTTCGACTTTTAATTCTGCCGCACTAACCGGCAGTGTACCAAATTTATGTGTGACCGATGTCTTCTTTAATTTAATGAACATTGTACAAAGTGCCGCTAGCGGAACCTGGACTGGCTTTGGGGTAGTTGGCAATTACAGT
>JADLED010000300.1 GCA_020846335.1 Bacteroidia bacterium
CGTTTTTCATACGATTGGTTTTAAAAGTCCTAATTTATGTATTTTAGTGAAGAAAGAACAGTACTCTATGCAAAATAATTCCCAAAATTTTGGTAAAAAAGGTGAAGAAGAAGCCCGCATCCACCTCATAAAACTGGGTTATTCCATACGCGAAACCAATTGGCGATACAAAAAACTGGAAGTGGATATTATTGCCGAAAAACAAAACACCATTGTGTTTGTGGAGGTTAAAACCCGCAGCAGTAGCGCCTTTGGCGAGCCCGAACTGTTTGTAGACAAAAAGAAACAAGGCTTTTTAATAGCCGCCGCACATCACTATCTTATTAGTAACCAAATAAACGCCGAGGCCCGTTTCGACATCATAGCACTAACAGGCCCTGCTCAAAACCTCTGTGTAAAACATTTGGAAGGCGCGTTCTATCCCACCCTTAAATAGTATATTTGCAGTATGTCTAAGTTCGAAAAAAGACCGGGTGCAGGCAGAGACAGACCGTCCAGACCTTCCGGCACCAGAAGAGACAAACCCCGTTTTGCGGGAAATAAAGAAGAAAGTTCGAAAAAGAACGACTACAAAGCTAAACGCTCGTTTACCAAAAATAAAGGCTTTCGCGAAACCAAAGAAGGTTCGGATACTGAGCGCAAACCTTACAGACCTTTTGATAAATCGGGCCCCGGTGCCTACAAAAATAAATTTAAAAAAGACGGCGACAAAGCATTCGGCGACCGCCCAAAAAGAAGTTTTTCTGATAAGGGCGACGATAAAAAAAGCTTTAACAAAGACCGCGAAAAATCATTTGGCGATAAACCTTACAGCGACCGCCCAAAAAGAAGTTTCTCAGACAAAAGCGACGATAAAAAAAGTTTTTCAAAAGACCGTGAAAAATCATTTGGTGATAAACCTTATGGCGACCACCCAAAAAGAAATTTTTCGGACAGAGATGATAGCAAAAAAAGTTTCGGAAAAGATAAACCCTTTGGCGACAAGCCACGCAAGCCCTTTGGCAAAACCCCCGAAAGCGAGGGAGGCAAAAAACCACGCTTTAATAAAAGGGAAGCACTTGCCGGAAAACGCGGTGGCGAAGAAGAAGTTTTTAACGATAAGCGTGTAAAATTTGATGATTTTGAAGAAGGAAAAGTTTTTTCGGGCGGCATAAAAAAAGGCAAATACGAGAATAAAAAATATGCCCCCAAAGGACCTGCCCCACTTAAAAAACAAGGTTCAGACGATGGCCTGGTGCGCCTCAACAAATACCTGTCAAACGCTGGCATTGCCTCTCGCCGCGAAGCCGACATACTCATTCAGGGCGGAACCGTAAAAGTAAACGGCGTGGTGGTTGACCAACTGGGCTACAAAATAAAACCCGGTGATAAAGTTACCTATGGTGATGCCGCTGTTAAAAGCGAACGCAAAGTATATTTACTACTTAATAAACCTAAAGATTACATTACCACCGTTGACGACCCCCAGGAGCGCAAAACCGTGATGGAACTTATAAACGGTGCATGTAAAGAACGTGTGTATCCCGTTGGCCGACTCGACAGGAATACCACCGGTTTGTTATTGTTTACCAACGATGGTGAAATGACCACCCGCTTAACGCATCCAAAATTTGGGGTTAAGAAAATATACCACGTTAGCTTAAATAAAGGTTTAAAGCCCGACGATTTTAAAGCCATTATCGAAGGCGTGGAGCTGGAAGACGGAATGGTAAAAGCCGATGATTTGGCTTTTGTTGGCGAAGGCAAAAAAGAAGTAGGCATCGAAATTCACAGCGGCAGAAACCGTGTGGTGCGCCGGTTATTCGAGCACTTGGGTTACGATGTTTTGAAACTTGACCGCGTGGCTTTTGCAGGATTAACCAAAAAAGATTTGCCGCGCGGTAAACACCGCTTTTTAACGGCCAAAGAAATCAGTTACCTGCACATGGTTGGGTAATTCCTCAACATTCTCAATAAATTAATTGTGCCATCACATAAAACGTGGTGGCACTTACCATTGCACTTAAAAGCATGGCCATTAAAAATGCATCGCGCAGGGCTTTTGGTAGAACATAAAAAATTACCCAGGCCAAAGCAAGCAATCCAAGGCCACCGGTAACAAGCTCAGTTAAATGTGTTGGCCAGTTAAAATAGTCATTCACCTTCCCTGCCGGAAAATTATAAAAATCGCCCAACCAGCGCAGGAATGTTTTTCTCCCGGCTAATTTTGATAACACCAAAGCTGGTAAAGCAAACACGCGTTCCACCCAAAACATGCACACAAAAATTATTGCCCACTGGCCTAAACTCAGGCTTTGTGCATTACGATAAATTTGTCTTGTTTTGTAAAGTTTAAGAACTGCGGCACTTGCAAACAGCATCACCACCGCAATGGCCGAAGCACAAACAATTAACCAGCCGCTTTGCCAGTTACGAGGCTCCACACTGCAATAATGGCCCACAACGTAGAACCAGCCGTGCCATTGCATAAAAAATCCGCAACTTTTAGTGGCAAAATAGTGTGTGGCAATAACAAGCAGAGCGCCGGCAAGAGCTGTGGCAATAAAGCCCATCATAAGAAATAAAACCAAACGAATACGCATCTTTGCCATGGCACTAACTCAAATAGTGTTGCGTTAAGTTAGGTTTATTTCACTTAAATTTCAACGCACACAAAGTGTTTTTTACCTCAAAAGCCATCCATAATCGCCCAAAAAAACGTAATTTAGCTTGTTAAATAAAAAAAGACACTATGTGTGGAATTGTAGGATACATTGGTAACAGAGACGCTTACCCAATTCTTATTAAAGGGCTGCAACGCCTCGAATACCGCGGATACGACAGCGCCGGGGTAGCTATGCTTAACAAGGCTGGTGATTTAAACGTATATAAACGCAAAGGCAAAGTGAGCGAACTGGTAGCCTTTGCAAAGGATAAAGACCTTGGTGGAACTGTTGGCATTGGCCACACGCGCTGGGCCACACATGGCGAGCCAAACGACGTTAACTCGCACCCTCACTATTCTCAAAGTAAAAATCTGGTGCTCATTCACAATGGCATCATCGAAAACTACGCCTCCATTAAAGAAGGATTAAAGAAAAGAAATCACGAATTCCTTTCACAAACCGATACCGAAGTGTTGGTTCACCTCATTGAGCACGTTCAGGTTCACGAAAACATGAAACTGGGCCATGCCGTGCAAGCCGCTTTAAAACAAGTGATAGGTGCCTACGCCATTGTGGTGATGGATAAAAATGACCCCGATACCATTGTAGCCGCCAAAAAAGGAAGCCCCATGGTAATTGGTATTGGCGAAGGCGATTTTTTTATTGCTTCCGATGCCTCACCCATTGTGGAATACACCAAAAACGTGGTGTACCTCGACGACGAGCAGGTGGCCGTTATTCGCAGAGGTCAGGAATTAAAAATACGTAACCTCAAAGACAAGGAAATTACACCTTACGTTCACAAACTTACGATTGAACTCGAATCCATTGAAAAAGGTGGGTACGACCATTTTATGCTCAAGGAAATTTATGAGCAACCCCGTTCAGTAATGGACAGTATGCGTGGTCGCTTAAATGCCCATGAAGGCGAAATTAAAATGGGCGGCATTGTGGATCACGAAAAAAAATTCGAGAAAGCCAAGCGCATTATTTTTGTTGCCTGCGGAACCTCATGGCACGCAGGTCTTGTAGGCGAATACCTGTTTGAGGAATTGGCGCGCGTTCCGGTAGAAGTAGAATACGCATCAGAATTCAGATACCGTAATCCCATCATTTATCCCGACGATATTGTGATTGCCATTTCGCAAAGTGGCGAAACCGCAGACACATTGGCAGCCATTGAACTTGCCAAATCCAAAGGTGCCACCGTATTGGGGGTTTGCAATGTGGTGGGTTCATCCATTGCAAGAGCCACTCACGGCGGCAGCTACACACACGCCGGCCCCGAAATTGGTGTGGCATCCACAAAAGCATTTACAGCTCAGGTAACTGTGTTAACGCTTATGGCTTTGCACATGGCCAAGGTGCGCGGCACTGTGTCTGAAACCCGCTACCGCCAGTTGCTTTACGAAATGGAAGCCATTCCGTCAAAAATTGAGGAAGTACTTAAATTAAACGATAAGCTCCGCGAAATTGCCTATACTTACAAAGACAGCCGCAATGCCCTTTATCTGGGTCGCGGGGTGTCTTTTCCGGTGGCACTCGAAGGTGCATTAAAACTGAAAGAAATTTCTTACATCCATGCCGAAGGTTATCCTGCTGCGGAAATGAAACACGGCCCCATTGCCTTAATTGACGAGGAAATGCCGGTATTTGTGATAGCCACAAAAGGTGCCAACTACGAAAAAGTAGTGAGCAATATTCAGGAGGTGAAAGCCCGTAAAGGTAAAATTACTGCCGTGGTTACATCGGGCGACAAGGAGGTAAAAGAAATGGCCGATTATGCCATTGAAATTCCACAAACCGACGAATTGCTTGTGCCACTGATTGCTGTGATTCCGCTGCAATTATTATCCTATCACATTGCTGTGATGAGAGGCTGCAATGTGGATCAGCCGCGCAATCTGGCCAAGAGTGTAACGGTGGAATAACATGTTATTTATAAGAAGCGCAATAATTATTCTGCTGAGTAGTTGTTGCGCTTTTTTGTTTTCGCAAACACCGCACTACAGCCGCGAATTTGCCGCCATAAAAAGCAATGTGCCTCTGCAAATTCTTAACAACAACGCCGATTACTTTTACGTTTTACGCTACAACAAAAGTGCGCACGATTTTGTAGTGGAACGACGCGCCAAACCCGATGCGGGCATTCTTTCTTTTACGCCACTGCAACTGGATAGCCTTAACGCTTCGTGGTTTGATTATGAAAACCTTGAGTATTCGTTTTTTAGCTCCGGAAATAAAGTCTGTTTTGTTTTTAAGAAAACACTCAATAACAAAAAATCGGTTTTTATTAAGGAGATTGATACCCTTGGCAAAGCTTCCGGTTTTAAGGAATTGGCTAGCATCGAAAGCGCGGCTAATGAAGAAAGCAGCGATGTTTTTTATTATGTGAATGCGCAAAATAAAATATTGTTGGTGTCAGAGCGCAAATATTATGGTTTGTCGGTGAAAAAAACAGTTTCGCTCTACGACACTGAAAAAAACACCACTGTTTGGATTAAAAAACTTCCGCTCGAAAATCAGACCAAAGGCTTCTCCTCGTTGTTTGTGTGCAACGATAAAAATGACCTGTACTACACTCTGCAAACTTTAGTGGTTTATGGTTATCAGCGCAAGACCTTCAACACTATTCCAACAGAAGTGCCCCAGATTGGCTGCGATTCGCTTTGGCTGGCATGCCTCCCTGCCGCCAGTGAATCGGTAATTAAAGCCCGGTTAAATCCCAAACAACTTGTAAGAATCAATTCACTTTCTCTTTTTCCGGTTGGTAACAGCATTTTAAGTGTGATGCTTGGCAACCGTAAACTCAACGAAGACAGCGAAGAGGTGTTTATTTCCACTCAAAAGTTCGATGCCAATCTTAAACGCCAAATTTCGGGAGAGCACAAGTCTTTAAGCGCTGAACTGATTGAACAACTGAGCTTTTACGATGGGTCGGACGATAAGGAAGCTGCCAAAAAATTATACGATCGGGGCGAAAGTTTTCAAAGCAACAGTTCAATTTACATGTTGGCAGGCAGGCAGGACGAAAATTACTGCAAAGAGTTTTTGTTTTGGGCCATGGATCCGGAATTGGCTAAAGTGCGCAGTGTTAAAATACTTCCCCGCAAGTTGTTTTATTTTCAGCACCGAACACGGTTTCATAATCTCAACGCGGTTTCTTTTTTACATTCTAAAAATGGGTTGTCGGTTTTTTTAATTGAGAGTTCGCACAATGCGGCTTTGCCACCTGTGCCGTTTAACTATCACCAGTTCGATGCACAAAAACAGGCAAGTGGTGGCAATCTGGCCTGTTATACGCTTGATGAGAATGGCGTTTTAAGCAAAACTATAATTGAAAAGTGCCTGCGCTATTCGTTCATCCCTTTAAAATACACGGGCAATCAACCTGACTTTATTTATTACCTCAGCGGTACAAAAAACGAACGCTTTGCTATTTTACAACCGAATCCTTTTTAGCATTGCGTTCGGTTTGCAAGCGTGTTAGATTTGCCAAAACATTTTCATACACCTTTTTGTAGAGTTCAGGATGTTGAACGTAAAACCCTACGGTGGAGTCGTATTGCGATTTGCGAATGCTATTTTCAATTAGTGGGTTAAAGGCATACACTGAGTCGAATTTATTCATTGGAACGTTCTTCACGTTCATATTGGCAGCGCTCTCGGCTAAAGCAAAACCGGTGAGCAACTTTGTAAATTGTTCCTGATTTAAAACGTTTGGCGGCAGGCTTACTTCTTCGGCCTTTTTGGTGCCACAAGAAAAAGCAAAAAACAGGTGTGTTATTGCTATTAAAAAAATAACTGATTTACTATGGTGCTTTCTAGTTTTCATTTACCAAATAATCGCCTGCTTTGTTTACCGAAATTTTTGGCAAGCTATGATTTAATTCAAAATAATCATACCCTTTTTTTAGTTGCTTCCAAAACGAAATGGTTTTTTCGGGATATTCTTTTTTTAGGGTTTCAAAATTTTTTGTGTTTAGCTCACAAGGAAAAATATCGCACTTCACTGGTTGTTTGGTGTTCATGCTTTCGAGGGCAAGCAGGTATAGGTCTTCAACAGGGTCGTTTTGTAGCGGAATACAGCCAATGGTTACGCAGTCGCCGTGAATCATTATGTCGCCACCAGGGTCTTTGGCTGTGGCTTTTATGAGGTCGCTTTTATTTGGATAACCCACTTTTAAAGCCAAATGGTAGTTGCTGTATGGGTGCAAACTGGGAATGGTGTAAAATCCTTCGGGCACCTGCAAATCGCCCTGCTGCCGCTTGGGACCCAACACCCCGCTGGAAGCACAAATGGCAATGTCCTTAAGCAGCGTGTAGTCTTTGCCATTCTGGTTTTTTACCCAGGCCTGAAGCACCTTTTCTTTTTTAAAAACGCGGATGTACAGATTAAAACTTTCCGGATGAATGCCTGCTTTTTTAAGTTCGCTGCTAAGTGTGGCCCAGTTCTTTTTATAGGCACTTTTTACCCTGCTGCTTTTGAGTTGTGTGGTTTTTAAGCTGTTTTGCTGAAATGAAATGCCAAACAACAAACTAACTAACACCAGTGTATTAATAACCTTTTTTTTCATGAACGTTTGTGGTGAACAGACCTGTTAATTTTGATATACTTAAAGATAAAATGATTTTACTGAAGGTTTTAAAGAATAAGTATTTTTTAACGATCATAGCATTGGTGGTGTGGCTGTTGTTTTTCGATAAAAATGATGTGTTTACACAATACGAGCTGATTCAGAAATGCAAAAAACTGGAGAAGGAAAAAACTTATTTTATTGAAGAGATTGAAAACAACAAACGTAATCTGGTGGATTTGCGCACCAATGCCAAAAGCCTCGAAACCCTTTCGCGCGAGAAGTACCTTATGAAAAAGGAAAACGAAGACGTGTATGTCTTCGTTAGCAAATAGTAAAACCAAAAAAAGTTGTTTTATAATTTGGGCGCCCAGGCGGGCTGCTTCAGGCTTTTAACAGTTTCATTTTTCCTTGTATTTTGACTTCTTTGGAATAAAAACGTTACAGAATTTTCTTCCTGTGAGTAAACTGCCCGGTAAAATAGGATGACTTGGTTTTTGATTATGAAATCACTCAAACTGAGGATTAATTGTTTGTGGAAGTAAATAGAACTTAATATAAGTGGGCAAATTACTTTTTACCTTTTCCTTTGCCGCCTTCGTTCTCTTTTTCTGCTTCGGTTCCGGCAAGTGATTCCAGATCGCGGTCAAAGAAATACAAGCCGCTTTTATCGTCGCCAATCAGTTTTAGTTTGTCAACAATTTGTCTGGCCAACGCTTCTTCTTCAATTTGCTCGCTCACGTACCATTGCAGGAAATTGTGGGTGGTATAATCTTTTTCTTTTAAAGTAGCGTCCACCAAAGAGTTTATTTCGGAGGTCACTTTAATTTCGTGTTTCAGAATTTCTTCAAAAACCGATTTCACTGATTTAAAGGTAACCGGCGGTTGTTTAAGCGCAGGCACTACGCCGTGTCCACCGCGTTCGTTTACAAACTTAATCAGTTTAAGCATGTGCAAACGTTCTTCATCGGCGTGCGTGTATAAAAAAGATGAAACCCCGTTTAAGCCTTGTGTTTCGGCCCAACTGGCCATTGCCAGATAATATTGCGATGAAAAACCTTCTAATTCTATTTGCTTGTTTAATGCTTTACTAACTTGTGGTGATAACATGTTTAATTTTTTTACAAATATACTTATTTAAAATTCCTTAGTCCGCTACGCAACCATGTTGCAAATAATTTTTGATTGGTTTCTGTACCCATTGTTCCGGGTGTGGCATTACTTTCGTCGTGGTTCAGCACAACGTACTGTGGCTGCGAACTGGACTGGTATTTAGTAGATTGCAGGTAGGCCCATTTATTTCCAATGGTTTCCAGTTTACGTTGCTTACCATACCAAAATACTTCTTTTTGTTCGGCTTCCGGCAAATCTACTTTATTGTCCACATAAAGCGAAACAATTACCACTGAATCCTTTAGCATTGGAAACACTTCGGGTGTAACCCAAACGGTTGATTCCATCAAACGGCAATTCACACATGCCAGACCAGTAAAGTCAACAAACAATGGCTTTTTAACAAGTTTGGCGTATTGCAATGCGCTTTCGTAATCATCTTTAAACAACAACAATCCATCAGGACCTACTATGCGTTTGGCTTCCAGCGTAGCTATTTCCGGGTTGGAAGAAATTACTGCTGCGGATGATGAGGAGCCGTGTCCGCCGCCAACCCCATTTGGAGATTCGGAATAATGGTGTGGTGGTGGGAATGAAGAGATAATTTTCAATGGTGCGCCCCACAAACCCGGAATTAAATAAATTGTAAATGACATAACAATGGTGGCGAAAATAATGCGTCCAACCGAAAGGTGTTTGTTATCATCATCATGAGAAGTTTTGAAAACACCCAACAAATAAAAAGTCATCATACCAAAAATGGCAACCCAAAGACTTATAAATACTTCGCGTGTAATAAAGCCCCATTCATTTACATTATCAGCGTTGGCCAAAAATTTAACGGCCAGGGCCAATTCTATAAAGGCCACAGAAACTTTAAAGGTGTTCATCCAGCCTCCTGATTTCGGTAGTGAATTGAGCATAGACGGGAAGAAGGCAAAAATCATAAATGGTAAGGCAATACCGGTACCAAAGCCTGTAAAGCCAAAGAGCGGACAGATATAGCTATTTCCTTCGGCAAGCGCTGTTAACAAGGTGCCTAAAAATCCTGCTGTGCACGAAAAAGAAACCACAACCAAAGTAGCTGCCATAAAGAAGATGCCTAGCACCCCACCTTTATCCGCCTTTTGATCGAGCTTGTTTCCCCAAGAACTTGGCAAGGTTATTTCGAACATTCCAAAAAACGAAAGGGCGAAAACTACAAAGAGCAAAAAGAAAAATAAATTGAGCCAGGTGTTGGTGGCAATATTACTAAGCGCATCTGGACCAAAAATAATGGTGATGAGCATAGTGGGTATTACAAAAGTGATAATGATGAAAAAACCATATAACATGGCATTTTTAATACCCGATGCTCTGTTTTTACTGCGTTTTACAAAAAACGAAACCGTAAGTGGAATTAAAGAATAAATACAGGGCATAAGCACAGCACCAAGACCAGCGAACAGCCCTAAAAAGAATTTACTCCATGGGTGGCATTCGCCATCACCGCTTTTTGTATCGGCCGGTGCAACCGTTGCAACTGTGGCAGACGGAGCCGATTTTTCAGCATTTACCTTACCCAAAATGGCCGCAGTATCGCACTCACAAGCGTTTGGCGACAGGTTCATTCCAAACTCGTCTTTACCCGATTTGGGTTTTGCCTTAATGCCTGCCAGAATAGCTTGTGTATCGCAAACACAGGCTTTGGGTGAAACATTTATACCAAAGGAGTCTTTTGATGCTGTAACGCAGGAGGAAGTTCCTTGAAATTCAAACACATGAACATCGGCAGGAGGAAACACGCATTTTTCTTCGGTACAGGCCTGCGCTTCGTAACGCATTTCAATCCGAACCTTTGCGTCGGTTAATAGTTTAATGCGCTGTGTAAATGTTGCCTTTTTTGCGTGATAAGCCACGTTTACTTCAAAAACTTTATCAAATTCTTTTATTGGCGTGCTTTCTTTTACATTGCCAATTAGTTTAAACTGACGGCTTTGTTTAAAAAAGAAGGATGTGGGATTGGGCCCGTCTTCACCTGATTTTACAACGGAATAAATGTGCCATGGCTCGTCAATGCTTGCCTTAAATATCAAATCATATTCGCAATCCGATATTTTTTTACTTTCTAAAGTCCATTTTACGGGATTATCCTGAGCGAAAATATTACCTGCAAGCAGGATGAAGGCAATCAAAAAACGTTTTACCATGGTACTCATTATTAATGGCTAAAAATACTATTATTTTTTTATTGAATCTTAACGGTTAAATCCACCATTTTGGGCGGCAAACACATCATGTCGTTGCAGGTCATGTATTCGACTTTAAACACCACTGTAAATCCCGGCTTGGCATTTAGTTTTATTTTTTGTTTAAACTCGGCCTTATCGGTAAACACAAAGATTTTTGCATCGAAGGCTTTTACAAATTCTTCGTGCGCATCGGTTTCGGTGGTTTTTCCGAGTAACTGAAACTGTGAAGAAGGATTAAACTGAATGGATGTTGGAATGGGTCCTGCATCAGTAGGACGTTGCGAATAGGTGTGCCAGCCTTTTTCGATTTTGGCGGTAATAATAATTTCGCCCTCGGTAGCTGAAATGGATTTGTAAGTTGCCATCCAGTTTACCGGGTTAAGCTGCTGAGCCTTTGCTCCAAGCATTGTAACAAGTGCCAAACATAAGGTAATCAGTTTTTTCATAACCATGGTTTTTTTGAATTAGATTAAAGTTGTGATTATTAAATGAAAAGGTCAAAACTCTAAACAAAGTTTAACAACTATGCGCCCAGATACTTAAAACGCTTGTAAATAATCTTAAGATCGTTTTCAACGTGATAATCCTTTGAATAATTGAGCAATGTTTTATTAATTCTGTCTTCGGCCGCTCCGGCAGGCAAGAGGTCGGCGGGACTAAGAACAGAGGGCCTTATGGCTGGCAAGTCCTTCCTTAAATTGTGTCCGTACCCAACCCAGGAATACGCACCAAACAGCACTCTGAAAAGGTTTGAAAAGAAATTGAGTTTGTTTTTTTGCACCCAAACTATTATCCAGCAAAACAAAAGCAGAGCCATACTCACACACATATCCAGCAAACGTTTATTGCGCCGGTTTTCGGGACGGCCCACATTGTTTACGTCAATAATATATAAATCGCCGGCGGTATCAATGCTGTTGCTGCCAATAATGGAGAGGCTTTCGGGCGGGGCTATTTTAAATTCAACGCCTTTGGTAACCAGAGTAATCATTTTATCAATTATCTCCTGCGAAGACACATCGCGCGCGCAAAAAATAATTTCGTTGATGTGATGAATGTCTATGGCTTCGTTTATTTGATGAAATTGCCCGATGTAAGATTCGTTTTTAATGCCGTTGTTTTCGTTGCTGATAAAACCGGTAAACTCCACGTCGATGTTGGTTTGTTTTAAAATGCCGTTAACCCTGGCAAACTCGGCCTCGCTGCCAATGATGGCAATGCGCGAATGGGCTTTGGCCTTACCCAGTTTAAACCGTTTAATGCCAATGGTGCTATAAACATAGCGTGTGATTAGGTAAGCACACAATGTATAAAACGAACCTATTAAAATCAGAGCTCTCGAGAAACGGTAATACTCCGGCAAAAGCGAATACACAATCAAAATAAATGCCGAACCGGCCATAACTCCACGCGCTATTTTGCTCAGGCGGGTGGGGCTATCGTAGCCACCGCTAAAAAAAACACTCAACATCCAAATGCCGGTATAAAGCGGAAAGAAAAAATTTAATGTTTTGAGCGAATAAAAATTAGGATACAACATGTACCTGAGTTCGTAAATGGTTTTACAAAAGTACAGGCCCGCTAAAATAATGGCAAAATCAATGGCCGGAAAAAACAATTGTTTTAAAAGCCGCATGGCAATGGCCGCAGTAGCTCTGATGTAAATGGCCATGTGAATTAAAACATTAAGCAGGCGCGCGTTACCCTGACTAAAATGCTTGCGGGCAAAAATGGCCATGGCTTTATAAAAAACAATCACGTAATTAACGCTGCTTTTTTTAGTGCTTTCGCCCTTGTAATGAATGATGCTGCTATCGGCAAAATAGTAGTTTTTGTAACCCCCTTTGGTGATGCGGTAAGACAGGTCAATGTCTTCGCCATACATAAAAAATGTTTCGTCGAGCAAGCCAATTTTATCGAGGGTTTCTTTGCGCAAGAGCATATAGGCACCACTGAGAACTTCTACGGCATGATTTTTATTTTTATCGAGGTAAGTGAGGTGGTATTGCCCAAACTTTTTTGAGCCAGGAAACAATTTGGCCAAACCAAAGATTTTGTAAAAAGCAACTGCAGGTGTTGGCAAACCACGCTTACTTTCGGGCAAAAAATTGCCTTTGCCATCGAGCATTTTTATTCCCAATCCGCCTGCATCCGGGTGACTTTCCATAAAAGCAAGGCATTTTTCAAAAGTATCTTCCTGCACCACGGTATCGGGGTTAAGCAGCAAAATGTATTTGCCTGTGGCCTGTTTAATGGCCTGATTGTTGGCAACCGAAAAACCGGTGTTGTTTTGATTGGCAATGAGTTTAACCTGGGGGAATTTATCGCGAATGAGTGCCAGAGAGCCATCCACCGAGTTATTGTCGACCACAAACACTTCGGCGCTGGTGTTTTTTAAGGCCTTAAAAACCGAAAAGAGGCATTGCTCCAAAAAGTGTTTAACGTTATAATTTACTATGACAACCGATAACTGCAATGGCTTTTGGCTTAACGCACTAAAATAATTATAATTGTTTAAATAATTTCTTTTTTTACCTTTGCATACTTTAAAAATAGCCCGTAAAATGGGCGTTTTGGGAGATGGGCTCACAGATTGTCAGTGACAATGGTTGCTGTAACTTGAAAGATGATACAAATCCTAAGAAAGTAAAGCGTTCTTTAAATTTTAAATATGGTCCCATAGCTCAGTTGGATAGAGCACAGGTTTTCTAAACCTGCGGCCCTTGGTTCGAATCCAAGTGGGACTACCAAAGACCTTCATTTTTTAATGGAGGTCTTTTTTATTTTGATACTTCGTGCTATGTTTTTTGTTTACATCATTGTGAGTGAAATTAACGGTTTGCGTTTTTACGTAGGAATGACAGCCAATATCGATACCCGTTTGAAAGAACACAATTCAGGAAAAACAAAATCTACCAAAGGTTATATCCCGTGGAGCTTGTTTTTTTATGAAACGTTTAAAACCCGGCAAGAGGCAAGGGGTCGCGAAATCTATTATAAATCAGGTACTGGAAAGGAAAAAATTAAGAGAAAGTGGCAAAAAAGATCCAAGATTTTATTCGTCGATTTGGAATCTTATATTTGAATATGAAATCTGTTATTTTATCAATTTTGTTCATTCCACTTTTTATTTTTTCTCAGCAGGATTCTGCTAAAACTTACTATTTAAAAGGCCTTAATGCTATCAAAATTCAAAACTATTCTTTAGCAGACACTTTATTTGGAATCTCTTTAAGTTTTAAACACTATGGAAATGTTCATTTGAACAAAGCAATTGCAAAAGAAAAACTAGGAGATAAAAAAGGGTACTGTGAAAATCTATTGTGGGGAATTTACTACAATAATAAAGAATCAGGTACACTCTTCTGCAAAAATTGTGGTAAAGCAGACACAATATATAAGAACGGACAAGGTAATGAAGCCCCAAAAGATTTTTATTTGTTTAAAGAAATAACATATAAAAGTGAATTTACTAACCCTTTTATGGTTAAAACCGACACCCATAATAATTCTTTACTTTCAAGTATTAAAGATGCTGAGATTCTAACGATAAATAACGATTTCAATATTAATGAAGTTAATGCTGAATTTCCAGGTGGTGTTTCCGCGATGATTGATTACATGAAAAGAAATTTGAACAGCCCAAAAAAGGTAGTCGAAGGAAAAACGAACGTAAGGGTGAATTTAAAATTTATTGTTTTAGAGGATGGAAGTATTACTAATGTGACAGTAACTAATATTACTGAAAGTTGTCCGGAATGCGAATTAGAAGCTATTAGAGTAATAAAACAGATGCCTAAATGGAGTCCAGCCAAATTCAATGAAATGCCTGTAAAATGTTATTTTAATCTGCCCATTACTTTTAAACCGAATTAAGAACTATAGGTTAATCGCATCGCTTAATTAATTCACTGCTTAAAGCACAATCACAGTCACTTTAACTGTATTTAGTAAATAAAATCCAAAAAGGTTTTATGGTATGCTGCAGAATACCTCTTTTTTAAAAGATGGATTTTATCTTTACCCCATGAAATACGTCACCAAAAAAACAGTAAACGAACTCGAAGCGCTTTTTCAGTTTGTGCCTCCCAAAAAATTAAGCAAAAGGCTTAACCATTTGTTTTTAGAATTTTTGCAAAACTCGCCCAAAGATGCAGTGCCCAAAAACCTTAACAAAAAAGCCGAAGACCTTCAGTTTTTATTGCGTTTTTTAGAAAAAGCACATAAATACAAAAGGCATTAGCTACACTTGCCTAAAAACTCTTATGATTAATCCCAAAAAAGATTTTACCTTTTCTGCCTCCATACAAGTCAAATTAGTACTTTAGTGTGTTGCACCACTTATCAATGACCAACATCCAATTTATAAAAACAACCGCAATAAAAGCTTTGCTCCTGCTTTTGCTTTTTACAGGCGGCAATAATCTTCGTGCGCAGGACGACAAAGAAACCCCCGACCCCGAAGACGCACCGCCTAAAAAAAGCAAATTTTTAACCGGTTTTTATGTGGGCTCCTATTTTGCCAATAAATATTCGTCC
>JADLED010000301.1 GCA_020846335.1 Bacteroidia bacterium
TTTATCAAAACTTGTTTCCACCAAAAGCCAGTATAAGTTCTAATACCAATGTGATTACTTGTGCTAATCCTACGGTGCTACTTGTAAATACCAGTTCAACAGGCATTCCACCTTTATCAATTTTCTCATCAAATCAGCCCGTAATTGGTTTACAATGGAGTGGTCCTTCGCCCCAAATCCCAACAAGCAGTAGTTCCACCTACATGGCAATGGTTGGAGGCTCTTACACCCTTACCGCCAAGGATTTGAACAATGGTTGCACCTCCAACACCACCACATTTATTTCGGACATTACCATTTACCCAATAATAAGCATGCCATACCAATACACCATTGGCTGTCCGGGTGGCACAATAAGCATTGTACCAAGCGTAACAACCAGCTTAGGTGGTGGCACAACTTATAGTTGGACAGTTCCTTCAGGAGCTGTGGTGACAAATACAAATTCCTTAAGCCTTGTAACCAATGCCGCTGGCACTTATACACTAATTGTAACCAATTCATTAGGCTGCTCAACAAAACGCACATTTGATGTTTGGGGCTGTGTAGGTTTAAACGAAGCCTCTGCTTTACTCGAAACCCTGCCGCTTTACCCGAATCCGGCTGAAGATAAACTCAACCTCGAAATTAAAAAATTAGGAACAAACACTTCTGCAAGAATTGTGAATACTTTGGGCACAGAGGTTTTAACTATTCCTGTCACATCCGAAAAATCCAGTATTAACATCAACAATCTGGCCAGCGGTATTTACTTTGTGTACCTTATCGAAAACAAAACACCCGTGGCTGCGGGTAAATTCATTAAACAATAACGTTGCCTTAATCAAATTAACCTCCACCAGCAAACCGGGTGGAGGTTTTTAATTGGCTTTTTTGTTAATCCCTTGTATAAAAGCCGTCTTTGGTGGCTGCCATTTAATTGATATATTTATGGGTCAATTTAAAACTAAGAAATAGTGGGCAGTTTCAATTAAGCAACCACCTATTTTTAAACAGATTAAAACATAACTATGAAAAAAGCTCTACTTGCTTTAGCGGTTCTATTTTTTGCAAATTCAATTCAAAGTCAGGAATGGACCGAATTGATGCACCAGAAAGATGCCAATTTATACACCATTCAGGCAGCCTTTAATGCCTATTGGGACACTGCCAACACTTCTGCAAAAAGCAGAGGTTACAAAGCCTTTAAACGTTGGGAAAATTATGTGGGGCCAAGGGTTTATCCTACAGGAAATCTTTCGGTACTCTCCGAAAACGCCAATAATTTTAATGCCTTTGTGCAACACGTTCCCACCTCGCAAAACACTAAAAACATTGGTGGACCGGCCAACATCGCTTCAACCACCTGGTCTGTGGTAGGTCCTATGGGAGCCATGACTGGTTCGGCTGTAAACGGGCTACCGCGCAAAGCCGGAAGAGATAATTTTATTACATTTCATCCAACCACAGCAGGTACTTATTGGGCAGGTGCCCCGGCAGGCGGACTTTGGAAAACCACCAACAACGGCGCCACCTGGAGCACCACCACCGATTTTTTAAACGTAATTGGCTGTAGCGATTTAGCCGTTGACCCAACCAACACTAACACCCTTTATTTAGCCACTGGCGATGGCGATGCCGGTGATTCGCCAAGTATAGGCGTATTAAAATCAACCGATGGTGGCTTAACCTGGAACAGTACCGGCTTAACCGCCCAGCCGAGTAATAATTTTCTTATCCGCCGCTTATTAATTAATCCAAACAACACACAGATTGTTTTAGCCGCCACCAATGCCGGTATTTACAGAACGATTAATGGTGGAACTTCCTGGACACAGATTAACACCGTGAACACCTATGACATGGAATTTAAGCCCGGCGACCCAACCATTGTTTATGCCACCGGTGCCTATTTTTATTTGTCTACTAATTCCGGCGCTACATTTACACAAATAACTTCGGGCATTGCCACCACAGGCTGCAACCGCATGGCCGTGGCAGTTACCACTAATTCGGCAGGACTTAACTATGTGTATGTAGCAGCTTCCACTTCATCGGCCAGCGATTTAAAAGGCATTTACCGTTCAACCAACAGTGGCGTTACGTTTTCTTTAATGGCCACTACACCCAACTTATTGGTAAACTCCTGCGCGGCTACTGGTAGCGGTGGTCAGGGCTGGTACGATTTGGCCATTGCGGCTTCACCTTTAAACCCCAACGAAGTAGTAGTTGGTGGGGTTAACCATTGGCGAAGCACAAATGGCGGTTCAACCTGGTCCATTATTGGCTGTTGGAACAGTACTGGTGCCAATCCGCCTTACGTTCACGCCGATGTGCATGATTTGGAATATACTTCGGCCGGTGTTTTGTATTCGGCAAGTGATGGAGGAATAAGTCAATATACCGGAACTTCATGGACCGATGTGACCGGAAACAGAAACATTGCTCAGATTTACCGGATTGGAATTTCTTCCACCAACGGTAATTTATGGATTACCGGACATCAGGACAACGGTTCAAATATTTATAACGGCACTACTTACAATGCCAGTTTTCCGGGCGATGGTTTGGATTGTTTTATTGATAAAGCCAATAACAACAACCTTTTTACAGAAACACCCTATGGCGGATTGGTAAAATCAACCAACGGCGGCGTATCCTGGTCCAGTGCCTCGTCGGGAATTACAGGTTCCTCAAATTGGTTGTGCCCCTGGAAACAAAGTACTGGCGCCTCTAATGTCATCTATGCCGGCTTTAATGCACTTTGGAGGTCTAACAATCAGGGAACTTCATGGACCAGTTTAGCACCATTCACAACCACAGCCGGTTCGGTGGTGGAATTTGCCATTGCCCCTTCAAACAGTTTGGTTATTTATGCCTTAAAATCATCTGCTGTTTATTATACCAACAATGGAGGAACCAGTTGGACCAATGTTACCGGCACTATTCCTGTTGGTTCTGCTGCCCTTACCTACGTAGCGATTGATGCTGCTAATCCTGCCAGAGCCTGGGTAACATTAAGTGGTTACTCAACTGGTAATAAAGTATTTATGACAATAAATTCTGGTGGAAGCTGGACAAATGTAAGTAGTAATTTGCCTAACCTGCCTGCCAATTGTATTGTGCATGAACCCGGCACCAATGGCCGTGTTTATGTAGGAATGGATGTGGGTGTTTATTATAAAGATGTGGCCACTACCAACTGGACTTTATATAATACCGGCCTGCCGAACACGGTAATTGCCGATTTGGAAATTTCTCCGGCATTACCCGGTAGATTAAGAGCAGCCACTTATGGCCGTGGCGTGTATCAGGTGGATGTGGTGCCATGTACCAATGGCCCAACGGTTGCAGTGAGCAACCAAACCATTTGTGCCGGCTCAAGCGCCACCCTTACTGCCTCCGGCGCTTCGGTGTATGCCTGGAATACAGGCGGAACTTCGGCGAGTATTGTGGTAAGCCCTACCCTTTCAACGGTTTATACGGTAACCGGCAGTGTTGGTAGTTGCACCGATGTGAAAAGTGCTACGGTATTTGTAAATAATAACCCAACAGTTAATGTTGCTCCCACATTTTCTTTTTGTTCAGGTTCCAGTGTAACACTTACCGCCTCAGGAGCCGCCAATTATACCTGGACAGGAATTTCTTTAACATCTACTTCTAATCCAGTAATTCTCTTAAATCCCTCGGCTGGAATTTACACTGTAATAGGTAAGACAGGCACTTGTTCAAATATCAAAACATTCACCCTTACTTCTTCGGCTTTACCAACCATAACCGCTGTGGCTTCTCAAAGTTTAATTTGTGCCGGAAATTGTTCAACCCTTTATGCGGCCGGAGCTTCGAGTTATACCTGGTATCCCGGCGCCATTACAGGTGCTTCCGCCGTGGTATGCCCTAGCACAGCAGTTATTTACACCGTTAATGGTGCGACTGGTTCTTGTGTCGGTACTAAAACTGTGAGCGTGGGTTTATCTGCTCCGCCAACTTTAACGGTGAGTGCCAATCAAACCATCTGTGCTGGGTCCTGCGCTACTCTTGTTGGTTCGGGCACTGCTACCAGTTATACCTGGTTGCCATCCGGCACCAATGGTACAACCAAAGTGGTTTGTCCAACAATAACCACCGTATACACAGTAGTTGCGAGTAATGGAAATTGTACCACCTCTAAAACTGTGGCAGTAAATGTTGGTAGTGGACTTTCTGTTTCGATTAATACCCTTGCCCTGTGTGCCGGCAGCACCGGTACCTTAGTAGCCACCGGTGCCACTAATTATACCTGGAGTACAGGTGCCACAGGCAACAGCCTTGTGGTGGCGCCGATTACCAATAGTGTGTATTCAGTAATTGGTAGTAATGGCGTTTGTACAGGAACGGCAAACAGAACTGTTTCGGTTACGGCTGTTCCGGTTGTAACCATTAATTCGGTTCCGGGCAATACCATTTGTTCAGGTTCTTCGGTGGTATTAAGCGCTTTGGGTGGTTGCACCTACACCTGGAATACAGGTGCTACAACCTCCTCTATAGTTATGAGTCCAACGGCCAGCTCGGTTTATTCGGTAATAACAAATTGTTCAGGTTGCACGGGCACCAAAACAATAGGCATTACTGTTTTATCTGCGCCATCGCTCAGCATTAATCCATCCACGCCAACTGTTTGTTCAGGAAGTTCGGTGACTTTAAGCGCCTCCGGTGCAAACCAGTACACCTGGAGCACCAATTCTACCAATACCACTATTGTGGTTAATCCAACTTCGGCCACAGTATACACTTTAACAGGTAGTAACGGTGGTTGCATCAGTACCAAAACGGTTAACGTTGGGGTGAGCACGGTTTCTCTCAGCAATTGCGGATCGAGCACTGTTTGTGCTGGAAGTTTTGCGGTTATGGCGGCTTGTGGCGCAACATCCTACACCTACTCTTCGGGATCACCTACAGTAAATCCATTAAGTTCCACCAATTACACGGTTGTTGGCACCAATGCTTTGGGCTGTGTTGGCACAGTTGTTATTACTATGTCAGTATTACCGGTGCCAACAATTGCTGTTGTGTCTTCACCTACTTTAACTGCTTCGTCGCTCACTATTTGTAGCGGTGCTTCGGCTACACTCAGCGCATCAGGAGCTTCCACTTATAGCTGGAGTTCGGGTGGCAGCGGAGCCAGTACGGTTGTTTCGCCTTCAGTGACCACACAATATATTGTAACGGGTGTTAACGCCTCGGGTTGCAGCAGTGCCCAAACTCTTACAGTGGTGGTAGCTCCTTCATCTTTATCTTTATCGGTGAATGCTTTACCCAGCGCCTATTGTCAGGGTGGCAGCAGCACTATTACTGCAACCGGAGCAAGTTCCTACACCTGGAGTACCGGCTCTACTGCTTCTGTAATTGTGGTGAGTCCTTCGGTTACCACTAATTATTCTGTAACGGGTTCTAACGGTTCGTGTTTTGGCAATAGTGCCACTACTGTTTCGGTTAATCCTTTGCCGGTTATTGTGGTGGCCGATCAAACAATTTGCCCGGGTGGCAGTGCTACATTAGTGGCAACCGGCGCCAATACTTATACATGGAGCACCGGTAACACAGGTTCTTCTTTAACTGTGGCCCCGCTCACCAATACAATGTATACTGTTAATGGCAATGTTGGTGGCTGCGTTGGAAGTGCCACAGTAAACGTGACGGTGGGTTCTAACTTATCGATTAATCTGAGTGTGAGCGATCCAACAATTTGTGCCGGAGGCTCATCCACAATAACTGCTACAGGCGCTACTTCTTATACCTGGAGCACCGGATCCAATGCCTCTTTTATTGTTGTGAATCCCCTTACCAGTACTTCTTATTCGGTTGATGGATTAAACGGTGTTTGTAGTGGTACTGCCATTACCAATATTACGGTGGTTCAAACGCCAACACTTGTTTTAAATTCGAGTTCGTCAGGCACCTTGTGTTCTGGCGCATCGGCTACCCTTTCTGCTTCGGGTGCATCTACTTATTCATGGAGTAATGGTGCCACTGGTAGTGCCATTGTGGTTACTCCTTCGGCCAGTGCGGTTTATACGGTGACCGGTTCAAATGGTGGATGTGTTTCAACTTCAACCATTGCATTAACCGTAGGTGCCGGAAGTTTAAACCTTGCCGTTTCTGCTAATCCTGTTTCTGTTTGTCAGGGTGGTTCGGCCTTTATTTTTGCCTCTGGTGCCGGTGCTTATGTTTGGAGTAACGGGGCCACCACGCCTTCCATTTCGGTAACTCCAAGCACCACCACAACCTATACGGTAAATGGAACGACTGGTTCTTGTTCAGGTAGTGCAGTTATCACTATAAGTGTTGGCACAGCTCCTGCGTTGAATGTAAGTGCAGGTTCTTCCGGCTCTGTGTGTATTGGTCAATCAGTTGTATTAAGTGCCAACGGAGCCTATTCTAATTTTGTTTGGTCAGGTACTTCATTAACCGGATCTGTAGTTTCGGTTACGCCAACTGCGAGTACAGTTTACACCGTTGTGGCTTCGGGTGGCAGCAGTGGTTGCAGTTCCAGTGGCACGGTGGCTGTTTCTATTTCACCAAATCCTGTTTCAACGCTAAGTGTTACCAGTTCGGGCTGTGGTTCGGTGTGTTCGGGGGCAGTTAATGTGAATTCATCAGGAGGTTCGGCCCCTTATTCCTACAGCTTAACTTCAACCTCCTGTTCGGCCATGCCTTGTGCCAATTTGTGTGCTGGATTGTATACTTTATATACTACTAATTCCAACGGTTGTAATTCCTTCAACATTTTTTCAATTTCTTCATCAGGCAATAATTTAAGTTCTGCTTTTAGCACCACCAATAGTTCATGTGGTACCTGTGCCGATGGCATTTTAAGTGTGGTTGCCAGTGGTGGTGTTGCACCTTATAATTATACCTGGACACCAAACGGTGGCAATGCGGCTACAGCAGGTAGTTTGTTGCCGGGTTGCTATAGTGTAACGATACAGGATGCCACAGGCTGTTCAATTACAGTACGTTCGTGTGTGGGAATTATGACGGATATTGAAAATCTGGAAGTGAACGAGGCCAATTTACTGGTGTTTCCAAATCCTGCTCAAAACATGGTAACCGTGCAATATGAAGGAGCCACTTTTAGTGTTTCCCTCTATAATGGTTTAGGTCAATTAATTAGTACCAGCAAAGGCAGTGGCAGAACCGAAATTAACACTTCGCTGCTTGCCAGAGGCGTTTATGTGATGGAGATTAAAATTGGTGCTACTGGACTAAGGAAAAAATTGCTGCTGGATTAGCCACTTAAAGTGTTTTGACAAAAATTTAACCGATAAAATAAGTGGAAAAGGCCGCAAAATATTTTGGTTTTTATATAAATGTGAGTATATTTGCAACCTGATTTAAAAAAAAGAATAATGTATTTATCGTCACAAATAAAAAAAGAGATTTTTAAGAAACACGGAGGAACCGAGAAAAACACTGGTAGCTCTGAGTCACAAATTGCACTTTTTACACTTCGTATTGACCATTTAACCGGTCATTTAAAGAACAATAAAAAAGATTTTGGCACTCAACGTTCACTATTAAACTTAGTAGGTAAACGTCGCGCTTTGTTAGATTATCTAAAAAAGAACGATTTAATGCGTTACCGTGCAATTATCAAAACATTGGATATCCGTAAATAATTACGGCTGCAAATATTAATAAGGGGCATTTCGAAACACAATTCGAAATGCCTTTTTTGTTAATAACGGAAGAAGCAAAAAAATAAACAATATATAAACCAGTTCCGAAAAGGTCGGAACACAAAACAAACAAATATGTCACAAATAGGAACAACTCACAGCTTTGATATCGGCGATGGCCGCATGATAAGCCTGGAAACCGGCAAACTTGCCAAACAAGCCGATGGTGCTGTAGTAGTGCGCTTAGGCGACACCATGATACTGGCCACCATTGTAAGTAATAAAGATGCCAAAGAAGGCGTTGATTTTTTACCATTAACAGTAGATTATCAGGAAAAATACGCTGCTTCAGGAAGATTTCCGGGCGGATTTTTTAAACGCGAAGCCAAATTATCCGATTACGAAGTTTTAATCAGCCGTATTGTTGACCGCGCCATGCGTCCGCAATTTCCGGATGATTACCATGCCGATACGCAATTAATGTTATCACTCATTTCTTCCGACAAGGAAAATATGCCCGATGCCCTTGTAGGTTTAGCAGCCTCTGCAGCCATTGCAGTAAGCGATATTCCTTTCAACGGCCCTATCAGCGAAGTACGTGTAGGTAAAATTGACGGCAAACTGGTAATTAATCCAACCAAACAACAACTGGTTGGCAGCACCATCGATATGATTGTGGCTGCATCTGCCAGCGACATTGCCATGGTGGAAGGTGAAATGAGTGAAGTGAGCGAAGAAGAAATGCTTGAAGCCATTAAGTTTGCACACGAAGCCATTAAAGTACAAATTAACGCCATTAACGAATTTGCTGCAAAAGCAGGTATTAAACCAAAACGCGAGTACAATCACGAAACCAACGATGCTGATTTAAAAGCAAAAGTGATGAAGGAAACTTACGACGCTGTTTATGCTGCCGCTAAAAAATTAGATGGTAACAAAACCAACCGTAAAGCCAACTTTAAAGCACCACTCGAAGAGTTTAAAAAACAATACACGCCCGAAGAGTTAAAAGAAAAAGAAGGCCTGATTAATAAATACTATCACGAAGTGGAATATGTGGCCGTGCGCCGCATGGCTATTGACGAGAAAGGTCGTTTAGATGGCCGCAAAACCACCGACATTCGTAACATTTGGGCCGAAGTAAATTATTTACCTTCGCCACACGGCAGCGCTGTGTTTACCCGTGGAGAAACTCAATCCTTAACCACCGTTACATTGGGTACACCAATGGATAAATTAAAAATTGACGGTGCCTTTAATCAGGGTGAAGAAACCTTTATTTTACATTACAACTTCCCAGGCTTTAGTACCGGTGAAGCCAAACCAAACCGGGGACCTGGTCGTCGCGAAGTAGGACATGGTAACCTTGCCCTGCGTGCTTTGAAAAAAGTAGTACCAATGGATACCGGTTACACCATTCGTGTGGTAAGCGATATTTTAGAAAGTAATGGTTCATCGAGTATGGCTACTGTTTGTGCAGGATGCTTAGCCCTGATGGATGCCGGCGTTAAAATTAAAAAACCGGTAGCTGGTATAGCTATGGGTTTAATTACCGACGAAAAAGGCGACTACGCCATTCTTTCCGATATTTTAGGAGACGAAGATCATTTGGGCGATATGGACTTTAAAGTGTGTGGTACCAAAGATGGTATTACTGCTGTTCAAATGGATTTGAAAGTAAACGGTTTACCATACGAAGTGATGGCAAAAGCCATGGCACAAGCTAAAGACGGTCGGTTACACATTATGAACGAAATGCTGAAAGCCATTGATACACCACGCGAAGATTACAAACCACACGCACCACGCTTCGAAAGAATTGTGATTGCCGGTGAGTTTATCGGAGCTGTAATAGGGCCAGGTGGTAAAGTAATTCAGGAGATGCAAAAATCAACCAACACTACCATTGTTATTACCGAAGAAGGTAAAAACGGTATTGTGGAAATTTTTGGAACCAATCTGGCTGATGTTTCTGCCGCCAAAATGCGCGTAAAACAAATTGTAGCTGTGCCTGAAATTGGCGACATCTATCAGGCCAAAGTAAAAACAATTATGCCTTACGGTGCATTTGTGGAGATTATGCCGGGTAAAGATGGTTTATTGCACATCAGCGAATACAGCTGGAGCCGCATTGACACTTTGGAAGGTGTGTTGAAAGAAGGAGAAATTATTGAAGTGAAATACGTTGGTGATGATCCTAAAACCAAAAAAATAAAATTAAGCCGCAAGGTATTGTTACCAAAACCTGAAGCTGAAAAGAAAGAAGCTTAATCGTTTTTTTTAGATAAAATAAAAGCCACTCTGCAAAGGGTGGCTTTTTTTGTTGGTGTATTTCAGGATTTTGTGTTCTCACCTAAATCGTTTGTTTCTTCTTGATTTGTTGTTACCTGTATCCCAGAGAAAACCGCGCAAGGTGGCAAAAATCTCCAAATACTCCTCTACTCTGTTTTGGGCATGCTTTATTGTAAAATAGTAAAAATTATTCCCACAATTGCTTGTCGTTCCTTCACGATAAACACAAATGGCTATGTTTAGTTGATTATTTTGTTTTGTTACATCCAGCGTGTAACGCCCAAATGTGTCCCAAGGCCGAAGCCGCATGCGTTGGCTTAAAACGGTATCAAAAAGTACGGCCACCCGTTCATTATCGCGATGAAGATTTGTGGATGGAACAATCGTTTTACTGCACACACTGGTTAGTTCAATGGTATCGTTTTGGTTGATCAACCAGTTTAGTTTGTTTTGATTACCATGATCGTATTCGGTTTCTACCACCCTCCAGTTTTTGGCTACATTCAAATAAACCCCGTTAAATTGAATTTCCTTTAACCCATTATTTGGTTCTGCTTTTGGCAACTTAACATAGCGTTCATATCTCCTGTCTCTTTCATCGGAATATTTGTAGCTAGTAATTGTGTGCTTGCCGGTATAAGCATTCATGGAAAAGTATTTTTCCCGCAATCGGTAAGCCCTAAAGGTTTTGTAAAGTGTATCGAAGCGGTAATTTACCCAGAATAAATAATTTATTGATTTCGACTGTTCATTCATTGCACTGTCGAATGCCAACCAACAGTTGTTCTTAAATCCTTTTTCGTGTGCCAAGCGGTTGGCATCCTGATTGCTGACATTTACTCGGGGGTCGAAATTAGATAATAATTGCGTGTGTGCATTACTTGTAAGTTTCAAATTCTCATCAAAATACAATTGTGCCGGAAGCGGCGTTCTTGCCCCACCTTCGTCCAAACAAAAAACAACTCCAATTGAGGAAGGCTTTTCAAAGGGTATTTCAGGTAAGGCACTAAAAACTCTTGGTTTTGAATAATGCCACTTTATCTCTTCTATTTTAAAATGATTGTTAACAAGGTTGGTATCGTACAAACTCTTCATAAACCGCATGGCTTTTTTTTCGACAGAATCGAATTCCCATTGAAATGAGCTTTTGATTGGTGCATGCCATTTAGTGCTTTGTGTGTAATAATTGTATTCGGCATAAAGCACACCAAGCGTGTCGTAATAAAACCACAAACCCTGCGGTTTAGCAGAAGCCATACCTTCGCTGCGAGGTTTGCCATTAGAGTGAAAATGGCGTTCGTAAATAAGCCAGGAGTCATCAGTAATGGGCTTATAATACGTGTACTCCCGAAGCAGGCAGTTTTTGTTGCGGCTTAGTTCGCGAATGTGCTTGTTAGATGGATTTGTGCGAATACTATCATACATTGCCCGGCTTTCTTCGGAGGAATAAGGCCATTCCAACACATAATCATCTCTTTGGGCAAAGACACAAATATGAATCAGAAAAAAAAGTGCTATGAGAACTTTTTTTAGCATACATGCTAAATTTAATCAAATGAATGGAATATGCTCAATGAGAACAGGCGATGCCTTTGTAGTTTGCACACATTTTTCACTTCCCAATAGGAATAAGGTATTTAAAACCACCTCTGAAAGCCGGAATTACTGGATTTCCACGCTGAACAGCAAAGCCATTCAAATTTCTGGTCTGATTGGATTCGGTGTATAAGGAAGCGCCCACGCCCAACTCAAATCGTATTTTGTGTTGGTTTTTGAATTCGTATTTTAAACCAATTCCGGTGCCAACTGTATATAAAAAAACCTGATAGGGCAATGCATCTGACTCGCCACCACCTGAAGCTATTAAATACCTGGCACCACACCACATAGGAACATAAGCCCTAAAGCGGCATTCCTGATTCAAATAAATATTGTAGTTATAACGGGCGGCCAAAGAACCGTAAATCGGAGGTTCTACAAATAAGGATTGCGCGCTGAGAGTAATCACATGCTCCCTGTTTTCTGAAGTGTGTTTACTAACACCAAATGTTATGGAGTTAAACATTAAAGCTGGCAAGGCCATAAATTCGATGTGAGTTCTGTATAATTTCTCTTCCGGCTTGTAGTTTTGCTGAGCCCGGGTTAAATTGGTATTCAGCAGTATCGCAGATAACAAAATGCAAATGTAATTTGATTTCAAGGATTTTATTTTTAACATGTTGATTAAAGATAATACAAA